>CAXTCN010000194.1:0-8608 GCA_964242575.1 uncultured Acetobacteraceae bacterium | reverse complement strand
TCACTCGTCCTATATAGGGATGCCCAGGATCGATCATCGAAAGTGGGCAAGAACCACTCAGAACACAGTCTCACGGTTAACTACAGCGTGACACCTGGTTCGGCCGCACGACATCGAGGCCTCGCAGCAGATACGGGTAGATCTTGTGCCCAAGCGCGGGCCTGGACGTATTCGACCGGCGGTATAGCGCCTCGATGCCCATCCGCCGCATCATCGTCACGATCCGCTCTCGCCCGATCGCGATGCCCTCGCCGCGCAGCAAGTCACGCATCATCCGGCTGCCCGCGAACGGGTGGTCGAGGTGCAACTCGTCAATCCGCCGCATGACGGCCAGCTCGGCCGCCGGCACCGGACGCGGTTCGTAATAGAGAGTGCTGCGGCTGAGCTGCAGCACCTCTGCCTGACGCCGCAGCGGCAAGCCGTGGCTGCGGTCGATCATCGCTTTGCGCTCAGCAGGCCGGCTTTGCCGAGCGCACCAGACAAAAAATCGTTCACCAGCGTCAACTCACCGATCTTCGCGTGCAGCGTCTTTACGTCGATCGCTGACGCCGCCTCCTTGGCCGCAGAACTAGACCCGAACACCTCAGCGGCACCCTCAAGCAGGTGAGCCTTCCACGCCGTGATCTGGTTCGGGTGAACGTCATGCAGAAGCGCCAGCTCAGCCAGCGTCCTCTCGCCCTTGATGGCGGCCAACGCCACCTTCGCCTTGAAAGCCGGGTTGTGGTTCCGGCGTGCTCGCTTCGTCATTCTTGCTCCTGATCCGCGGCATCCTCGCCGCGCTCAGGCAGAAAATCTCCTTAACGGCCTGCCTGAATTGTCCCGACCATCTCTGGTTGGGCGTTGTCATCCCGCCCGGCTATGCGACTAGATCCGCCCCGGCAAGCCACCAACCTGACGACGGCATTGCAACCATTCAACGCTCCTAAAAGAGCAGCTTCGTCACGAGCGTCGCCCTCAACCAAATCTGCTCCTGGAAGATCAGGAGCGCGCGCTTTCGAACGCACCAGAGCCACGACGGAATGGCCGTTCGCCAGCGCGTCCTGGACGATCAGCTGTCCGGTTCCGCCCGTTGCACCCAGCACAAGAACCTTCATGTTTGACCTCAATCTTCTCGGAACTTTCGGTTCCGCTACCACCAAAACCCATGTCCCAAACCCAGGCGGTCACTCGACCCTGTGTTGTGGACTGCGATGAACATTAGGGGTCAGGGCGCCAGCGCCCGACTGGCGCTGCTAACCCATCCGGCGCCGCCTGCTTCACGGCAGCGGCTTCAAGACTTGTGCCTCAGAAAGTTGCGCCATGACATCCTTGATCCGGGCGGCGAAGGCGGCGGAGTCCGGCGATTTTCTGGAAACGTCGAAGGCGTCTCTGCCGCGGTAGCTTTCAAAGGCGTAGAAGACCGCCGGGTCGGCTGAAGCGAAGACGCGGAAATCGACGACGGCGGGATCGCTGCGGCTTTGCTCGATCCGTGCGCGCATCAGCTGCAAAAACTCCGCCGTCCTGTCGGGCTTGACTGTAATCTTTACAACCAGCGCGTGGACACCCCGGTCCAACTCGGCGTAGATGGCAGGCGTTGTCTGCGCCTGCGCGACCGCGGGCAGAGCCATGTATGCCGCCGTGACCAGGGCGACCGTTATCGCACGTAACTTGCTCACCGCAGAGCCTCCTTCGTGTGCTGTTCGAACAGTGCCTCAATCGCAAGCCTTACCAGGGCGTCTTTCAAAACTACGCGTCGATCAGCGGCATCAACACCAGCTTCAGCACCGTCTCGCCCGCCGGCCGGTAGTAAGCTGGACCGGCTGCTTGGGACCACCTCACAGCGCAGGATGACATACAGCCGAGGGTTCCCCTGCTCGACCGCTCACGCCTCCGCTCGGCGCTCATCAACTTGCGCATCATCGCTTGGTGGGTGCCGTATCTGGCCACCGACTGCGCTGCGACTGCCTCGACCCGCAGCGCCGCTGAGGCCACAAACTCGATCGAACACCGACTTCGTTTGCCCGTCATCCGGTTCCGTCACCCTCAGAGCGGATCGAACTGAACCACCCACCCAGGATCCGGGGACCAACTCATTCGCTGCCGCCAAACCTGATAGCTTAACCGCTCTGCCACAACTTGTAGGTCTCCTCGGCAAAGGTGCGGTAGCTTCGCAGCGGATGTCCGAGCAGTTTCGCAAGCCGTTCGACAGCGCCGGGCTTCCCCCTCATGCCTTCGCGCTGACAGCCGCGAAACATCGCAACGAGATCGTGCGCCTGCCAGCCGGGCATCTTCCCGGCCGTTCGGCTCTCAAAGGCTATGCCAGTATCGTCACCCGCGTAGGTCACCGGTTTTCCAGTCACCTCCGACCAAATTCCAGCGGCGCTTTCACCGGTGATGTTATCGGGACCCACCAACTCGACCACCGGGTCCGAACCGATAGCACCCTTGTTGAGAAGCGCGACCGCCGCGACCGCAGCGATGTCGCGAATGTCAATCATCTCCGCTCCCACATCGCCGATCGGGATTGGATAGGCGCCGGCCAAAATCGGCTCCTTCAGGGCCATGTCGTTTTGGAAGAAGTAGGCCGGGCGTAGGATCGTGGCTGGAAGATCGTGAGAGTGGATCAGCGCTTCGGCGCCAGCTTTGGCGACGGCGTGCGGACAATCCGGCCAGTCCAGCTTGATCTGCGACACGTAAACGATGTGCCTGACTTTGGCCTCTTTCGCCAGATCCAGAGTGAGCAAAGCTTGCGTCAACTCCGAGGGTGATACGGCGTTGAGGAGGAAAACCGTCTCGATGCCGCTTAGCGCCTCCCGCATAGAGGCGGGCTCCAGCAAGTCACCCTTCACTGCGGACATGCGCGGCGGCAACCGCGATTTGCCGGGATCAGTTGTCAACACCCGTGCCGACGCACCGCGGTCGGCGAGTTCCTGTACTACTAACGAACCGACATGGCCGGTGCCGCCGACTACGAGAATGGACATTGCCCAGATCTTTCCGATTAAGTGCTAGCCGGACGAGTCGATTGGCGTTTTGCCAGTGCGCCGGTTAGGTGGTCCGGCAACGCGGCTCCGGTTGCCTATGATACGGCTGCCTTTGGGCGACCGCTCAGTGAAATGCCACGCCGCCGTCAACGGTCAGTATCTGCCCGGTCATAAAATCGGCGCCCTGGCCCACTAGGAACAGGCAGGTGCCGACGAGATCCTCAGGTCCTTCCTCGCGCTGGATTGCGCGCGCTTTCACGGTGCCCGCGAGCATCTCCTTTGAATAAGCGGGGTTCTTCCGGATGCCGTCTGTGATCGTCATGCCCGGCGCGATGGCGTTCACGTTGATCCCGTCAGCGCCGAGCTCCTTCGCGAGCGCGCGGGTCATCACCGCGATTGCGCCCTTGCTGGCGATGTAGTGCAGATTAAAAGGCGTGCCGAGGAAAACCGTAGCTGATGTGATGTTCACGATCCGCCCCCATTTCTTCTCGCGCATATGCGGAACAACCGCGCGGCTGCATAGGAACGGCATGACAGTGTTGACCGTCATGACGCGGGTCCAGTCCTCAGGCGTAATCTGGTCAAAAGGCTGAGGTTTAATTTCTGAGGCCAAAGCCGCGTTGTTGACAAGAATGTCCACACCGCCGTGGCGGCTTGTGATTTCGGAAAAACAGCGATCAACGCCCTGTGGATCAGACAGGTCGCACTGGACATGCTCTAAATCCGTACTCTGGTCGTTGGCCGCTGTCGTGACATCGACGCCGATCACGTATGCGCCGCTGTCAGCGAGTCCTTTGGCGATAGCGGCTCCTATGCCGGTTGCTGCACCGGTGACGACAGCAACTTTCTGTTGAAGGCTCATCGGGTCTCTCCAGTCAAACGTCAACTAGTAAACGAACTAGCAATAGTGCTTTATTTGTCAATCTTATCGAAGAAAAACCCAGCATAAGGCTCGACAACGCGAATGTCGGCTGTAACGAAACCTTCCTTGATGCCTGGATACTCAGCGATAATTTCCTCCATTTTTTCTCTGGATTCGACTTCAAATAACCCAATGCTGCCAGCATTGTTCTCGAACAGCCAGCTCTGGCGAAGCCAACCTTTCTTATACCATTCACGCGATGCAGCCCATTCTCCTTGCAAAACGTCTTGAAGGCCGGCAACGGGCTTTCCGTCGTATTCCTTGGATAGCTTGCCAAAAACCATAAACTGCATGGGACTCTTCCTTTGCGGGTCAGCTCACGACGATGCCATGATGAATGGCTGGGCTAGTACCTCTTGCAATGCAGAAGATAAGTCTGTCTAACAGTTTGTCAACCTAACAGCTTGGGTGCGAATGTCCGAAAGTCGGTTTCAGCGCTATCAGATGCGAGCGCAGCAGTTCGGGGCGAGGACTGTGCTCTTCCAGCACGCTGCCGCGAGCCGGCTCGATCTCACCCCGACCGAACTCGAAACTTTTCGCCTTGTGCAGCACGAAGGAACGGTGACAGCGTCGGAATTGGCCAAGCAGACCAGCCTTACTCCTGCGTCTATGAGCGCGATCGTGGACAAGCTCGTCGGCAGGAGGTTTCTGACGCGCGAGCAGGACCACAGCGATCGGCGCCGCTGGCTGTTGAAGGCAGCTCCGGAAGCGATCGAAAAGGTTGATGCCATCTACGCCGCTCATGCAAAGCGGGTCGATAGTGTGCTCGCCACCTACAGCGAGCAGGATTTTGATGTCATACTCAGATTTCTGCATGTATTTGCGGACGAGTTAAAGCTTACGGCCATTGAACTTGGTCGCAAAGGCAGTAATGCAAGCAATCAAGAAAAATACTAGGCCTGTTAGGACTTACAGGTTCAGTCCCGGGGTGTGGTGTGACGGGTTCCGCGAGGGTGCACGTCGACACGATTGAGGGCTGCTGGTCGCTGTTGCGCTCCTGGTTGCGCCCGCACCGGGGCATCTCGCAGGACAAGTTGTCGCTTTACCTCGGCTTCTTCCAGTTCGTGCACAATGCGTGCCGACGCAGCAAAGCCCTGTTCGCCACCCTCATCGCCGGCCTGGTTGCGTGGCGGACCCAGCACCACCCCGGAACCCGACAAGAGCCATCATCGAAAACGGCCAAAAACCGCCTCCGGCAGCTTGACGGGGCAGCTACACCTTCGCGCACCACCGCGCGTGTGGCTGCAGCCCCGCCATTCCAACAGTCAGGCTTTCTTCCTCACCCGGCTTGGGAACGGGTGCTCTCACCCCAGTAGCTGTGCAACGCTTGCCTGTGCTGCATGGCTGGCGTGCCGTCCTCGAACCCCGGAGGCAGGGAGTTGGCCGGCTCAGGCTCACCTTGGCCGTTGCTGTTGGATGGCAGCGTGCCCCCGATCACGACGCCCGCCGTGTAGGCCGGGGCAGGCGACACGGTAGAGCGCGACACGGCAACGTTTGGAACATCGTTGCCGGGGAAGCGGGGACCGTTGCCCTCGCCGGCAAACGCTGTGCCAGCTTGGCCGGCAGTGATGGCAAGGATGGCGAGCGCGAGCTTGGCGCGGTTGGACACGCTGAACATGGTGTTTCTTCTTGGCGAGGCGGGCGGCACCGATGCCTCCGCTGCCCTCAATCAGGGGTGCCGCATCGCGGAACGCCAATGCACGAGCCGCACTGCGTCATGCCGAGCCGGCATCGGTCCGCATGGCCGCATCCAAGGGCACCGCGACCAGTTCGGACAGGCATGCCCCGCCAAGCCTGGTCATGTGGCGTCATGCGCGCCGGCCATGTCCCCGTAAGCACTTCGCATTGGCCCGGCCGGGGCGGGCACCCTTAGTCAGGGACAGCGGCGACCTTGCCGCTGCAACACGGAGGCTCCCATGAAAACTTCTGCCCTTTATGCGCTCGGCATCGTGTCGGTCTTGGCTGGCATCGCACCGGCATTTGCCCAGGGGGCGACCGAGTCTCCGCCCGCGCCGAACTCAGCCAACAGCGAGCCGGAGTCTCCCAACAGCCTGCCGCCCGGTGCGCGGACGCTGCCACCCGGCTCGACAGGCACGCAGCAGATGGGTTCGCTCACCACCACCCGCGTGCAGCCGGCCTCGCGTGCGGCGGCTCCGGCCGGGGCCGCTACCCATCGCTGAACCAGCATGGCGGCGGACTCACAACCTGTCGCCGTAGCCTGCAAACACGTTGCATTCCTAAGCAGGAAAAGGAAAACCCCATGCACGTCCTGGTGAAGTCGGGGTTGGCTCCCATCCTCGTTGTCGGCGGCGCAGTGGCGCTTGTCGCGTTTCATGAACAGCCCCAGGCTGCAGCGGCTCCGGCGCCGCCGGTGCCGGTGGTCACGGCCCCTGTGCAGCAAAGGGACGTGCCTATCGTCCTGACCGGCCTCGGCACGGTGCAGGCGCTCAACGCCGCGACCATCCGCAGCCAAGTGACGGGAACGCTGCAAAAGATGACATTCACTGAAGGGCAGGCCGTGAAGCGTGGCGACGCGCTCGCCGAGATCGACCCACGCCCTTACCAGGCCCGCCTGGAACAGGCACAGGCGCAGTTGGCCCGCGACCAGGAGCAGCTTGCCAACGTGCAGGTCAACCTCAACCGCAACTTGCCCCTTCTGAGCCGCGGCTTCGCCACCGACCAGCAGGTGGCGGACCAGCGCTCGCAGGTGACGCAACTGCAAAGCACCCTCAAGTCCGACCAGGCCGCCATTGACGATGCGCAAACACAGTTGGGCTACACCACCCTCGCCGCACCGTTCGACGGCATCACGGGGGTGCGCCGCCTGGATGTGGGCAACGTCATCCACCCGACCGACCCCGATGGCCTCGTGACCTTGGCGCAGGTGCAGCCGGCTGCCGTGCTGCTCACGCTGCCCTCGGCCAACATCGCACAGGTGCAGGACGCGCTTGCGGCCGGTGACGTGGGGGCGGTGGCCTATGACCAGGCCGGCACGACCGCCCTGGATACCGGGACACTGCTGGTGGTCAACAACCAGGCCGACCCGCAATCGGGCACCGTGCAGCTTAAGGCGGTGTTCCCCAACGCCCAGCGCCGCCTGTGGCCTGGCGCATTCGTCAATGTCGAACTGACGACGGCCGTCGCCAAGGCCGCTCTGACCGTCCCGGCGGATGCCGTCCAGCAGGGGCCGCAGGGCGCCTTCATCTACGTCGTGGGCGCGGACAGCAAGGCAGAAGTCCGCCCGGTGCAGACCGGCCAGCAGCGGCGTGACGTCGCCATCGTCACCAAGGGGCTGAACCCTGGGGACACCGTCGTCGTCCAAGGCCAGTATCGCCTGACGGCCGGCGTTGTTGTCGTATCGTCCAAGCCGGCGGACGTCCCCGGCTCGTCCAGCGCGACGGCGGGCCTGCTGCCATGAACATGTCCGCGGGCTTCATCCACAAGCCGGTCGCCACATCGCTGCTGATGGTCGCCATCGTGGCGGTGGGCGTCGCCGGGTATCTGAACCTGCCGGTGGCCGCGCTGCCGAACGTGGACTTCCCGACGATCCAGGTCACGGCGCAGCTGCCCGGCGCGGACGCCAAGACAACGGCGTCCTCGGTTGCAACGCCCCTGGAGCGGCAGTTCGGCCAAATCCCCGGCATCACCCAGATGACGAGCAGCAGCGGCAGCGGCTTCACCCAGGTCACGCTGCAGTTCGACCGGTCCCGCAGCGTGGACTCCGCCGCAGGGGACGTGCAGGGCGCAATCAACGCGGCCGCCGCGCAGTTGCCGGCAAGCCTGCTATCCCCGCCCATCTACCGCAAGACCAACCCGGCCGACGTGCCGATCCTGCTGATCGGCCTGACGTCCGACACCCTGCCCATCACCACGGTGAGCGATTACGCGAACTCGATCTTCGCCCAGAAAATCTCGCAGGTGGCCGGTGTCGGCCTCGTGGGCATCGGCGGCCTGCAAAGCCCGGCCATCCACGTCCAACTCAACCCGGCGCAGCTCGCCGCCGCCGGGCTGGACCTGGAGGACGTGCGCGCCGCCTTGGCCAACGCCACGGTCAACCAGCCGAAAGGCCAGCTTTATGGCAGCCAAACCGCCTACTCCCTGCAAACCAACGACCAGCTCCTGACCGCCGCGGGCTATGCCGACACCATCCTGGCCTACCGCAACGGCGCACCGATCCGCGTGCGCGACGTGGGCCGGGCCGTTGTCCTGCCGGAGGACCCAACCCAGGCGGGCTGGCTGAACGAGAAGCGCGCCGTGCTGATCGCCGTCCAGCGCCAGTCCGGCGCCAACGTCATCGCCACCGTGGACGCCATCAAGAAAGCCCTGCCGCAACTGCAAGCGTCCTTGCCGCCCTCCATCAAGGTGGAGGTCGTGTCCGACCGCACGCAAACCATACGCGCCAGCGTGTCGGACGTGCAGTTCACCCTGCTGTTGACCATCGCGCTCGTGGTGGGGGTGATCGCAGTGTTCCTGCGCAAGCTGTGGGCGACGGTGATCCCGGCGATCTCGGTGCCGATCTCGCTGGTCGGCACCTTCGCGGTCATGTTCGTGCTGGGCTACAGCCTGGACAACCTGTCGCTGATGGCGCTGACCATCGCGGTCGGCTTCGTCGTGGACGACGCCATCGTCATGGTCGAGAACATCGTCCGTCACATCGAGAACGGAGCCACGCCGATGCAGGCGGCGCTGGACGGGTCGCGGGAGATCGGGTTCACGATCCTGT
>CAXTCN010000193.1:0-8706 GCA_964242575.1 uncultured Acetobacteraceae bacterium | reverse complement strand
CGACACCAAACGCAAGCGCTTGTTCGATTCTAGTCAGGCTGAGGACGCTCTAAGCGCACGAACCCCAATGCAAAGCTCTAGGCCGCAACGTCCTGCGATGGGAGGCGCACATCGCCTCTACGATTGGGCTGGCGGAGTTGGGCACCGATCCGCGCCAGCAACTCGGCTATGCCGAACGGCTTGACCAAGTAGTCATCAGCGCCGGCCCGGAGCCCTTTAATGATGTCCTGCTCGTCGGCCAAGCCGCTCAGCAGGATGATGGGAATGTGGGACCCTGACCGGCGTAGCCCAGCGCAGAACTCACGGCCGTCACCGTCCGGCAACCCGACATCCAGCACCAGCAGATCAAAACTGCCCTGTTCGGCCATCATTGAACGCGCGCGAGCGATGCAGTCGGTCGCGGACACTGCGAAGCCGCCCTCGTCGGTGAGCGCCTCAACGGTGAGCTGACGCACGTCGGCGTTGTCTTCAACAACCAAGATGGATTGTTGCATGTGCAAGCCTCCAATAGCAGTTTCCGCCAGCCAACCTTGACCGGGTTTGTAACCCAAAAATGTTAATTCTATGACGTAATATTGCGCTTTGCAGGGCGACCTTTGCTCTGGCTTACGTTGGACGCCCCTCAGGCGCCGGGATGTGCGCCAGATCACATGCACATGCCAGTTGCCCGCCAGCGCCGGGCAAGGCCGAAGTAGGTCAATGGACGAGACCCGGTGCGCCATGGGAGAACTGCTCTTCTCCTCAGTGGTTATGTCCTCCATGACAGCAAACGATCTGCTACCCGGCCGCCCCATCCGCTCCGTCGCCGTGTTCTGCGGTTCCCGCTTTGGCGCCGACCCGCGCTATGCCGCGGCGTGCATGATGCTCGGCGCTGGGATCGCGCGAGCCGGCTGGCGCCTTGTTTACGGCGGCGGGCATGTTGGCCTCATGGGTGTTGTGGCGGATGCGGCGCTGGCAGGAGGCGCCGAGGTCCTGGGCATTATTCCGGACTTCCTGCAACGGCGTGAGGTCGCGCACGGCGGCGTAGGGCGCATGGTCGTTACCGCCAGCATGCACGACCGCAAGCGGCAAATGTTCGACGCCGCCGACGCCTTCGTCACCATGCCGGGCGGCCTGGGCACCTTTGACGAGACGATTGAGATCACCACCTGGCGCCAACTTGGCCTGCACGACAAACCCGTGCTGGTGTGCGACATCGCCGGCTGGGCGCAGCCCTACCTCGCCATGATCGACGCGGCGGTCCGTGCTGGGTTCGCCAGCCCAGACACGGACCAACTGTTCGACGTGCTGCCAGACGTGCCCGCGGTGCTTGCGCGGCTGGCGCAGCACGTCACCCAGCCCGAGGCGCAATCCGAACGCGTGTAGCCGCTTCGCTTGGAGGAACGCTCGTCACCCCAGGCTTGCCCCGGCTGACCAGGAACGCTATACGCGCCGCTCGGTCGGGGCGTAGTACAGCCTGGTAGTACGCTTGCTTCGGGAGCAAGAGGCCGGAGGTTCGAATCCTCTCGCCCCGACCAGTTGGTTTAGATTCGTCGATAGCAGTCTGGTGACGCGGCGCTTAGCGCTTGCCGACCGACCAAAGCATCAGCCAGCGGATTGGAAGCACCCACACCAACCCGGCAATCAGCCAGTACACGGCTTCCAGCGCCCAGTGCGGACGTTCAAACAGCCCCGGCAGGCTTACAGCCGCCACGACGTACGCCATGATGAACAGAAGGCCGGCAAGCGTGGCGAGGGTGGGCCTGGACATCCGTCTCGCGTAGCGGAAACCGAGCCATTATACCAGCCGGTTGCCGGGCTCAGCTTCAGGCCGTATTGCGGGGCGCCCCACACCAGTTGGACCTCATGGACATCAAAGACTACATCCGCAGCGTTCCGGACTTCCCGAAGCCCGGCATCCTATTCTACGACATCTCGACCCTGTTGCGGCACGCGGACGCCTGGCAGGTGGCAATCGGCCGCATGGCGGGCCTCGTGCGCCGTCATCAACCGGATGTGCTGGCAGGCGTCGAGAGCCGCGGTTTCCTGCTGGCCGCCCCGCTCGCGACCAAGCTAGGCTGCGGCTTCGTCATGCTTCGCAAGCGCGGCAAGCTGCCCGGCGCCGTCGAAGGCCTGGATTACGCGCTGGAATACGGCTCGGACCGGATCGAAATCCAGTCGGACGCCATCACGCCTGGCGCGCGGGTCGTGCTGCTGGATGACCTGTTGGCGACCGGAGGCACCATGGCTGCCAGCGTCTCCCTGCTGCGCCAGGTCGGCGCAGTGGTTCCGGCAGCGGCGGTGCTGATCGAACTCGCTTTTCTCGGCGGGCGCCAACGGCTCGATTTGCCGGTCGAGGCACTGGTCTCGTACGACCAATAGCGCAGCCGCCGTCGTTTATCCGAGGCTACAGGTATCGCGATAGCGTCAGGTCGCGCATTCCGGCGATGATCTGGTAGGAGGCCTGCAACTGTGTCTGCAGGCTTGTCACCCGCGTCAGCGCTGCCGCGAGGTCAACGTTCTCAGCGTCCGAGACCTGCGACGCCAAGGTCGTGATCGTGGCCAGGGACTGTGCCTTGCGTGTCGCAAGCCCCGCTTGCACGTCACCCAGTGCGCCAGCCTCCACTGCTATGGTGCTGATGGCGCCCGAAAGCCTGGTCCTGGTGTCCGCTGCCGTGGCAGCCAGCGCCGGGCCATTCGTCACGGTCGTAAGCGTCGCCAAGCCGCGCATGATGTCCCGTAGGTAGGAGCCGGTGGTCGGCGCCGGTGAAACCGCCAGCGTGTTTCGGTTCGCAACCAGGCCGACGCTCACCCGCTCCCCGTTCCCGACGTTGACCGTGGGCGGCGTGGCACTAAGCGTGCTGGAGAACGGCGCCGTTGCGGTGTCGCTCGCGAGCAACGCCGCCGCCAGCAAGTCGGGCGACGTATCCGGAATGGGCGGCGTGCCGGTGTCCTGCCCGGCAAATATGTAGACATCCCCGACCTTGCTGTTCAGCAACTGCGCCACCCGCTCCAACCCCTGCCGCGCCAGGGCCGCCACGCTTGCCGCATCGGATGAACTCAGGCCATTCAACGTGTTGGTCCGGGCATACAGGTCGGACGCGATTGAGCTGATGCCTTTGAGCGCGTTCTGCGTCGCCTCCAGCCGGCCCGATGCCGCGTCGATGTTCGCCTGCCAGGTTTCCTGGTGCGCAATCTGTGGACGAAGGTCGAGCGAGACCCGTGCCCCGGCGCCTAGCCCGGCGTACGTCTCCGCGATCCGTCCGGTCGCCGCCTGCTGGTTCGCCTGGGTCAGTTGCCGGCGGACGTCCGAGCTGTGGCCCAGCAGCCGCACGAGTTGGCCATAATCGCTAGGCGCTGTGATGCTGGTCATAAGCGTGCCCCATGCTCAATCAACGGATTGCTTCCAAAAGACCGGTCCAGATCGCCTGGGTCGCCGACAACACCTTGGCGTTGGCGGCGTAGGCGTTCTGCAACCGCACCAGGTCCGCGAGTTCGGTATCGACCGAAACCCCACCGGCCTCATTAAGCTTTGAACTGAGCGCCGTGCTGATGCCCTGGTCAGTGTCCAGCCGCGCCGCCGCCTCCGCCGCAAGCCCGGAATGCGTGGTGGCGATGCCGCGCGCGAGCGTCGCAAGGCTGCTGGCGCCGCTCCCCAGCACGCGGTTCAGCACACGGTCAATCAGGTCCGAGTTTCCCGCCGCGCCAGCCGGACCAGCGCCGTCCCGCAGCACCGCCGGCGTCGCCTGCGCCGTGGCCGAGACCTGGACCGTTTGGGCAAATCCAGCCGGCACCGTGGCCGGCACCGCGCCAGCCGGGTCAGTGAACAGGGTCAGTCCCTGGTTGTTGAACCGGGCCGCGAGTGCCTGCGCAAACCCATCTAGGCCGGCTTGCAGGTTTGGCAGCACGCTATCCCGAAGCGCAAGTTCGGCGCCCAGCCGCCCGCCGCTGAGCTGCCCGGTCACGTCCCGCCCCTGGAGCGTAAGCCGCGGCACGGCGCCGGCCGGCGTATCCGGCGCAAGGCTCGCCGTCGCCAACGCAAAGGGGCCGGTCTCCGCCTGCAGCGGCAGCACCAGCCCGCCAACCACTGCCAGCAACTCGCCGCCTGACTGCCGGAGGAACCGCGCCCCGGTCAGGTCCGCGAGCGTCTGTATCCCGGCGTCCTGCTGGCCTTCCAAGTCCGCGGTGCTCTCCCCCCGAGCGGCGGCCTGCGTGATGCGAACCGACAACGAGCCTACCGCGCGCAGCGCCGCATTGGCCGCCGTCACATCCGCGACCGCGTTGTCCTGCGCTCGCTGCCGGGCTGCGACGATGGTCGTCGCCAGTCCGTTCACGCCCCGTACTAACGCCCCGGCCTGCTGCACGACTCGCCGCTGCTGCGTCTGGTTCGCCGGGTCGCTAGACAGCCGAGAGAACCCGTCCTGCAACGCACCCAGCAAGCTAGGCAGGTCCGTGCCGCTGCCCGGCGTGCCGGACGCCGCGTCAATGGCCGACAGTGCATCCGCACGGACCTGTTGCCCGCTGGTGGAAGCGCTCGCGGCGAACACGTCCGCCTGCAGCGCCGTGTCCACCACCCGGGTTGCGACACCGGTGCGAACGCCGGTTCCCTCCCCGGCCGCGGTTGCGCTGCTGACGGCCACGGTTTCCCGCACATAGCCCGGCGTGCTGGCGTTCGCCACGTTCTGCGACACGACCGCCAGCCGCTTGCTGATGCTGTCGAGCCCGGAACTCGCGAGATGGATGACGCCGTCGAGGGTCACGGCACTGGTCCTAGCGCTTCATATCTAAGGTCTGTTGCAGCAACTCGTCTGCCGTGGTCACCAGCTTCGTGTTGGCCGAGTAGGCCCGCTGCGCCACGATCAGCTTGGTGAACTCCTTGGCGATGTCCACGTTGCTGCCCTCAACCGCGCTGGTGACCAGCGTTCCGGCGCCGTTCTTGCCGGCACTCAGCGTCTGCGGGGCGCCGCTGTCCCGGGTCGCGGTGAAGGCCTGCCCGTCCTCACGTTGCAGCGCGTCCGGATCGGCAAACGTGGTCAGCGGCACGCGCGCCACCACACGGGACTGCCCGTTGTCGAAGTTCACCACCACATCGCCGTTCGGCCGGTTGTTCACGCTGCTGAAGCTGCCGGGCTCCACGCCATCTGACGTGAGCGAGTGCAGGTTGAACTCCTTGCCGGCGTATTGCGTGAGGCCGTTCGCCTGCCCGTAAGTGCCAAGATCGAGCGTGATCGGCTGCGGACCTGAGCCAAAATCCACGGTGACCTGTAATTGCGCCGGGCTGCCAGCCGCGAACGTGCTGCCCGTCACCGCGCCGCTGACGGCGTTGACGCTGCCGACCGCGCCTTCCGGCGCCCCAGGATTCGCGGTCGTCCCAAAGCCGATGGCGGCGGTCCCCAGCGGCGTTGACACGCCGGGCTGTTGGATCGCGACCTGCCAGGCATTCGCCGTGCCGGCTGTCTGCGTCCAGGCAAGCTGCAACGTATGTTTCTGGCCGAGCGCGTCGATCACCGGCACGTCGGACACGATGGGCGTGGCGTTCGCCGATGTCGCCGGAAGGTTGGCCGAGTAAGCGACCTGCGAGGTTGGCGTCGGGCCATAGCCGCCCTTACCGATCTGAATGGGCCGCAACTGGGTCTGGTCGAGCGTGCCGGCCGGTTTGGTCAGGTCCTGCGTCCAACCATTAAGGAAGTGGCCTGAGCTGTTGACCAGGAAACCGTCCCGGTTAAGGCTGAAGTCGCCTGCACGGGTGTACTCCGCCTCAGGCCGGAACACGGGGGCTCCCTTCAGCTCGCCGACCGGCCGGCTGACGGTGAAGAAGCCCTGGCCGGTGATCGCCAGGTCCAGCGGCTTGTCTGTTTGCAGAACCGTGCCCTGCACCGTGTTCACGTAGTCCGGCCGCGCCACCACTGAACCAGACTGGTTGTCTGAGGCGTTGCTGACAGTCAGGAAGTCCTGGAAGCTGGTGTCGGTGCGCTTGAAGCCGACGGTTTGGCTGTTGGCAACATTGTCGCCGATATTGCCGAACGCGGCCGATTGCGCGGTCAGGCCGCTGATTGCTGTGTTCATGGCGCCGAATAGCGACATTTAAGTCTCCTTGAGGTCGGGTCCGGGTCGATGCCCGGACTACCAGGCATACAGCACGAACCGTGCCAGCCGCCGGAGCCGCGCCGCGTCTGGCGTTCAGCACACGGCCTGCCGCGCACTCGGCTGAAATAGCCGAGCAACTCGGCGCACATCGGCACTTTTTGCCGGGCACCCAGCTTCAATGCCGCCTGTGCGCCCGGTTCAACCTTGTGGCCCAGGTCTTGCTTTGTTCTGGTCCAATGCCAAACACATCCGCCCAAGCCATCCCACGCTCGCGTATGACCGACCCATCCCGGTTCGAGGTCGCACGTTCGGACAAGGGCCAAGGTCTTAAACCCAGCGCCTTTACTGAGGTAATGGATCAATCGGTAAGCGCACCGGCCGTGGGCAACGAAGCGTCGGGTAGCAAGGCCCTGTTGCCGGTCGCGCAGCAATCTGAAATGCCAACGCCAATGCTGCCGGGTGCACCGGCTACTGTTCCCGTTTCACCGGCCGCAGAGGGACAGCCGGCTACCGCGCCAGTACTCTCTAAGGTGGTAACCGATCCTGACCTGACGCACGACAACGAAGCCGAGATCTCGGAGCTGCGCGAGTTGGCCCTTCCGCAAGTGCAACCGGAGATGCCAGCACCGGTTCCAGCGCTTCCTATTCCCATGCCTCCAAGCGCCGTCCCATCCGCAGCGTTGCCCAGCGTCGGTGTTGGAGGCGAAACGTCTGCGAACCCGGGTGCCGGGATTGGCGTCGAAGGCGTCGAGAGCGCCGAAAGCAAACCTCAATCAAACCCACTCTCTCCGCTGCAAAACCCGGACCAGGCAGCGCCGCCGCAGTTCGACGCGGCAGCGCCAGCACGCGCCTCAGGTGCATCACGCCAGCACTCTTCCTTGTCCGCCACCGGACAAGCGGTTGGAACGAGCACCGACGCACCCGGAGCCGCGCCGTTTCCAGAGCTTGGTCCCGTCGCGGGTTCGGCGCCTGCCGCAGTCGACCCGGCGCTGCTCGCTGCCCCGTCGCAGGCGGCGCTCCTGCCCACGCAGGTGCCGCACGCCACGGTGCCTGCGCCAGCGCCCTCCGCGCCAACCACCCCAGCACAGCAGATCGCACCAGTTGTCGCGGCGGTTCTTGCCGCCCCAGACGACGGTACGCCGCAGCCGCTGATCATACGCCTCAATCCGGCCGAACTCGGCCGCATACAGGTCCGTATTGACCGCACGGCTGACGGGCCGTCTCGCATCAGCCTGTCAGTCGAGCGTCCGGACACCCTGCTTATGCTGGTGCGCGATCAACCCCAGTTGCACCGCGCGCTTGACCTTGCAGGCATTCCACCGGACGGCCGGACGGTGCAGTTCCAGCTCGCTCCCGATCCAGCGCCTATGCTTCGGGACGCGACAGGTTTTGGCATGGCCAACCCGGATAGCGGCTCCGGCCAGCCAGCGCAGGGCCGCCCGGGAGGCCGGAACTCCAACGGCAACTACCCTGGCCACGAGCAAGTTTCCGAGGCCGCACAAGCATCTAACCGCCGCATGCAGCGTGCGGGTATCGACATCACCGCTTAAAGGATATTTCAATGACCACGATCTCCGCTGCCGCAACCGCCGCCCAATCTGCCGCAAAGCCTACCGCATCCTCAACACTGTCAGGCAACTACAACGACTTTCTCAAGCTGCTGATGACGCAGTTGCAAAACCAGGACCCGACCGCGCCGCTGGATGCCAACCAGTTCACCAGCCAGTTGGTGCAGTTCTCCAGCGTTGAGCAGCAAATTAACACCAACGGCAGCCTGACCAAGCTGATCGAGCTGACTCAGGGAAGCGAGATGCTCCAGTCGTCCTCCCTGGTCGGCAAGCAAGTCCAGGTGCAGGCGGACAGCCTGGCGTTGCAGGGCGGCACGGCAGCGTTGCAGTTCAACGCCGCAACCCCGCAACGCGTCAGCATCGGAGTTTACGCCGACAGCGGCGCCAAGCTGAGGGACGCCACGCTCACGAGCCAGCCCGGCAGCAACGCCTGGACTTGGGACGGAAAGGATAACGACGGCAACAAGGTCAACGACGGCGCCTACCGTGCCATCGTGACCACCGCGGATGCCAGTGGCGAGGCGCAAACCATCCCGTTCAGCGTCACCGGCATGGCGACAGGCGTGCAGCGCAAGGGCGCCGCCCTGAATGTGCAGCTCGGCGCGTTGGAGGTGGGCCTTCCCGACGTGCAAGCCGTGAAGACGCGCTAGCCGTCCGGTTTGATGTGGGTGGTGCGCGCAACGTGGCAGTTGGCCGCGCACCCGGCAATAGCTGCCGGGCTGTTAACCTTTAAGTAACCACCGGCGTGCAAGATGCCCCCATGGCACGGAACCAAAATGGGGGCGACCAATGACGGCACTGATTGCGAGCCTGCGAGCTCTGGGGCCAATGCGGCTGGCTGCTATGGCGGCGGTGGCGCTGGTGTCCCTTGGCCTCGTCGGCATGCTGGCGCTTCGCAGCAATGAGGGCCCGCTTGCCCTCCTTTACGCCGATCTAGAGCTGCGAGAGGCCGGTCAGGTTGTGGACCAGCTCGAGCGTGCTCGCATTCCGCGTGTGATCGAGGCTGGCGGGACTCGCTGTCAGTGCCGCCTGCATTCTCCGCAGATCGGGCGGTTGAAAATTCCCCAGTTTG
>CAXTCN010000192.1:0-8762 GCA_964242575.1 uncultured Acetobacteraceae bacterium | reverse complement strand
TCGCAGAACCACATGGGTGTGAGGAATACTGCCGCGCTAGCGGCTTAGTTCAATTGCCGTAGTTGCAGGCAGCGCCGCCATGCCCTGCAGCACTCGGCGGCGTGTCAACAAATAGCTCTGCAGCAAGCGGTCCATGAGCAACTCCCTGACTGTGTTGTCGAAGCCTGTTTTGCAGCATCCTGGAATGGCCTTCTCGTTACTCTGCATACAAGCGAGAGGCCATGCAAACTGGTTCGACATGAAACGTGGCGCCGCGCACAGTGAATGCCCTTGGTTGGAAACGGAGCCCCCATGACCCATGACCTGATCCTGCGCAACGGCCGCGTGCTGGACCCGGGCGCCGGGCGCGACGAGGTGACCGACATCGCCTTCGCCGCCGGCAAGGTCGCTGGCTTCGGACCCGGCCTGCGCGGGCGGGCCGAGCGCGACGTGTCCGGCTGCCTGGTGATGCCGGGCCACATCGACTTCCACACCCACGTGTACTGGGGCGGCACCTCCATCAGCATCGACGCGGACGCGCTGGCGCGGCGGGCCGGCACCACCACCTGGCTCGACGTGGGCTCGGCCGGACCCGGCAACTTCCCGGGCTTCCGCAAGCACGTCATCGAGGTGAGCCAAACCCGCATCCTGGCCTACCTGCACGTGAGCCACGCCGGCATCTTCGCGTTCGCGCCGTCGGTCATGGTGGGCGAGAGCCTGGACATGCGCATGATGGACACCGAGACCTGCGCCGCCGTGGCGCTGGCGCACCCGGACCTGATCCGCGGCATCAAGGTGCGGGTGGGCGCCAACACCAGCGGCGTGAACGGCATCGCGCCGCTGTACCATGCGCTGGAGGCCGCCGACCGGGCCGGGCTGCCGGTCATGTGCCACATCGACCGCCCGCCGCCGCGCTACGCCGACGTGCTGGCGGAGTTGCGGCCCGGCGACACGCTGACGCACTGCTTCAAGCCGTTTCCCAACGCGCCCTGCCACGCGGACGGCCGGGTCAAGGACGCGTGCTGGCAGGCGCGCGAGCGCGGCGTCCTGTTCGACATCGGCCACGGCAAGGGCTCGTTCGACTTCGCGGTGGCGGAGGCGATGCTGGCCGGCGGCTTCCCGCCCGACATCATCAGCTCGGACGTGCACGTGCTGTGCATCGACGGCCCGGCCTATGACAACATGGAGACCATGAGCAAGTTCCTGTGCCTCGGCATGGCGCTGCCGGATATCGTGCGCGCGGTGACCGCGACGCCTGCCGCGGCGCTGGGCCGGCCGGACCTTGGGGACCTGTCAATCGGCAGCACGGGCGACGCGACGGTGATGTGGATCGAGGACGGGCGCTACATCTTCACCGACGTCTCAGGCCAGACACGGACCGGCGCCCAGCGGTTCGTGCTCGACAGCGTGGTGGTGGGCGGCGCGCTCTGGCACGCGGTGGACGTACAGGCTATGGCGGCCGATTAGGCTAGGCGCGCGCCGGTCGGCATGGGCCTGCGCGCGGTTGATGTCGATCAAGACGGGGCAGGCATGTCGACGTTTGATAGCGTCACAGGTGCAGTCCTGTTGCCAGGTCAAAAACATGGACATGGCGGCGGTCAACCGTAAGGTGCAGCGTGTCGCCGGGCAGGATGTCAATGCGCTCGCGGAACACGCACCGTATCTCGACGCCGGCGATCGTGCCAAACAGGTGCGTCTCGGCCCCAGTCGGCTCCATGACCGCGGCGATGAAGGGAAAACCTTCGGGGCCGCCCTCGGCCGTTAGCCGATAGTGCTCCGGCCGGATGCCGATCTCGACTGCCTGGCCTGACCGCGCGCTGGTCTCGCCAACCGGCAGGAGGGTGCCGTCCGACGTCCGCACCCGGGCCGAGCCGTCGCCGCGCTCAAGGGTCCCCGCTATGAAGCTCATTGAGGGCGAGCCCAAGAAACTGGCGACGAACCGGTTTGCCGGCCGGTCGTACAGCTCCAGCGGCGAGCCGACCTGTTCGATGCGCCCGCCGTTCATCACGACGATCCGGTCGGCCATCGTCATGGCCTCGATCTGGTCATGCGTGACGTAGATGATCGTGGTCTTGAGCTGCTGGTGCAGCGCCTTAATCTCAGTGCGCATTTGCACCCGCAGCTTCGCGTCGAGGTTGGATAGCGGCTCGTCGAACAAGAAAAGATCCGGCTGGCGCACGATAGTGCGGCCCATCGCGACCCGCTGCCGCTGCCCGCCCGAGAGCTGGCGGGGGTAGCGGTCCAAGTAATCGCGCAAATTCAGGATGGCGGCGGCGGCCCTGACCTTCGTGTCGATGACCCCGGACGCGTCGCGCCTGATCCGGGGGCCAAAGCCGATGTTGGCCCGCGTGGTCATATGCGGGAACAACGCGTAGCTCTGGAACACCATCGAGATGTTGCGGTGCTGCGGCGCCAGCCGGTTGGCGAGCCTGGCGCCGATCCACAGCTCGCCGTCCGAGACGTCCTCCAGCCCGGCAATCATCCGCAGCAGCGTCGACTTGCCGCAGCCGGACGGGCCGACCAGCACCACGAACTCGCCGTCTCCCACCTCGAGGTCGATGCAGTGCAGGACGTCCACCAGCCCGTAGCGCTTGCTCAGCGCCTTCACGCGCAGGCTGGCCATCTCAACGTTCCCCGATCACGTCGCGCACGAAGCGTAGGTTACCTGCCATTAGCCCGGCGTCCACCGGCAGCGTCACGCCCGTGATGCCGGACGCCGCCGGTGACGCCAGGAACAGGGTGGCGCGAGCGACCTCATCCGCCTCCACCATGCGGCCCAGCGGGTAGTGGGGCGCGATGCGGTCCAGCAAGGTCGGGTCCCGCTCGAACCGGTGGTCCCAGGCCGGTGAGCGCACCGAACCCGGACAGACGACGTTCGCCCTGACGCCCTGCGCGCCGTACTCGACCGCGAGCGCGCGGGCATAGGCGATGACGCCGGCCTTGGCGGCGGAGTAGGCCGGGTTGCCGTGATGGGCGAGGGCGTTCACGGACGAGATGAACACGATCACGCCGCTGCCCCGCGCCGCCATTGCGGCCGCCACCGGCGCCGTGACATGGAACGGGCCGTCGAGGTTGATGGCGATCTCGCTGTCCCACACTGCGCCGTCCACCTGGGCGAGCGTCTCACCGCGGGTGAAGCCCGCGTTGTTGATCAGCACGTCTGGCGCCCCGGCTTCGCCGATCAGCCCGCGAACTGCCCGGTCGGTCGCGGCCGCATCGGTGATGTCGAATACCAGGCGGTGGGCAAGGACAAGACCGTCCATCATCGCGTCAAGGCGGTCGACGCCTGTGACTATCGCGCCGGCAGCCTGGAACGCTGCAACCAGCGCTCGGCCGATGCCACCGCCCGCGCCGGTGATGAGCACGCTTCGACCATCGAGGCGAAAGAGATCGTCGGCTTGCATATAGCGAGGATGCATAGATAGTGTTGAACCTCAATCCTTGGTCCGCGCGCACGGGGGAAAATCCATGTTGAAATTTGGATACAAGGCCTTGCTGCTCGCCTGTGCTGTCCTGCTCGCGCCATCGGGTGTGGCAGAGGCCGGCACGGTCCGCGTCACCATCGCCGAGTATTCCAAGGGCACCGGCCCCTACTTCAACGAGGCCGCTCGCGCGTTCGAGGCAGCAAACCCCGGTACCAAAATCCAGATCGAGGTCGTGCCATGGGACAACCTGCAGCAGAAGCTGACCACCGACATCTCCGCCGGCGCGAACGCGGACCTCTCGATCATCGGCACGCGCTGGATGCTGGACTACGTGTCGCAGGGCATCATCGCGCCACTCGACTCCCGCGTGACGCCTGACTTCAAGGCGCGCTTCCTCGACACGTTCCTGGCGCCCTCCGTTATGGACGGCAAGGTCTACGGCCTGCCGATCGCGGCCTCGGCGCGGGCGTTCTATTACAACAAGGACGTGTTCGCGAAGGCCGGACTGAACAGTCCGCCGGAGACATGGACGAAATTCATGGCGGACGCCGAGAAGATCAAGGCGTCCTCGCCGGGCGTGTTCGCGTTCGGGCTGCAGGGCAAGGAGATCGAGACCGACGTCTATTTCTACTACGCCCTATGGTCGCAGGGCGGCGAGATCGTGCAGGGCGGCAAGTCCGGGCTCGGCAGCACGGCAGCGGTCAAGGCGGCACAGATTTACCGCAGCTTCATCAACAATGGCCTGACGCAGCCCGGCGTCACGTCGTACTCCCGCGAAGACGTGCAGAACCTGTTCAAGCAGGGCAAGGTCGCGGCTGTCATCACCGCGCCCTTCCTGTCCAACCAGATCAAGAAAGAGGCACCGAACCTGCAATACGGCGTGGCCGCGATTCCAGCCGGGCCAAGCGGCGTGCGCGGCACCTATGGCGTGACCGACTCGATCGTGCTGTTTGAGAACTCGAAGGTGAAGGACGAGGCTTGGAAGTTCCTCGACTTCCTGTTCACCACAGAACAGCGCACGAAGTTCGACAAGATCGAGGGCTTCCTGCCCGTCAACGTTAAGGAGGCGGCCGACCCTTACTTCGCCGACGACGCCGACCTCAAGGTGTTCACATCGCTGCTGCCCGGCGCCCGTTTCGCGCCCGTGATCGCCGGCTGGGAGGAGGTTGCGACCGTCACCTCGAACGCGCTGCAAACGATCTACCTCGGCCGCGCCGAGATCGAGCCGACGCTGCGCGACGCAGCTACGAAGGCGAACGAGATACTGGCCAAGAAGTGACGGCGCCCGGGCCGTCATGGGACGCAGGGCGACCGCCTATTACCTAATCCTGCCGAGCTTTTTCCTAGCGGCGTTCATCATCCTGTGGCCCCTAAAGGAGCTCGTGGACCTCGCGTCGCATGACGTGAACCGCTTTGGCGTATTGCGGGCGTTCTCGGGCCTAGCCAACTTCCGCGCCCTGTTCGCCGACCCGGACTTCGTGGCGGCACTCTGGCGCACGCTGGTCTGGACGGTCGTCGTCGTCGCCGGCACGCTCATCGTCTCGGTGCCGGTGGCGCTGATGCTGAACGACGACTTCTATGGCCGCAGCGTCGCCCGGATCATCGTCATGCTGCCCTGGGCGGTGTCGTTGACCATGACCGCCATCGTCTGGCGCTGGGCGCTGAACGGCGAGAGCGGGATGCTCAACTCCGGCCTAAAAAGCCTCGGGATCATCGACACGAACGTCCAATGGTTCGCCGAGGCGTCGACCGCGTTCCCGATGCAAATCCTGATCGGCATCCTGGCGAGCATCCCGTTCACCACGGCAATATTCCTGGGCGGCCTCTCCTCGGTGCCGGACGAGCTGTATGACGCCGCCGCGATCGAGGGCGCGGGGCGGTGGGACCAGTTCCGCCACATCACGCTGCCGTTGCTGAGGCCATTTATCAACATCGCCCTGGTTCTCAACACCATCTACGTTTTCAACTCGTTCCCGATCATCTGGGCCACGACGCAGGGCGGCCCGGCCAACTCCACCGACATCCTTGTGACCTACCTCTACAAGGCCGGGTTCCGGCTCGGGAAACTCGGGGAGGCAGCGGCCGTGTCGCTCATCATGTTCGGCCTGCTGCTCGTTTTCACCCTTGTTTACGTGCGGCTGGCAATGCGCGAGGAAGCCGCATGAGCAAGCTCACCCGCTCCGTCGTCTACTGGCTGCTGCTGTCGCCGCTAATCGTCCTTATCCTGTTCCCGTTCGCGGTTATGTTCATCACCGCCATCAAGCCAGAGACTGAGGTGCTCGACCCGGCTTGGTGGCCCACCGCCGCGCGCTGGGCCAACTTTTCGGAGATGTGGCAGGCTACGGGCTTCGGCACAGCGCTGCTGAACTCCATTTATGTGTCGGGGCTGGCAACCGTCGCCACCATCGCCGTCTCGATCCCAGCCGCTTACGCACTGAGCCGCTACCGTTTCGTCGGGCGCGGCGCCTACCGGCAGTTCCTGCTGGTGTCGCAGATGCTGTCGCCGATCGTGCTTGTGATCGGCCTGTTCCGCCTGGTGGTCGCGGCCGGCATGATCGACAGCCTGAATGCGGTGACGATGGTCTATGTCGCCTTCAACATCGCCTTCTCCGTCTGGATGCTGCAGAGTTACTTTGCCACCATCCCAAAAGACCTGGAGGAGGCCGCCTGGATCGAGCGCGCCACTCCGCTCCAGACGCTGGTCCGCGTGTTCCTGCCGCTTGCGGTGCCGGCGATCATTGTCACCGCGATATTCACCTTCATCAACACCTGGAACGAGTTCGTCATCGCGCTCACCATGCTCCGCCAGCAATCGGCCTACACGCTGCCGATCCAGATTTTCTCATTGGTGGCTGGGCGCTACACAGTCGAGTGGCACTATGTGATGGCGGCGGCGTTCGTCGCGACCATCCCGGTCGCAATCCTGTTTGCCTGGCTGCAGCGTTACCTGGTGCGTGGCCTGGCGCTTGGCGCGGTGAAGTAAGCTGACTTGCACCGTCTGCGAATTGAACATGGAGGAGAAGGAGACCGACATGACCCGACGCTGCATTCTTGCCGCAGGCACGACCGCGTTGGTTTCTGCGTCCAGCAGAGGCCTGGCCGCCAATCCGGCCACGGATCAGTTCGCCTACATCTGTTCCTACACCACAAACACGAAGCCAGGCGGCAATGGTACCGGCATAACCCTGGCGCGCCTCGACCCGCAGCAAGGCCTCGTGCCGGCCAGTGTAACCGCGGGGCCAAGCCCATCTTGGATCTGCTTCAGCGCCAACGGCCGGCACGCCTACGCGGTCAATGAGATCAGCCAGTTCGCGGGCAAGCCGCAGGGCTCCATCACGTCCTACGCCGTCGATCCGTCGACCGGCACGCTGGCGCTGCTGAACACGGCCGGGGCTGGCGGGGCCGGGCCGGCTCACTGCGAGGTGCATCCATCAGGTCGCCACTTGCTGGTGGCCAACTACGGCGACGGTCGCATCGCCGTGCTGCCCATCGGCCAGGACGGATCGTTGGGAGAATCTACGGACGTGGTCGCGCCCGTGGGCAAGCTCGGCCCTGATACGGCGGCCGGCGCACCGCCCGGCAGCTTCGCGCACAGCGGCCACGACGGCAGCCACGCCCACATGATCGCCACCGACCCAGGCGGGCGTTACGTGCTGAGCACAGACCTTGGCCTGGACGCAGTGTTCGTCTGGACGCTGGATCTCGATCGCGGCACGCTGCACCCGGCGCCATCCCCAAGCTTCCCGGCGGCGTCGACGGGCGGCGGCCCGCGCCACTTCGTGTTCCACCCGAACGGCCGCATGCTCTACGTCGTGCACGAGGAGGCCTCGCAGGTCGGCGTCTACCGGTTTGATCCAATAACGGCGGCGGTCACGCTGATGCAGACCGTCAGCACGCTGCCCAACGGCTTTGGCGGGTCGAGCTTTGCCTCGTCCATCACAATCAGCCGTGACGGCCGGTTCATCTATTCGGGCAACCGGCTGCACAACAGCATTGCCATCTTCGCGGTTGATGCCGGCGGCATGCTGCAGCTTATCGCCACGGAATGGACCCGGGGCGACTACCCGAACCAGGTGACGTTATCACCGTCCGGCGCGTTCCTGTTCGCGTGCAACCGGCGAAGCGACCAAGTGACAACTTTTCGCGTTAGTTCGTCCAGTGGCATGCTGAGCTTTACTGGCCAATACCTGCCGGTAGGCAGCCCGAACATGATTGGCTTTAGTTAGTTGTTGAGTGGCGTCAGTGGGCTTTGGTGCACAATTCAGATTGTGGACGTGGAGTCCCGGCCCGAGGCGCTTTCACCGGACACGCTGGGACACCGGCATGCCGAGGCGGGTCATCCGGTTCAGCGCCGCGCAGGCGACTTTGGCCTCGGTCCTCTGGGCCGGTAGCGTCCGTGCGCGCAGGCTGCGGTCGATGCTGGCCTTTACGACGACGGCGTCGCGGCAAGGCGGGCCGCAGCTGGTATGTGGATGAAACCTACCTCAAGGTGGATGGGCGCTGGTGCTACCTTTACCGCGCCATCGACCGATCTGGCGCGCTCGTGGACGTGCTGTTCAGCGAGCGTCGAGACATGGCCGCGGCGAGAGCGTTCTTCCGCTCCGCCAAGGCAGTGACGGGTATCACCCTGACCGGGTCACGACGGACGGCCACGACAGCTATCCCCGGGCGATCCGCACCGAGCTGGGCAAGCGAGTGCGGCACCGGACCAGCCGCTACCTGAACAACAGGCTGGAGCAGGACCACCGGGGCATCAAAGGCCGATACCGGCCGATGCGGGGCTTCAAGTGCCCGAAGTCAGCCGCCCGGTTCTGTCGAGGTCACGACGAGCTGCGCCACTTCCTCCGACCCCGCTTCCGCCACAACCAGCACGTCCCCGCCGACCATCGCAGGCTTCGTTTCCTCCGCCGGACCGTAATCGTGCTGGCCATCCTGGAAGCGACATAACGGGACGTCGATGCCCGCCCGAACGCAAAGCTATACTTGCTGGCGCGAGATCTGTCGGAACCCTTGCCGCTGGTGCCCATCGCTGCCCGGCTGCGGGCATTGAGCATCCACGTCCAGGAGCAGGTGGCGGTAGCCTTGGCGGCTGTAGAAGCCGTGAAAAACGGGCGTGGTTCAAAGCTGGGTTACAGCTGGAGCCGAGTTGACGTTGCCGGGTCCAGTGATGGCACCCTGACGTTTTCAGGTGCGGTGGGCGTATGGATCGGTGTGTTGGCGCAGCAGCGAGGCTGCCCGGGGGTGAGCGCAAGGACCTGGCCATTCAGGCGCTGGCGCGATCGGAGACGGTCAGCGACCTGGCGGCCCGGCACGGGGTGAGCCGCAAGTTCGTCTACCAGCAAACGCACAAGGCTCGCG
>CAXTCN010000191.1:0-8782 GCA_964242575.1 uncultured Acetobacteraceae bacterium | reverse complement strand
ACCTGTTCACCTTCCTCGACCATCCCGAGGTGCCGGCCGACAACAACGGTTCCGAACGTGAGCTGCGGCCCACGGCCACCTACCGCAAGGTCACCGGCGGGTTCCGCTCCAACTGGGGCGCCGACCTGTTCGCAGGCGTGCGCTCCGTCATCGGCACCGCCGCGCGCCGCAGCGTGGGCGCCTACCAGGCTATCCAGCAAACCTTACGCGGGCAGGCCGCCACCCACCCGGGTTGAGCAGATACGGGTTCGTTTGATGGACGGGTGCCCCTGCAAGAGGCTACGCACGTGCCGGCGAGCTACGGCCGCACTTGGGTGGGAAGCCACCTGTCCGCTTCTGAGTTCACGCGTTTGGAAAGCGGACGCTGCCCATCACTCTAAGAGCTGAGCCTCAATTGCAGTCTTGTCGATAACCGACCAGACCGACGTGATCTTGGAGTCCTTGAACTCATAGAAGACGTTCTCCGCAAACGAGACTTTCCGCCCGTTAATGCTCATGCCGAGGAACTCTCCCTTCGGGGAGCATTCAAAGGCAAGGCGAGCTGCAACACGCGGAGGGTCGCAAATCAGTAGCTGGATGTTGAAGCGAAGATCCGGGATGTCCTGGAAATCCTTCATCAGCATGTCACGGTAGCCGGACAGCTTGAGCGGTCGGTCGTTATGTTCAACCTCGTCATCAACGTAGCTTCCGAGCTGATCCCAGTCCCGCCGGTTCAGACAATCAATGTAGGCACGGTAAAGGTTGGAAAAGGATGTAATGGGCAAAGCAGAACTCCCCTTGAATCGACATCCGTTTTTGAGCATGGCACATGAGCCGCGCGCACGAGTGCCACGATGAAAGTGGCAAAGAGGCGGAGCAGGGCAAACACGACATCGGCCCGGACGGGCGCGAACACATTGCTGAGCATGGCGGCTCCTTCCACCCGGGCGGGCGGCGGAGCCGTCGGCCGGGCAGTCAGCGGTGGCTGGAAGCCATGCCAGCGGCGCAACGCGCAGCCGGCACGGCGGCGGGACTGGGACTGTCCATTACGTCCTTGCTGGGGTTTGCGCTTGGGGTGGTGTTGCCGAAGCCGTGTGGCTCTGCAACGATTGGCGCGATACGCCTGGGTTAGATGGGCGTCAACCCCTCATGTTGGCCATGCTTGCCGCCGCCGCAGGATTTGCCAGGCAGCACGAGACCGGCGAGCGTTGCCGCTTCCGCTTAGGGCCGACTGTCCATGACAGTGCTGATGGGACCCGAACATCACAGCGTCGCTGTCGTGTTCCGCCCCCGGATTTCGCTGCTGACCTCCAGGATTACGTGAGCCGCCATAGCCTTCGCTCGTCTGATTGGCCGCCTGGCACGGCTTGGCGGGCTTTGGGTGCCGCGGGCTGGTCCGTTGTGCCGGGACCGGGCTGCGCCGAACTTGGAATGGCAGCCAGGCACAACGCCGCAGCGGCCAGAATGGCGCCGGCACTGCGCTTCACAGCCAGCCCCGCCGCTTGAACCACCAGTATGGCCCCACCGCCGACAGCACCATCAGCAGCAGCGCCATCGGATAGCCAAACGCCCACTTCAATTCCGGCATCGTCTCAAAGTTCATCCCATACACCGTGCCAACCAGCGTGGGCGGCAGGAACAGCACCGCCGCAATCGAGAACACCTTGATGACCCGGTTCTGGTCGAGATTGATCAGCCCAAGCGTCGCGTCGTGCAGGTACACGATCTCGGACGACAACTGCGCCTCGTAGGCGGTAAGCGAGCGCAGGTCACGGTCAATCTGCTTGAGCTGCACCGGCACCGCCTTGGCCATCCACTTGTCCGCCCCCACCCGCACGTAGGGCACCAGCCGGGACAAGGACAGCAGACTTTCCCGCAGGATGGAGATCATCAGGTTCTTGCGCCCAAGCCGCTCCAGCGTCGCTTGCAGGTCGGCCCCATCCATCTGCCGGCGGACAGGCGCCTTCGTGGCCGCTGCCGCTTCGCCGTTGGCTTCCAGGGCCTCGGCGCCCGGCGGAAAGAACAAGCGCAGCGAAATTTCGTTCAGGTCGGCCTGCACCAGCTCCAGCACGTCGGCTACGCGCTCGACGATGCTTTCCAGTAGCGACACGAAGATCCGGTCGCTTGTCCCATGCGCTTCTGGGCGGCGCTGGCACTTGGCCTCGAAGGTGCGGAACGGCACCGGGTCGGCATACCGCACTGACACGAGGTGCGTCGGCGTCAGCACAAACGTCACCGGCGCCCGCCCTGGCCTTCCTTCAGCTACGCCGTTGATCACGACGGCCGTCATCACGAGAGCGCCGCCCTCTTGGTAGAGCCGGGCAGAGTCCTCGATTTCCGACATCTCCTGCCGGGTCGGCACACTTAAACCGAGCAGGGCCTCCACGCCCTGCTCCTCCTCGCGCGTGGGATCGAACAAATCAATCCAAAGAACGTCCGCAGCCTGGGGCATCCCCAGGCGCTGGAGGCGCCCGTCAACCAGGCCGTAGGCGATCATCATGCGGCGTCTGCTCCCAAAAGCCGAGAAGGCCTGATACTTGAAGCCGAGCCGGCAGGCCCATGCCTGGCTAGCATTGCTGCCCGCTGCTCAGGAAGAGCGATCCTTTAGGACTATCCGAAGCTGCCGTTTGCCTTTGCCAGCTCGCGGTGCAGCGTGGCGCGATGCACCTCCAGCAGCTTGGCCACGTCGCACACGCTTTGGCCTTCGCCCACAGGCTTGCAACCCAACGCCACCTGGTCGGGCATGAGCGCTGGGGCGCCCGAACCGCACACCTCTCTGCTGCGCCGCCACCCGCCCGGCGCTCCTGGCAGGCAGGTTTAGCGTCACGCAAATAGTCGTTCGCCTCACTTCGCCTGTCCGCCAGGGTTCGGATACCGTTGGCGAATTCGTCGGATTGCCCAATCTTATGAACCGCTGCGGGAAGTCGGGTCGATAACATTGCTCAAACAGGATATTTCTAGCAAAATATTCTTATTATTCTCAACTTCAAAGCGCATGCGGCGGATGGATGTAGTGCCTTTCTGATTTCGCCAACGGTATCGGTTCGTTTGGCGGACACCAACCCACGAGCCATCTCACTCTGTGACTTCCATCCGGTTTCGGAACAGCAAGCGCCATATGCAGCGATGGCGGTCCCGATATATGGACCAGGGATGGAACGCTCCTTGACCCGTCAGCCCGGCAGGCGTTCCCTTGCCTCGCGCTTGTTCACACTTTGGGCGCTGTCCCTTGGCGCCAGTGTCGCGGTCGGGCTGCTGCTGCTGCAACTGTCCCGCCAGTCCGACGCGGCGCAGGCCGCGCGGGCAGAGGCCGTGGTGGCCCGCACCTGCGGTTTAATCGGGGACCGCTACGCCTTCTATGCCGCGGGCTGGACCGGCCCTGCGGCCGTGCCGCCCGATCCGGAGTTCCGGGCGGACCTGACCGCCGCGGTGTCGCTGGCGCTGGCGCTGCAGGACGGGGTGGAGGGCGGCATCTGGCAAGCAGATGCCGGGCCGCTGGCCTATGCCTACCCGACCTATGGCGGCACCGGTCCCAAGACGGACCTGCCGGCGGCAGAGCGCGACCTGATCGCCGCAGCCAACATGCAGGCGGCGCAGGACGACCAGCCCGCCGCGCGCAGCGTCGCATCCCGCACCGGCGTCCTGCTGCTGCAAGCCTGTCCGCTGGGCGGCCCGATCCCGGACTTGACGGCCTGGGCCATGGCGCGGGTGCAAACGGTGCAGGGCGTGCGCCCGCTGCAAACCGGGCTGGCCGTGCTGCTGGGGCTGGGGCTGCTGATGTCCGCCTGGCTCGGGCAGCTGGCCTGGGCGTGGGGCCGGCACGTCCGCGGGATCGAGGCAGCGCTGGCTGGGGCCGGCGCGACGGCGCTGCCCGCCGTGAACCGCACCGGGCAGCGGGAGCTGGACCGCATTGTGGACGCCCTGAACGACGCGGGGCGCCGCCTGGCCGACGCAAGGCGGGACGCCGACGCCATGGCCGCCCGCGTGGCACAAGCGGAGCGCCTGGCCGGGCTGGGCCGCGTCGCTGCCGGTGTCGCGCACGAAATCCGCAACCCCATCGCCGCGGCACGGCTGCAAGGGGAGAACGCCCTGGCTGGGGACGACCTGCGCCGCCGCATGGCCATCGGCGACATGCTGGGCCAGCTCGACCGGTTGGACGCGCTGGTGGGGGAGCTGCTGGCGATGACGCAGCGGGTGCAGCCGCGCCCGGCGCCGGTGGACCTCGCGGCCTTCCTGCCGGACCAGGCCGCACGCCATGCGGAAACCGCGGCAGCCAAGCGGCTGGCGCTGCATGTCCAAGGGGCGGAGGGCACGGCGCTGCTGGACCCACAGGTGGTCGGGCGCATCCTGGATAACCTGCTGACCAACGCCATCCGCCATGCCCCGGCTGGCGGCGCCGTCACCCTGCACGCCGAACGCCTGCCAGGCCACTTGGACCTGGTGGTCCGGGACACCGGCCCCGGGGTGCCCCCCGACCTGGCGGACCGGGTGTTCGAGCCGTTCGTGACTGGACGCGCCGACGGCACCGGCCTGGGCCTTGCCATTGCGCGGGAGCTGGCGGGCGGCTGTTCCTACGCAGCTCCGAGGCCGGCGCGGTGTTCGTGCTGGAGCTGCCGCAGCCGCCCGCTTCAAGCGCCGGGGAGAACGCATGGCTATCGTCTTGATCGTGGACGACGACGGTGCCCTGCGTCGGGCGGTCGCCACCACCCTGTCCGACCTGGGCCACCAGCCGGAGCAAGCCGCGGACGGGGAGGTCGCCCTGGCCTGGCTGTCCCGCAACAGGGCCGACGCCGTGCTGCTGGACCTGCGCATGCCCGGCCTGGACGGGATAGAGGTGCTGCGCCGCATCCGTGCCCGCCCGGACGCCCCGCCCGTCGCCGTGCTGACCGCCGTGCCGACGGGCGAGAACACCATCGAGGCCATGCGCCTGGGCGCCGCCGACCACCTCGCCAAGCCCATCGGCCGCGAAGGCTTGCGAGCACTGCTGGCCCGGATGCTGCCCGCGCCCGGCCCGGACCCGGCGCCCGCCGTGCCCGGCACGACGGCAGAGGGCAGCCTGATCGGGTCCAGCGCCGCCATCCGGGACGTGCAGAAGGCGGTGGGGCTGCTGGCGGACAGCGACGCCACGGTGCTGCTGCTGGGCGAAACCGGCAGCGGCAAGGAAGTCGTGGCCCGCGCCATCCACCGCCACGGCCGCCGGGCCGCGGCGCCCTTCGTGCCGGTGAACTGCGCCGCTATCCCGGCGGAGCTGCTGGAGTCCCTGCTGTTCGGTCACGTCCGCGGCGCCTTCACCGGCGCGGTCGCGGACCGCGCCGGGTCGTTCCGGGAAGCGCAGAACGGCACCCTGTTCCTGGACGAGATCGGCGACATGGCGCCACTCATGCAGGCCAAGCTGCTGCGCGCCTTGCAGGAGCGCGTGGTGACGCCTGTGGGCGGCCGGCCCATGCCCGTGGACGTGCGCGTGGTCGCCGCCACGCACCGCGACCTGCAGCAGGCCGTGCGCGACGGGCGCTTCCGCGAGGACCTATACTACCGCTTGGGCGTCGTACCCGTCGCCATACCGCCGTTGCGGGAGCGCCTGGCGGACATTATCCCGCTGGCCGAGCATTACCTGGCCCTCGCCACGCCCGGCGTTCCGCCCAAGCGCCTGGCCGCCGACGCCGCGGCCCGGCTGCTGTCCCATCCCTGGCCCGGTAACGTGCGGGAGCTGGTGAATGCCATAACCCGCGCCGCCACCCTGGTGCGCCGCTTGGTGGTCACTGCCGCCGACCTCGCTTTTCTGGACGCCGGGCCGGACGGCACGGAAGCGCAAGCAGACTGGCTGGCGGGCACCTTGCCGGACGCGGTAGCGCGGCTGGAGCTGGAAATGATCCGCCGCGCCCTGGCTGGGACCGGCGGCAACCGGGCGGCGGCGGCGGAACGGCTCGGTATCCGGCGGCAGCTCCTGTATCAGAAACTCGCGCGCTACGGCCTGGACGTGTCCCCTTATGGGACGGATGGTGTCCCCGATGCGGACGCCGGGACCGCGGACGAGACTGAAAAATTGTAATTTAAACAGCGTGCTGCGCCTGGCACGGTGGTTGCAGATGTCCGGGTGTGGGCCACGAGGCCTAACACGGAGGACACCATGAAAACACGCAATGCCCTGCTCGCGGCCGCGCTGGCCGTCGGCAGCCTTGGCGCGGTGGGCGCAGCCGTCGCCCAGAACGCCGCGACCTATGACCCCGCCCAGTTGCCGGCCATCCAGGGCAAGGTCGCCCAGTACAGCCTGACCTCCCGCGGCGACGTGGACGGCCTGATCCTCGCCGACGGCACCCAGGTCCGCACGCCGCCCCACCTGGGGGCGCAACTGGCCCAGGCCGTGAAGCCCGGCGACGCCGTCACCATACGCGGCCTGCGCGCGCGCAACCTGCCGCTGGTGCAGGCCATGCAGGTCAGCAACGACAACGGCGGCGCAAGCGTCACCGACACCGGGCCGGGCAAGGGCCCGCGTGGCCCGCGCGGTGCCGGCGGTGGCGCTGGCGGCCCGGATGCCCGGCCGCGCGGTCCCGGCGGCTCCGACCAGCCCGCGCTGACGGCGCAGGGCCGGGTCAAGGCGGCGCTGCACGGTCCCCGCGGCGACGTCAACGGCGCACTGCTGGAGGACGGCACCATCGTCCGTCTGCCGCCGCCGGAAGCGCAGCGCCTGGCGTCCCAGATCGCACCAGGGGCGACGGTCTATGTGCAGGGCCAAGGATATGCCGGGCCGCTGGGCCGGGTGATCGCGGCCCGCGCCATTGGGCCGGACGCCAACTCGACGACCCCCATCGCCGCGCCGCCCCCCAAGCACGGCCCCGGCCGTGGCCCGGCTGGCGGACCCGACGGGCCGCGCGGCACCGGGCCGGGCGCCCCGCCCCCGCCTGCCACGCCGCTGTAGCCCGGATCAAGCGAGCGCCGCTTCCTGGGCGGCGCCCGCCGATCCTCCCCTGTCGTAAAGGATGCAACCATGCATTGGATAGACCCGCACTACTTGCCAAGGATCAATGGCGTCGTGGACCGCTTCCTGATCAACGGGCACGGCGAGGTTGACGGCCTGCTGCTGGCGGATGGCACGGAGGTCCACGTGCCGCCGCACCTGGACGCCGAGCTTCGCGCCGCCGCGCAGCCCGGCGCCGCCATCGGCGTGTTCGGCGTGCGCCCCCAAGGCGTCGAGATGATCTCGGCCGTTGCCATCGAGGCCGGGCCGGGCCGCCTGATCGCGGACAACGGCCCGCCCAAAAGGAAGCACGCCGGCAAGGGCCATGCGAACGACGACGAAGGCGGGCACGCTCCGCACGCCAAGCCGCACCGTCCGCAGATGGAAGCCGAGGGCACCTTGCAGCGCGTCCTGTACGGGCCGAAGGGCGAGGCTCGCGGCGCGCTGCTGCAACCCGGAGCCACCCTGGCCGCCCGCGGCCCGGGCGTCACCGTGGACGGCCTGCAGGTGGTGGACGCCAAGGAGGTCGGCGCCACCCTGGCCAGCCTGCAGCCGGTGCGGCCGAAGCCGCCCAAGGACGGCAGCAAGCCGAAGGGCGGCAAACACCTCGGCGGCAAGCAGCGCCACGGCGAGGACCACAAGGCACCGAAGCACGCCTGATCCCGCAGCGGGCCGGCGCTCCGCTCCGTGCCCGCTGTCAGTCCACCCGCCAGGAGTTGCGTGATGCGCCCGTCGCCATCCATGCCCGAGAAGATCAAAACCGGGTTCTGCCCGGACTTCGAGCGCGACGGCACATTCTCCATCATACCCAAGGAGAAAGATTGATGGCCGACAACACTCAAGCCGGCGTGCTGTCCTGGTTGCACATCGGCGACCTGCACCTGACGAAGGCCGGGGCGGAGAACCACCGCGACCTCGGCCGCATCGTCGACCTCGCCAACGCTCTTCCGCCGGGCAGCCTCGACCTCGCCTTGCTGCCCGGCGACAACGCCGACGACGGCACGCCCGAGCAGTTCGCGCTGGTGCGGGACGTTGTGGCACCGCTGCGGCTGCCGCTGCACGTCCTGCCCGGCGACCACGACTTCAAGCCGCGCAGCCTGGACGCCTACCAGCAGGTGCTTGGAGCGGCAAAGCTCCCTGCGGCGCAAACCGTGCAGAACCACCGCTGCCTGTTCCTGGACGTGGTTTCCGCCGGCACCGGCGGCCCGGACTTCCGGTTGGGCACGGACCAGCTTGCGTGGATGGAACGGGAGGTTGAGGGCGCCAAGGCCGCAGGCCAGGGCGTCGTGGTGTTCATGCACACCTATCCTGCCGATTTGCGGGAAGGCGGCGAAGCGCTGGGCAAGTTGCTGGCCCGGCCCGAGGTTCTATGCGTGGACATGGGCCACACCCATTACAACGAGCTGGCCAACGACGGCAGCACGGTGTTCATGGCCACCCGCTCAACCGGGCAGGTCGAGGAGGGCCCGCCCGGCTTCTCAGTTGCTGCCGTGGACGGGGACGTCGTCAGTTGGCGCTTCAAGGCGCTGGACGGAGCGTGGCCTTTCGTTTTGGTGACGCAGCCGGCCGACCGCTGCCTGGCGACCGGCACGGCGCAGCCCGTGGACGGCCCGGTCACGGTGCGGGCCAAGGTGCTGTCCAACGTGGCGGTCCGGTCTGTCGAAGTGCAGGCGGACGGCGGACCGTGGCAGCCGATGGCACCGGTTCTGGGCGCTGCGGCGTTGTGGACGGCGCAGCTCGGCAAGCCGGGGGGTGTCTTGCGCGTCCGGGTTGCGGACGCGGACGGTCGCACCGACGAGGACGCCGTGGAACCGCTGCGCCACGGCTGGAAGCCGCCCGCGCGCAAGG
>CAXTCN010000190.1:0-8789 GCA_964242575.1 uncultured Acetobacteraceae bacterium | reverse complement strand
GGTTCTCGCCGACATCCTCAACCACATGCCCGTCGCTTGATGCGAAAGCCCTGCTGGCGGCCCAGGCTGTCGCTCGAGCCGAGCCGGACGGCTACACCATCCTGATCACCACCAACACCACGCACGGCGCCAACCAGAGCTTGCTCAAGCGGGTTCCTTATGACGCCATCGCTGATTTCGCGCCCATTACCCGCATCGGCTACAACCCGCTCGTCCTGGTGGTGCACCCTTCGCTGCCGGTGACGAGCGTCGCGGAGCTTGTCGCCTATGCCAAGGCAAACCCGGGCAAGCTGACCTTTGGCTCCGGCTCCAGCTCGTCCCGCGTGTGCGGCGAGTTGCTGAAGCTGCGGGCGGGCATTGAGATCACCCATGTGCCCTACCAAAGCATCCCTCCGGCCTTGATGGACGTTGTCGGCGGACAGATCTCCCTTGCCTTCGCAGACCCGCAGTCCGGCCTGCCGCAGGTGCAGGCGGGAAAGGTGCGGGGGCTCGCCGTGTCCGGGACCTTCCGCATTGCCCTCGCGCCGGACCTGCCGACTATGCAGGAGGCCGGCGTCCAAGACTTCGACATCGTGGCCTATTTCGCGGCTTTCGCACCGGCCCAGACGCCGCAGCCTGTGCTGGACCGCCTTTTCACCGCGTTCGCGACTGCCTTACGGGATCCGGCGGCTTTGGCAAAGCTTTCCGCCGTTGGGATCGAGCCCTCGCCCAGCACCCCGGCCGAGCTGCGCGAACAGGTGGCGGCCGAGATCCAGAAGTGGTCCGTCATCGTCAAGGCGGCCGGCATGGAGCCGCAGTAGCCGCCCGTGACGTTGAGCAGCGTGCCCGTCACGAACGATGCCTTGTCCGACAGCAGCCAAAGCACAGCCTCGGCGGTCTCGTGCGGCAGCCCGGCCCGCTGCATCGGGATGGACGCGACGATGCGCCGGGCGCGCTCCTCGCCGCCGTAGCCGTCGTGGCTTCCCGTGAGCGTGAACGCCGGCACGACCGCGTTGACCCGGATACCCTCCTCCGCCACCTCCTTGGCCAGTCCGAGCGTGAAGGCGTTGATGGGCCCTTGCTCGCGGCATAATGGACGCGCCGGTCTCGCCCGCCGGTGCGGCCCGATAACGACGAGACATTTACGATCGCACCGCCCGCGCCGCCATGCGCGGTGGACATGCGCCGGACCGCCTCACGCGCGCACAGGAAGTAGCTGGTGACGTTCACGGCCCAGAGCCGGTTCAGGTCGGTGGCCTTCACCTCATCCACCCGGCCTTCCCAACCGATTTCGGCGGCGTTGTTGACGAGCGCTGTGACCGTCCCAAGCTCGTTATCCACCCGGCGGAACAGCCGCATGATGGCGTCCTCGCTGCCAAGCTCGGCCTCCGCCGCGATTGCCCGGCCGCCGGACTGCCGTATCTCATTTACGACCGCGTCCGCACCGCCGCGGTTCGACCGGTATGTGACGGCAACCGCGTAGCCAGCTTGGGCGCCCAGGCTGGCTATGGCGCGGCCGATCCCGCCGCTGCCGCCAGTGACGACGAGCACGCCGGGCATTAGCCCGCCTGGGGGAAGGGGTCGCACGCCGGGTCAAGCTCCATGTCGAGCAGGACGTAGATCGCCGACTTCTGCCAGTGCAGCCCGGCATGGAGCGTCGCATAGACGCCGCCGGGCAGGGCGCCCTCGATGACGTACTTGAGGGCCAGCAGCCCCGGCAACGCGTAGCGGCGAACGCGACCCGGCATGGCGAGGCTCAGCTCCGCCTGCGCCCGCCCGGCCGTTACAGCTTGCTCGAGCAGATCATAGGCTGCCCGGTCGCGCGCCACCAGCGTCAGGTCGAGCGTGCTGGCCTTGTCGCCTGAGCGGCCGCAGGCGATCTCGCCGACCTTCATGGCGCCGCCCACACCAGCGTCGTCGGCACCAGCTCGCGGTCTATGGAACCGTCCACGATGTCCAGGCGCGGGCGCCGCTCGCTGCGCACGCTGCCGCCTCCGGCCGGGCCGTAGATGGTCAGCGTGTACACCTCGTCCTCGATCTCCTGCGCCACCTCCTCATCTTCGCAGAGGGCCGAGACGTGGACGCGCACTTCTGGCGGCGTCGCGTTCACCGGCCGCGAGGCGCCGCCCAGCACAGAGTTGACGCCGACGATGTCGATTTGCAGCGCGTCCTCCGGCATGTGCCCAAGCCGGATGCAAAGGGCGTCCGCTGCATGGTAGGCCCGCGTCAGCGCCCCGGTCCCGGCGTAGGCAAGCTCGGCATCAATGAGCGTGCCGGGCCGCTCGACGAAGCCGGACACCTTGAACCGGGACGGACGGCCAACCGGCTTCGCGCCGGACACCCTGACCCGGTTGGGCGCCACCTCCTCGATAAGCACGCCCGTGAAGTCCACGATCAGGTCCGGCGTGATGTAGGCGGCCGGGTCATGCACCTCGTAGAGCAGCTGCAGCGTGCAGGTCAGCCGGTCCACGCGGCCGGGCAGCCCGTCCAGGATGGTGATCTCCGCGCTGCCGTCGCGGGCGACCTCTGCGAACGGGTAGCCGAGCCGCGCGAAGCCCGCGCCGTCGAGCTGGCCGCCGCCAGGCGCCTCGAAGTTGCCGCCGGTGATCTGGCCGGAGCACTCAAGCAGATGGCCGATCATCGTCGCGTTGGCGAAGGCCTCTTGGGTATCGTCCAGGAAAGGCAGAAGCTCGGCGGCAAACAGCGCCGAGTCCGCGACCCGGCCGGTGATGACCACGTCCGCCCCGCCGGTGATGGCCGCAACAAGCCCTTCAGTGCCCAGGTAGGCGTGCGCGCCCAGCAACGCTCCCTCAATCGGCCGCTCCCAGGCGATGTCGTCCTGCCGGGCGAGCACGTCATCCCCCGTCACGCCCACGACTTTCACGCCGTGCGCGCCGACGCCATGAGCGATGGCCGCCGCCGAATGCGCCGCGGCGGCAGGGTTGGCGGCGCCAAGGTTGGAGAGGATGCGGCAGCGATGGGCCTGCGCGGCCAGGATAAGCGGCGACAAACGACGGCGGAGACGGGGGTCTGCGCCGGCATTCGGATTCTGGCGGCGGGCCCGGAGCCCCGGCACCAGCGTACGTTCGGCCAGGCACTCAAGGACAACCGCATCAACACGACCGGACACGGCAAGAGCAACCGCAGGATCAACCCGGTCTCCTGCAAATCCAGCTCCGCCGCCGATAGTGCGAACAACTTTCCTCAAGGTGCGATCCATCCGTGTTTGCCGGTCTCAAGGCGAGCATGGCCAGGGCGGATCAAGAGCAACCAGCGAAGCCCGCATCGCCACTTCCCCGCCTTGCAAGCATGGCGGGTTGGGGCTTTCCTGAGTCCCGCCAGCAACGCCGCAGCAGCACCTGCATATGGAGCACGAGCAATGCACCTGAGACCTGCCGTCATCGCCCTATTAGCAACACTTGTTGCGGGGGCGGCAAGTGCACAACAGCCGCTGCGCGTGGGCGGCACGCCAACTGGCGTCCCGTTCACCTTCCTGGACACCAAAACCAACACGATCCAGGGCATCATGGTTGATCTTGTCACCGCGGTCGGCAAGGATGCCGGGTTCGCGGTGCAGATCGAGCCGATGCAGTTCTCGACCCTGATCCCGGCGCTCACGTCCAACAAGATAGACCTGATTGCCGCGGCCATGTACGCGACACCGGTGCGCGCGCAGGTCGTGGACTTCTCCACCACGGTGATCACTTATGGTGAGGGCCTAGTCGTCCCTGCCAAGGACACCAAGGACTATGCGGCGCTGGCGGACATGAAGGGCTTCACCGTCGGCGCCCAGGTTGGCACCGCCTATGTTGAGCCGCTGCAAAAAAGCGGGTTGTTCGCCGAGGTGAAGATCTACGACACCATCCCGGACATCCTGCGCGACGTGAACGCCGGGCGCTTGCAGGCCGGGTTCGCCGACTTGCCTATCGTCGCCTACAACCTGCAGCAGGGCGGCTTCACCGGCGTGCGGCTTGTGCGGTCCTACGCCTCCGTGCTCACAGGCTCCGTCGGCATCGCCGTCCGCAAGTCCGACCCGGCGCTGCTGGGGAAAGTCAACGCATCGCTCGAGAAGCTGCGTGCAGACGGCACGCTGCAGGCCATCCTGGCGAAGTGGGGCCTGTGACCTGACCAGCTTCGCCGCTGACGCCGCCGAGTTCCTGCCGATCCTGCTGCAAGGCTTGCGGCTCACGATCATCGTCACGCTGGGCACGCTGGCGCTGTCCACGTTGCTCGGGCTGGTTTGGGCAGGCCTGCGCGTATCGGGCATCGGGCCGGCCGTGGTGGCATCCGAGCTGCTGGTGAACCTGATCCGCGGTGTCCCAATCATCGTTCTGCTGTTCTACATCTACTTCGTGCTGCCCGACTTCGGCATCGCCCTCTCGGCGGTGCAGGCGGCCATCGTCGGCCTGGGCATCGCCTACTCTGCGTACCAGTCTGAGAACTTCCGTGCCGGCATTGAGGCGATAGACCCTGGCCAGGTCGAGGCGGCGCACAGCATCGGTATGGGGTGGTGGCTGGTGATGCGCCGGGTGGTGCTGCCGCAAGCCGTCCGCATCGTGCTGCCGCCCTATGGCAACGTGGTGGTCATGATCCTGAAGGACAGCAGCCAGGCCAGCACCATCACGGTTGCCGAGCTTGCGTTGCAAGGCAAGCTGATCGCGTCGTCCACGTTCAAGAACACCACGGTCTTCACGCTGGTGGCCCTGCTTTACCTGTGCATGAGCGTGCCGTTGATCCTGCTGGTCGGGTGGCTGGAGCGGCGGATGCGGCGCCCGTGATCGAGCTGCACGGCGTGCACAAGCGCTTCGGCGACCGCGAGGTCATACGCGGCGTGTCCATGGCCGTGGAGGCCGGGGAGGTCGTGTGCGTCATCGGGCCGTCCGGGTCCGGCAAGTCCACGCTGCTCCGCTGCATCAATGGGCTGGAGCGCTACGAAGCCGGACGCATCACGGTGGCTGGCCGCCCAGTGGACCCGGCGCATGCTACCATCCGGCAGGTGCGGACGGAGGTCTCGATGGTGTTCCAGCGTTTCAACCTGTTCCCGCACCGCACGGCGCTGGAGAACGTGGTCGAGGGGCCGATCTGGGTGAAGCGTGAACCCCGGGCCGAGGCGATGGAGCGGGGCCGCGGGCTGTTGGCCCGGGTAGGGCTGGCCGGGCGGGAGGATGCGCGCCCGGCCCAGCTCTCGGGCGGGCAGCAGCAACGTGTCGCCATCGCGCGGGCGCTCGCCATGCGGCCCCGCGCCGTGCTGTTCGACGAGCCGACAAGCGCGCTCGACCCGGAGCTGGTGGGCGAGGTTCTGGCCGTCATGCGCTCGCTCGCGGAGGATGGCATGACCATGCTGGTGGTCACGCACGAGATGGCCTTTGCGCGCGAGGTAGCAGACCGCGTGCTGTTCCTGGACGGCGGCGTCATCGTCGAGGAGGGCCCGGCGCGGCAGGTGCTCGATACGCCGCGCCACCCCCGCACGCAGGACTTCCTGCACCGCGTGCTGCATCCGATGTAGAGTTGGGCATGGCCGAACCATTCCCGCTTGCCCCCGCCCTATGGGCTGCCACCGCGCCGCCACCGCCGGACACGCCGCCCTTGGATGCCGACCGCGAGGCGGATGTGTGCATCGTCGGCGGTGGGTTTGCCGGGCTGTCGGCAGCGCTGCATCTGGCGGAGGCTGGAGTGCAAGTGGTGCTGCTAGAGGCGCGCAAGCCTGGCTGGGGCGCCTCGGGACGCAATGGCGGGCAGGTGATACCCGGCGTCAAATACGATCCGGATGTTCTGCGGGCCAAGTTCCCCGGCGAGGCTGGCGAGCGGCTGGTGGACTTCGCCGGGCGCACGGCCGACACGGTGTTCGATCTTATCGCGCGCCACCGCATGGATGTGCCGCACCGGCGCGCCGGATGGGTGCAGGGCGCGCACACGACAGCGGGGCTGGGCGAGGTGAAGCGCCGGGCGGAGCAGTGGGCGCAAACCGGCGCGGATGTGGCGGTGCTGGACCGTACATCAGTCACGGAGCACCTGGGCAGCGGGGCCTATCTGGGCGGATGGGTGGACCGGCGCGGCGGCGCGATCCAGCCGCTGGCCTATGCGCGCGGCCTGGCCCGCGCGGCGTTGGCGGCCGGCGCCGCCGTGCATGGCGCGTCCCCGGTCACGGCCATGCATCGGCAGGACGGGCACTGGCATGTGCGGGCGGCGTCCGGGCACACCGTCACGGCAGCCCGCGTGCTGGTGTGCACCAACGGCTACACCGGGGGCCTGGTGCCGCGCCTGGCCCGGACGGTGGTGGCGATGAACAGCTTCCAGGTCGCGACGGCGCCGCTGTCCGGCAACATCCAGGCCACCGTGCTGCCCGGCGGCCACGTGTCGTCTGACACGCGCAAGCTGCTGCTCTACTTCCGGCTGGACCATGAGGGCCGGCTCATCATGGGTGGGCGCGGCCGGCTGAGCGAGCCGACGGCGGACACCGACTGGGCGCACCTGGAGCGCGTGCTGGCTAAGGTTTACCCGCAAGCCGCCGGCGCTCCTATCGCATACCGCTGGGGTGGACGCGTGGCTCTGACGCAGGACTTCCTGCCGCACCTGCACGAGCCGGAGCCTGGGCTGCTGGTGGACATCGGCTGCATGGGCCGCGGCATTGGCCTGCAAACCCTGATGGGAGCGGCGATGGCGCGGTATGTGGCATCCGGCGACCGCGGCCACCTGCCGTTCCCGGTCGTGCCGGTGCAGCCCATCCCGCTTCACGCGCTGCGGCTGCTCTACGTGTCAGCCATCATTGCCTGGTATCGCCTGAATGACGGCGGAATGCGGGTCACGAGCGCCTGACTGCCGCCAGTCTTGCCGCCGCGCGCGACACGCCGCGCCAGGGCGAGGCCCACCCCAAGGCGTAGCTGCCGCGGGCCGCACCCGAAGCAACGGTTGCGTGTTTTTGTGCTTGCAGAGAGACACACTTTAAAGCTTCTGTAAAAATGTGTTTCTAAGTCTGCATTTTGAGGTGTGTCGTTGTGTTTGTGTGTGCGTGTGTGAGCCAGAAAGGTGGAAGTGGTAAGACCACGGTCTCTCTTCACCTCGCAGTCGCTGCGCAAGCAGCGGGCTACGAGGCCGCCATTGTAGATCTTGATCCCCAGGGAACTGCGGAGGCTTGGGGAGGATGGCGCAAAGAGATGCCGCCTTTGGTGATTTCAGCAAAAGCTGGAAACCTCACCAAAACGCTAGAACGCGCACGAGATGCTGGAGCTGAAATCGTTGTTATTGACACTCCGCCCCCGGCTCAGGCTGACGCGAGCGCAGCGGCGCGGGCTGCCAGCCTCATCATCGTCCCTTGCCGGCCCAAAGCTTTCGATCTCCATGCGGTACGCGTCACAGCTTCACTTGTGGAGATGACGCGGACACCGGCCTTTGTGCTTTTCAACGGCGGTGCCGCTCGGTGAGCGTGGCCGAGAGATGCTTCAGCGTCACCGTGGCCGCTGGTGCCGGCTTCGGAGCAGCCTTGGCCGGTGCGGCCGCGGTCGCGGCCTTGGCAGGCGGCTTCTTCGCCGCGGGCACGGCAGCCTTCGTGGTGGTTGTCTTGGCCATGTCGTTCGGAACTCCGGGTTAAGCAGGTCCGCCACACGGAATCACGTGGCACCCCGCAGCACAAGACACCCGCGCAGCAGTGGATGCGCCTGCGCGGGCGCTGCTCGCCTGCCCCATCCTCCTGCATCCCAAGGCCCGCATCCTGTTTGCGCCGTCGTGACGCGCGAAGGAGGCGTGCGAGACCGGGAGACCTGAGTTGGAGCTACCGCCGCCGCGGGCAGCGCAGCAAGGGTTCGTCGCGCGTGCGCGCTCCCATGCTGCGCCTGCCCTTGCCCCGCCGCCCGCGGCCGCGGTTGCCGGTGGGGGATCAGGACGGAGAGGGGAGGGGGGAGAGGGCACAGCGCCGTCCAGCCCTGGCTCCGCCCTGCCACCTGGGCGGGAGCACGGCGATGGGCGCACACGATGCGGAGCGAGACCAGCTGCGGGCGTGAGCTGCGCGCTGCTGCTGGAGCGGGACGGCTACAGCCTGGACAGGGCGGAGAGCACGCGGAGGTGCCTGAAGTACCGCCGCGGCACGGGCAAGGTGATGATCGTCAACCATGACGGCCAGGGCTGGTGGGACCCGATGTCGCAGGCCAAGGGCGACGTGTTCAGCCTGGCGCAGCACCTGGACCCCGGCCTGAACTTCGGCCAGGTGCGCAAGATGCTGCGCGGCTTGGTGGGCATGACCCCGGCGTTCCCCGAAGCGGAGCGCCGACGCGAGGAACGCAAGCCCGCTGTTCCGGTGGCCCAGCGCTGGGAAAAGCGGCGCAGGCCGTCCCGGAGCTCGGCGACGTGGACCTACTCACGGCCACGCGCGGGCTGCCCGCGGGCGTGCTGCAAGCGGCTGACCTGTTCGACGCCGTGCGCGAAGGGCCGTGCGGCAGCGCCTGGTTCGCGCATCGCGACCATGAGGGCCAGATGACCGGCATCGAGATGCGCGGCCCGGACTGGCGCGGCTTTTCCGAGGACACCGACAAGACCCTGTTCAGGATGCCCGGCGGCACTGGCCTGCTGACCCGGCTGGTGGTGTGCGAGGCGCCGATCGACGCGCTGAGCCTGGCGGCGCTGGAAGCGCTGCGTCCCGACACGCTTTACGTCTCGACCACGGGCGGCATGGGGCCGCACACGCTTACTTGCCTCGAACTGCTGTTGCAAGACCTGGCCGGCCACCCTCAGGGCTTTCGCACCAAAGCTTCTGTGGTGCTGAGCGTTTTGCCGGACGTGACAAACTGCTGCACCCGGCATAGCCGGGCGATAGTGTT
>CAXTCN010000189.1:0-8829 GCA_964242575.1 uncultured Acetobacteraceae bacterium | reverse complement strand
ATCCCGTTCAGCAACGCCACAAGCCGCTCCGTGGTGACCTGCCCCTGGGCGTGCAGCGCCAAGACGAAGCGCCGCAACTCCGGGCCGAACCCGCCGACGATCCCAGCCGGCAAGGCGGCCAGCACCGTCTCGCCTGACGGCAGCACCCAGCGCTCGCGCCGGTAACGGATCAGCTCGGCCGAAACATGCAGATCGCGCACCAGGATGTCTTCATAGCCTTTGAAGCGTGAGCCACTCGGCACCGCAACCTTGAGCACCCGCTCGGCGGTGACCGCATCCCGGTCGCGCTTGACGCCCCGCGGCAGCTTCGGACGGGTCGCGCCCTTGTCAGCCGCCCCAGGCTGCGTCGCTTGTTCCATGCCCGACGGCCGTAACGGCGGACGCGGCGGTAATCCCTTCAGCCGTGCCACCTCGTCACGCAACGCTTGGTTCTCAGCCCGTAGCGCCGTGATCGTCGCCTGCTGCGCCTCAGACCCGCTTCGTAGCGTCCCAACCTCGGCCACCAAAACGCCGACGAGGTCACGCAACTCGACAAGCGAGAACCCCTCCAGCAATGCGATGTTCGGCAGCGACATGCGAAGCAGGAATCACGCCGCAGTGCTCAACGCAACCTCTCTGCCCGGGAATCTGCCCCGGTTACAACTCCGGACACCTAGCAGACTGAGAATCCTTGAAAATGGTTACAGTCGGATTTTTGGACTTAGGTAAAACAGGCCTGGCCCGCAGCTGCGGATCAAGCAGCTGGTAGGCGTTGGATGTGCGGCGCGGCAAGCGGACCGGCTCGGGCCCGAGCAGGCCCGGCCGAGTGACGCGCTGCCACACCAGGCGGTTCTCCCAACTCAGGACCCCGAGATCCCGCAGCGCCTGGATCGCCGCGGCCACGGTGGACCGGCACACCTTCGCGGCCTCTGCAATCCGCTCGTAGCTCGGGAAGCAGCATCCGCTCCGCGCGTTGTGGAAGCCCCAGAGCAGGGCGCGCAGCACGTCCAGGTAGGCCCGGGTCAGCGGCCCCCGGTGCTGGCCTGGCATCCGCAGCGCGGCCGTGCGGGCCTCGGCATACGCCAGGATGCGCGCCTTCGCGTTGCGGTCCAGCGGCACCCAGGTCCCGGGGCCAAACACCTTGTCCGGACGCCGGCTCGTCGGCCGCCGCCGTGCTGCACTGCCCATGCTCGGGTCTCCCCGCCGGGCCGCGCCGGGTGGGTCGGGACCTACCAACCGGCCGCACGTTTCCACGCCCGTAAATGGGGTTGCAAAAACGCTCAGGAGGCCTGACTATGGTGTTCTCACACGTCCTTAGTCAGGCCTTGCGGCTTTTGGCGATCGCTTCCACACCCGGGAGCGGTCGTTGGCGTTTATGGTGGCATCGGCGCCATGTCCTCGCCGCGGGATCGCGGTCAAGCGGTTACGCTAAGCAGGTGAGCCGGCGTGCGTTCAGGTCACATTGCTATGTCCTTGCGATTTTCTCTGCCGAGAAATCAGTAACGATGGGCGCCAAATCACCCCGAAACTGCATTATTAAGAACTCTTGAACTTGCGCGCCGATGTCGCTCCGACGGTATATTGAGCCGGGACTGTTCAGATGTTCTGAACCGCTTTTCATAGTGGGTATCCCACTTTGTGTTAAGGAGGCTCAGAGACCAGGGTGTGAATCAGTACGAATAAAACTTGCGCCTTGACGCCAGACCACTTCTGTTCAGGCATGACCTACCTACTTACTAAGAGGTAAGCACCCAACTGACTTGACTTGGCCGGTGCGACTCAGCACTGTCCCTACGCTCAAGTGTCCGTAAGACTCTGGGTACAACACGTCTACTGCGAGTCCTCGACCGACTGTCCTCGGTCGAGGATTTCCGCCAAGGGCTTGGTGGTGCTCTTATTCCACCTCCTGAGATGTGGCGGGGGGAAGGAGAAGCTCTTCCCGGCTATCGGCCCTCAGTTGTTCGTGAAACATGGCCGAGACGACAAAATATACTCTCATCGGCTTTAAACCGCTTGGCTCGCGGCGAGACGGCAGTATTGTGGGCGTACACATTGGTCGCAAGCAACTGAGCATTGTTTCATGCTCCTGGCCTTGCCAACTTAGAACGGACAAGACTGGCAAGATTTAGCTGTGTTCTAATTCAGGGTAGAACATCAAACAGACTCCTTGGGCCTTCGTTCAGATGAGGTTTCCAAACGCCTAGTTGCGATAAGGATAAAGTTGCATCGTCTGCCGGCAAGCTTCCAATTTGGGCTACAGATGTCAATGGTAATAAATCGTTAACAACTGTCAAAATTTTAATATGCAGAATAACGACGTTCGAGTAGGTCAGATGTTTGCAAATTTGCAAACAGAATATGGAGCAAAAATTTGATGACATGACTTGCAAGCTAATTTTTAACAGTGTACTTGCGCAATAATACTTGAAATATATTTATCAGATGCAATATAGTATAGAACAGAATCTCCCCCGTTCCGGCAGCTCGAAGCCGGCTGAAGACGGCCCTTGAGCAAGGCCGCAACGCGATGGAGATCATGATGACCGACACCAAGACCTCAGCCCCGCCGGCCCGTGATGCCGACACCACCCTGTCCTACGAAGGCACGGACATCCGCCGGCGCGGCCTGATGCTGAACCTCACCGACATGTGGCGCGCCGCAGGCGGCCCGGCCTATCGCCGGCCGACGCTCTGGCTCGACATGGAAGAAACCAAGCGCTTCCGCGCCTACGCGCGGTGGCGCTGGCCGGACATCGCGACCTCGATGCCCGATCCAAATGTCACTCCTGGTGATATTTGGCAGGCCGAGAAGGACGGCCTCGTCGTCGCGGTGCGAGGGAACGGCGGGGGCACCTGGGCCCATTGGCAGCTTGCGCTCGCCTATGCCCGGTACCTGTCCCCCGCCTTCCACACCTGGTGCAATGCCGTAATACGCGACGCGATGGAACGCCACGGCGGCCCACCGCGGGGGCGGGACGCCCTAATGCGGTACGTCGGGCACCAGTTCGACCGGCTGCATCGTAAGCTCGAGCGCATCGACCGGCACTCGGCCGACCAGATGTTCCTGCTCGTCTCCGCGCAGGAACTCATGCTCGACAAGCGGCGGAACTTCTCCGGCCGCAGCCGTGCCGTGATCTGCGTGCTCATCAGCAACGAGCCTTACATGGGGCGATGCCCCAGCTGCAACGCGGCCCCGGTGCTCACGGCCGACAACCAGCCCGCGGATGGAGCGGAGTTCGACCACTTCTTCCACCGCGGCCTGAACAGGCCCGAGCACGGCTGGCTGATCTGCAGAAGCTGCCACGTCGAACTGACCCAAGGTGGATACCTCGCCCGCTTCGCTCGAATGACCGACTTCCGGCGCTTCCAGAGCCTGGTCGCCGACGCCCGCAAGCGATGGTGCGGGACGCGTGCCGAAGTCTCGGCCCGGGTCCCACGGCCTGTCCCGCGCCCATAACATGAGAAGCCCCGTCACCCTCACCGGTGACGGGGCTTTTCGTCGTTCTGGCCCAGGCCAGCGGTCCTGGGGACCGGGACCGGCGTCGCTACCCCTCCTGGTCGGGCCGCAGCAGGTCGAGGGGGCTCACGCCGAGCGCCTGGGCCAGCTCGTAGAGGGTGACCACGGTCGGGTTGCGCCGCCCCTGCTCCAGGCCGCTCAGGTATTGTTGGCTGAAGCCGGAGCGCTCCTCGAGCTGCTCCTGCGTCAGCCCCTGGGCGCGGCGGATGCGGGCGAGGTTGCGGCCGACCAGCCGGCGCATGTCCATGGCCCATGGCTTGGCCGCTTACACATTAGAAGTTTATCAACTATAATGTGTAAAGACCGCCGGCCAGTGCACCGGAGGCGTGGGTCGGCATCGAGGCTGAGAAGCAGGGAAGGCACAAGGATGGTGGCGCGACATGAGTAGCAGGGCAGGGCGCGTCGGTGCCGTCGCGGCCGGCCTGCGCGGGCTTGCCGCCGGCAGCGTCGCCGGGGTCGACCGCGCCCTGAACGAGGACCACATCCGCCTCGCGGTCACCGGCCTCAGCCGGGCCGGGAAGACCGTGTTCATCACCTCGCTGATCCACAACCTGCTGGCGCTCGGGCAGCGGCGCAACACGCTGCCGAAGGTCACGGCGCGCCTCACGCAGAACGGCCTCACCCGGCTGCGCGGCGTCGAGGTCATGCCGGCCGGGGTCGGCGTGCTGCCGTTCTTCGACTACGGCGCGAAGCTTGCGGGCCTCGCGGCCGAGACGCCGTGCTGGCCGCCGCGCACCGAGGACCTGGCGCAGGTCTCGCTCTCGCTCGAGATCGAGCGCACGTCCTCGTTCGGGCGCCGCCTCGGCACGCGCCGGGTGCGGCTAGACATCCTCGACTACCCTGGCGAGTGGCTGCTCGACCTGCCGATGATGGACCAGACGTTCGCGGCCTGGTCGGCGCAGACCCTGGCCCTGCTGCGCACGCCGCCGCGCCGCGAGTGCAGCGAGGCCTTTCTGGCGTTCGCGGCCGACGTGCGGCCCGGCGACAAGGCGGAGGACGCCCGCGCCCACCGCGGCCACGTGCTGTACCGCGACGCGCTGCGGGCCTGCCAGGCCAGGCACGGGTTGCGCTACCTGCAGCCTGGTCGGTTCGTCTGCCCGGGGCCGCAGAGCGACGCGCCGTTCATGTGGTTCTTTCCGTTGGAGATGCCGGACGGGGCGCCCCGGCCCGGCTCGGTGGCGGCGCTGCTGCGGCAGCGGTTCGAGGCCTACCAGCAGCGCATGCGGGCGGACTTCTTCGACACCCACTTCGCCTCGTTCGACCGGCAGATCATGCTGGTCGACGTGCTGGGCGCGCTCTACGCCGGCCGGGCCGCGTTCGAGGACACCGCGCGGGTGATCCAGGACTTGGCCAAGGCGCTGCACTACGGCGGCAACACGTTCTCCCGCGCGCTGGCGTCCGGGGTGGTGCGCGGCACCGGCCACCTGCTGCCGTCGGCGCTCGGCCGCGCCACGGGTGCGGCGGCGCGGCACCTCGGCAACCGGCGGATCGAGCGCGTGGTGTTCGTCGCCACCAAGGCGGACCACGTGCCGGCGCTGAAGCGCAACAACCTGCTGAACCTGCTGCGCGCCCTGGCCAGCCCGTCGGCGTTGCAGGACGGGCCGGCGAGCGCCGCCACCAGCTACCGGGTGGCGGCGGCGATCCTGTCCACCCGGGACGGCAAGGGGCGCATTGGTGACCATCAGGTGGAGGTCGTCGAGGGTGTGGTGCTCGGGGACGAGCGCGTGCGGCCGTTCTTCATCGGCGAGGTGCCGTCCGGCTTGCCGCCCGAGAGCTTCTGGTCGGAGCGCTACCTCGAGATCCCGGTGTTCCGGCCGCCGCCGCTGGACCCGGCCGGGCTGACCGGCATCCCGCACCTCAACCTCGACCAGGTGCTCGACGACGTGATCGGAGATCTCCTGTGATGTCGGGTGGACCGCGCTTCCTGGACGAGGACGAGCCTGGCCCTGAGCGGCCGGCGCCCGTAGCTGCGCCAAGCCGCCCGGCGACGCCGCCGGCCGGGACGGACCTGCCGCGCGGGCCGGTGCTGCTGGACGGGTCCGCCGACGCCCCGGCGCGGCTGGACGTCGGCTGGACGCCTGAGCTCGTGGCGCCGCCGCGGGTGCGCATGGGCGCGGCCTCCTGGGTCGCCGCCGGCCTGGGCCTGCTGCTGGCGAGCTGGCTGGCGCTGTCGGTCGTGTCGGTCGTGTTGGGGCTGTTCCAGCAAAGCACGGTCCTCGGCGCCGTCGGGGCGGTCGCGATCGGCAGCGCGGCGTGCATGGTCCTGTATGCGGCGCTGCTCGAGATCGCGGCCTACCGGTCGCTCGGCCACGTCGAGCGGTTGCGGGCCGTGCTGACGGCGCCGGACGCCACGGTCGACGTGGTGCGCGCCCGCGCGCAGGAATGGCTCGGCCAACTGGGCGACGGCGTCGCCGACGCGCCCGCGGTCGCGCGGCTGGTCCAGGACGCCCGCACGGTCGTGGAGCTCCGTGGCATCCTGCGCAGCCGGGTCGCTGATCCGTTGCGGGAAACGGCCGCCGGCCTTGGTCGCCGCGCCGCCGCCGAAGGGGCGACCCTAGTGGCGATCTGTCCGCATCCCGCCTGGGACGGGCTGATTGCGGGAGGGCGCGGGCTGCTGCTTATCCGCCGCGTGGCGGCGCTCTACGGCCTGCGGCCGGGCCTGGTCGTCACCGTGGCGCTGTTGCGGCGGGTGGCGTGGACGGCCGCGGGCGCCACGGGGCTCAGCCTGGTCTCGCAAGGCCTGGCCGACCACGTCCTGGCCAATATGCCGTTCGTGAAGCACGTGGCCGGCGCGATCCCGGGCACCGGCGTCGTGGCGGTTCGGCTGTATCGCCTCGCCGGCGTGACCGCCGAGACCTGCTGTCCGGTGTCACACTGAACGAAGCGGGGTTTATCGGTGCTGTTGCCCCAAGTCCCGACAGCGATGGTCCGGCTCCCCGACGGCGGCTGCACCGGGCGGCTGAGGTCACGGCTCCCAGGGCAACCTGCTGCTGACGTCGCACTCCAGCGCCTGGATGATGATGCCGCTGCGTTGAACCTCCACGAGGTCGTTGCTGGACAGCAAGGTGCCGACAGCCTGGTCGCAAGCTCTCGTCCGGCTCCCGGAAGACGGGCCTACCCTGTCCGGTAACGGCACAACCACGATCAGCGTCAGAAATGCGCCCCCGACGAGCCCAAGAGCCATGTCGAAGAGTGCCGACCTAGGACATGAGTAAGCCGTCAGCTGGGTTTGGGACACGTTCTGCCTCCAGACGAGCACGCGACGCTAGGCTCCGGGCACCGGGCCGGATGTCTTGCAGGGGTTCGCCCGGCCCCCGCGAGCTGTTGCATGTGCCATGCACCCCGGCAAGCTGGCCAGCACAGGACCACCTCGGTTGCGCCAGCCGGAGGGCATGACCGGACCGGACCTCACGCGGCGGAAGGTCCGGCTGCATGGGCTGGGGCGACCTGGTGTGCTGCGCCTCCTGACCGCCGGCGCAGCAGCAGCCACAGCACCACCGCGCCGTTCAGCGCGTTCCACAGCACGCCGTTGGCGAAGGCGGCGTGGTAGCTGCCGGTCAGGTCGTAGAGCACGCCCGACAGCCAGCCGCCCAGCGCCATGCCGACCAGCGTTGCCATCAGCACCACCCCCACCCGCGTGCCGGCCTCGTGCGCCGGGAAGCACTCCCGCACCACCACGGCGTAGCTCGGCACGATGCCGCCCTGGAACAGCCCGAACAGCGCCGAGATCACATACAGCGACGTGAGACCGTCAAAGCCCAAGTACAGCAGCAGCGCAACCCCTTGCAGCGCAGAGCCGGCCATCAGCGTCGGCAAGCCGCCGATCCGGTCGGCGAGCCAACCGGAGCCCACGCGGCTGACCACGCCGAACCCCAGCATCAGCGACAGCATCTCCGCCCCCCGCGCGGCGCCGTAGCCGAGGTCCCCGCAGTAGGCGACGATGTGCACCTGCGGCATCGACATCGCGACACAGCACGCGACGCCGGCCACCACCAGCAATGCCTGCAACGCGCCGGGCGACAGCCCCATGGAGGCCGGCGACCGGTCGACCAACCCCACCTCGGCGCGCGCCGCTGGCGGCTTACGCCGCAGCAGCAGCGACAACGGCAGCATGGTGGCCAGGCAGAACAGGCCGATGCCGACGTAGGTCATGCGCCAACCGACAGTGACGGTGAAGTGCTGCACGATGGGCGGCCAGAACGCGCCCGCCAGGTAGTTGCCGGACGCGCACAGCGCCACGGCGATGCCTCGGCGGCGCACGAACCACAGCGAGACGTCGGCGATCAACGGCGCAAACGTGGCCGAGCTGCCCAGCAGGCCGATCAGCAGGCCCTGCGCCAGCGCGAACTGCCACAGGCTGCCGGACAGCGCGGCCAGCCCGAAGCCGAGCGCCAGCGCCACGGTGCCGCCGGCCACCGGGCGCAGGATGCCGAACCGGTCGGACAGGCGCCCCATCAGCACGCCGCCCACGGCGAAGCCCAGCATGGTCAGCGTGTAGGACAAGGCGGCGCTGCCGCGCGTCGCCCCGAACTCCGCCTGCACCGCGGGCAGCACCACCACCACCGACCACATGCCGACCCCGCCCAGCGTGCTCAGCGCCACGGCGGTGGCCAGGCGCGCCCAGGCCATGGGCGAGTCTGCTTCTGCGGCCTGCATGATGGCCATGTGCCTCCTTTGTCGCGTCAGGGCGCCGGTCCGGCGCCGGGGGACGAGTGCTCGGACGCGGCACGGGGGTCAAGCCTTGCTAGCGTGGGACGCATGAGCGACCAGCCTGAGGACCCGGTCCTGGCTTACCTGCGGCGTTTCGACGCCAAGCTGGACGGGGTGCGCGCGGGCCTGACCGATCTCGAACAGCATCTGACGGCGCTGGAAACCCAGCTGGGCCAGCATGCCTCGACCCAGGCGAGCCACTACGCCGGCTTGGCGACACGGTTCGACCGGATTGAGGGGCACGTTGTCCGCTTGGAACGCCGCGCCGGTATTTTGCCCGCGTAGCAGGGTGGCGGCGGTCGCAGTAACTTCAGGAACATCGCATGGCTGAGCAGAAAGCCGACCGTGGGTCCGTCGCTCGGCACCGCCGCACCGCCGAGGCAATACCTGGTGCGGCAAGGACACCCTCGCATTGCGGATCGCCGAGGGTATAGGCCTGCTTGCCGGGCTAAGGACTAAGTACTTCAGCGTGGGAGCATAAGGAAGTGTGAAGTTTCCGGTATCAGATAAGGTGAACGAAATTGATGCGACTAGCAGCCTGTCGGAGTGAGTTTTTGAGCGTTTTTGGGTGCCTGGGCTGATCGTGCGTTGCTGGGTGGCGCTGAACGGTTTCTGGCGGTCGA
>CAXTCN010000188.1:0-8837 GCA_964242575.1 uncultured Acetobacteraceae bacterium | reverse complement strand
ATCGCCGCCACTTTGAAAAGCCAGGAGTCAGGCTTTCAGGAACTTGGTATAAGCATTAACAGTCGAAGTTTAGCAGCAACAGCCCGCAAACCACCTTTCGCCGCCCCCCACCTAGCCGAACACCACCAGTAGATGCCCGGATAAGAACGGTCCATGTCGGCAGCAGCCCGGTTCAAGATGCAGCCGGTGCGATCGCAGCCAATTCGTGCGAACATGACGAACAGGGTCGGTCCCACTGGCGCTTACCTGCGCTAGTTACGACCGGCTGAGTCGGCCAGCCTAATTCAGCAGACGCCGCTAATCTCTACCGCCCTTATTCTAGAGCGTCGGATCGCTCCGCCAGGTCCACATCCTCGTAGAATGCGGCGACCGGAACCCCGATCCCGATCTCGGGCATTCGCAGGATGTCCCCAGCAACCAAGGCACGAGCGGTCCAGTCGGCTTGCTCGTCCGCGCGCTCGAAAACCGTGAGGGCGGCGCTTGAGCACTCCAGGATCACGTAACGCCGGATGGACGCGACGGCGCGGTACTCGCGGAGCTTGTCGATCCGGTCAACCCGGCCCGAGGTCGGGCTCAGCACCTCGAACACCACGACCGCGCCCGGAACAAGCCGGGCGGTCCCCGGGAACTTCGCGCAGGTCACCAGGGCGTTTGGGTAGCGAACAGCGTCGCCGATGGTGGCGATCCCGACGTCCGGCCCCAAAGGCTCGCAGCCGGTGCCTTTGAGCCGGGACCGCAATGCGAACCAGATGTTCTGGCAAATCTGGCTGTGGTTCGCGGTGCCGCCCACCATCGCCACCGGCTGCGAGCCGTCGAACTCGTGGCGCTGGTCCTGGCGCTCGGCCCAGTCGAAGAACTCCTCACGCGTCATACGCCACTCGCCGCCGCGCCACCCCCGCCCCCAGCAGCACCGCAAGCGCCACCACGACCGGCGGGAACACCACCCAGTTCACCGCCGCCCAGCCGAACGCCACCAGCAGGTGCCCGGACGAGAACGACCCCACGGCCATGGTGCCGAACACCAGGAAGTCGTTGAACGACTGCACCTTGTTGCGCTCCTCCGGCCGGTGCGCCTCCAGCACCAGGGCGGACGCGCCGACGAAGCCGAAGTTCCAGCCCAGGCCCAGCAGCACCAGCCCAACCACGAAATGCCCGGTGGTGAGGCCGGACAGCCCAACCAGCGCCGCCGCGCCCAGCAGCAGCAGCCCGGCCGCCACCACGCGGGGTGCGCCGAACCGGGCGATCAGGCTGCCGGTGAAAAAGCTCGGCGCATACATCGCCACGATGTGCCACTGGAGGGCGGTGTTGCTGGCCGTGAGCGGCAACCCGCACATCCGCATCGCCAGCGGGGCGGAGGTCATGACCAGGTTCATCAAAGTATACGTCACGACGCCGCACGTCACGGCCACCAGGAACCGCGGCTGCCGGGCGATCACACTGAGCGGACGGCCGCGCGCCAGGTCCGCGCGGGCGGGGCGGGGCAGGTCCACGCCGGCCAGCACCGCCATCGCCAGCACCGCCACCACGGCCTGCGCCAGGTAGCTCGCGACGAACAGGTAGGGCGCCCAGAGGTCCATGGTGAACGTGACAAGCTGCGGCCCGATCACGCCGGAGAACACGCCGCCCGCCATGACCCAGGACAGTGCCTTGGGCCGGAATGCGGGGCTGGCGGTGTCGGCGGCGGCGAAGCGGAACGACTGCACCACGGCGGCGTACAAGCCGCCGAACAGCGTGGCGAGGCAGTATAGCGGGAACGAGCCGGCCAGCAACGCCAGCGCCGCAACCAGGCCGGCCAGCACGCCGCAGCCTCCGCCGGCCAGGAACGCGGCGCGGCGGCCGTAGGTGCGGGACAGCCAGCCGCTCGGCAGCGTGCCGCCGGCCATGCCGACCACGAACACGCTGATGGGCACGGTGGCGAGCGCCGGGTCAGGCGACAGGGTGGAGCCGATGATGGCGCCGGTGGCGAAGATGACCGAGGCGTTCGCCCCCGCCAGCGCCTGCGCCACCGCCAGCCGCAGCACGTTGCGCTTGGCCCGGCGGTCGTCCATTACGGCGGTCGTGCTGGCGTCCATGCGTTGACCCTAACCAAGCCTGGAACCCTAGCCAGTTCCGGCGGCGCTGGACAGGATACGCCCGGCACGGCTGTTATGCAGGAGCGCTCCGCCATGGAACACTACGGCCACATCGACGGCCAGGACGTGCATCGCGTCACCTTGCAAAATGGCGGGCCGCGCATCCGCGTGCTGACCTATGGCGGGATCATCGAGGGCATCGAGGTGCCGGACCGGGCGGGCCAGGTGGCGAACGTCGTGCTGGGGCTGGACAGCCTGGAGGGCTACGCGACGCGCAGCCCGCATTTCGGCGCCATCACCGGCCGGTACGCCAACCGCATTGCCCGCGGGCGCTTCACGCTGGACGGCACGACATACCAGCTCGCGTGCAACAACGGGCCGAACGCGCTGCACGGCGGACCCGGCGGGTTCGACAAGCGGGTCTGGGCCATCGAGGACATGAGCGAACGGCACGTGGCGCTCAGCTACGTCAGCCCAGACGGCGAGGAGGGCTATCCCGGCGCGCTCACGGTGCGGGTCACCTACACCGCAGAGGCGGACGGCCTGCGCATCGACTACCATGCCGCCACGGACCAGGCGACGGTGCTGAACCTCACCAACCACAGCTACTTCAACCTGGCCGGCGAGGGCGCCGGCAGCGTGCTCGATCACCTGTTGCAGGTGGACGCGGAGCGGTTCGTGCCGGTGGACGCCACCAGCATCCCCGAGGGGCCGCTGCGTCCGGTCGAGGGCACGCCGTTCGACTTCCGCAAACCTGCTCCCATCGGCGCGCGAATCCGCGCTGGCGACCCGCAACTGCTGCGGGGCCGCGGCTATGACCATACATTCGTGTTGAGCGAGCAGCCCGGCGTGCGCCCGGCAGCCACGGTGCACCATCCCGGCAGCGGCCGGACGCTGCGGGTGCTGACCGACCAGCCTGGCGTGCAGGTGTATTCCGGCAACATGCTGACGGGCGCGTTGGCCGGGCCGAGCGGGCGGGCGTACCGCTCCGGGGATGGGCTATGCCTGGAGACCCAGCATTTCCCGGATAGCCCGAACCGGCCGGACTTCCCGTCCACGGTGCTGCGGCCGGGCGACGTATTTGCCTCGACGACTCTGCTTCGGTTCGCAATCGACTGAAACGGTTGGTTTTGTCAGGGTGGCTTGGCGTAGCACAGCGGGTGTGGCAGGGAAGCGGACCATTGCCGTCCAGGAGCCAGCCCTTGACCCTTCGCCCTAGCCTTCGCCTCGTTCCGCTGCTCGTTGCCCTGGTGGCGCAGGGCTGCGCGCCGAACAAGCCGCCGGTGCAAGACGCCGGGCCGAACGTGCTGGACGAAGGCCGCGCCAAGGCCTGCACGCCGTCCGCCGTGGAGGCGGGCGCCGCCACCATCGCTATGAGCAACGACGGCTGGTGCGGCATCACGCTGTCGGAGGCGGACGGGCGTCCGTTCAGCTACGGCCTGGTGCGCAGCCGGCCGGCCCATGGGCGGGTGTACGTGCAGCCGTATGGCACGCAGACGCGGATCGAGTACACGCCAGGTCCCGGGTTCTCCGGCACGGACAGCTTCACGGTGGCGCTGCGGTCCCGCACGCCGGGCGTCGCGGACCCGGTGGTGCGGGTGGCGGTGAACGTGGCCCCGGGCGACACCCCCGTGTTCACCCCGGCCGCCGCGACGCCCACGCCCGCCCCGACGCGACGCGAGCCTGCGCGCACGCCGGCGCGTAGGCCCGCCCAGCGCAACGCCCGGTAGCGCCGCGTCACTCCGCCGGCTGGGGCGTCCCGGCTGGCGTGGCGGCTGGCTTGGGCCGGGGCGCCTCCGCGTCGCGCTTGGTGAGCAGCCGGCCAAACAGCCGGCCCGTGAAGCGGCTCACGTCGTCCATGACGGTGTAGAACGACGGCACGAACACCAGCGACAGCACGGTCGAGACGATCAACCCGCCAATGACGCCGATGGCCATGGGCGCGCGGAACTCGCCCCCGTCGCCGATGCCGAGCGCGCTCGGGACCATGCCGGCGACCATGGCGATGGTGGTCATCACGATAGGCCGGGCGCGTTTCCGTCCGGCGTCGATGATGGCCTCGGCCCGCGCCATGCCCTCGGCCCGGCGCTCGATGGCGAAATCCACCAGCATGATGGCGTTTTTCGTGACAATGCCCATCAGCATCAGCACGCCGATCACCACGGGCATAGAGATGGGCTGGCCGGTCAGCAGCAAAGCGAGGATCACGCCGCCGAGGCTGAGCGGCAGTGACAGCAGGATCGTGATGGGCTGGAACACGCTGCCGAACAGCAGCACCAGCACGCCCAGCACGATGGTGAGGCCGGCGGCCATGGCGGTGGCGAAGCCGGAGAACACCTCGGCCATGATCTCGGCGTCGCCACCGTTCTGCAAGCGGACGCCGGGCGGCAGGTTCTGCGCCTCCGGCAGCGCGTAGACGGACTCCAGCGCGTCGCCGAGCGCCAGGCCGGTCGAGAGGTCCGCGCCCAGCACCACGCGGCGCACCCGGTCATAACGCTCGACGCTGGAGGGGCCTTGGCCGAGCGTCACGTCCGCCACCGCCAGCAACGGCACCGGGCCAGCCGCGCCCGCGACGGTCAGGGTCTCGATGGCGCCAAGGTCCGCGCGCAGCGTGGTGTCCACTTGGACGCGGATTGGGATCAGCCGGTCGCCCGCGCGGAACTTCGCGAGGTTGGCGGGCACGTCGCCGATAGTGGCGATGCGGACGGCCTCGCTGATGGCCTCGGTGGTGACGCCGAAGCGCGCGGCCTCGTCGCCCTTGGGCACCACGCGGATTTCCGGGCGGTCCGCGCCGGCGGAGGGAGCCACGTTGCCGAAGCCGGGCAAGCGGCGCATGGCGCCCTCCAAGGCCGCGACCGAGCGGTTGAGCGCGGCCGGGTCCTCGCCCAGCATGGTGACCGACATCTCACGCTCGCCGCGGTCGTTCACGTACCAGCCGCGCACGTCGGGGATGCCGGCCAGGCGCTGGGTCAGCTCGACCTCGATTTGTTTTTGGGTGCGGGCGCGCTGGTCCTTCAGTACCAGGTTCACGATCATTTTGGCCCGGCGGATTTCCCTGCCCGCGCCGGTTGGCGTGGTGCCGCCGACCACGAACACGGTGGTGACCTCGGGGATGCGCCGGAACTCGGCGGCGATGCGGTCGGTGGCGGCGCGGGTGTCGGCCAAGGTGCTGCCGGACGGCAGCTCGATGGACATCACGACGCGGCTTTCGTCCGGCGGCGGGATGAAGCCGGTCGGCAGCAGGGTTGTGGACCAGATCGACAGCGCGAACGCCGCCAGCCCGGCCAGCAGCGTCAGGCCGCGCCAGCGCAGGGTGCCGCGCAGGAAACGGGTGTAGCCGCGCATGACCCAACCGTCGCGCTCGGCCTCGTGCGCCACCGGGCGCAGCAGGTAGGCCGCCATCAACGGGGTAATCAGGCGCGCGACCAGCAGCGACGCCAGCACCGCGGCCGCGACGGTCAAGCCGAACTGCTTGAAGAACTGCCCGGCGATGCCGCCCATGAAGCTCACCGGCGCGAACACCGCGACGATGGTCAGCGTGATGGCGATGACCGCGAGGCCGATCTCGTCCGCCGCCTCGACCGCCGCCTCGAACGGGCGCTTGCCCATGCGCATGTGGCGGACGATGTTCTCGATCTCGACGATGGCGTCATCGACCAGGATGCCGGTCACCAGCGTGATCGCCAGCAGGCTCACGAAGTTGAGGCTGAAGCCCAGCAGGTGCATGACCGCAAAGGCCGGCATGATGGACAGCGGCAACGCCACCGCCACCAGCGCCGTCGCGCGCCAGTTGCGCAGGAACACCAGCACCACGACGGTCGCCAGCGCCGCGCCCTCGAGCAGGCCGTGCATGGCGGACACGTAGCTGCCGCGGGACGAGCGCACGCCGTCGTCGATCAGCGCATAGGACACCTGCGGATGCGCCGCCGACAACGCGGCCAAGCGCTTCGCCACCGCGTCCGCCACCGTGACCTCGCTGGCGCCCTTGGCGCGGTAGATGGCGAACGACACCACGGGCGTCGTGCCGTCCATGCGGGCGAAGTCGCGCGGCTCCTCGAAGGCGTCCTCGATGCGGGCCACGTCGGACAGGCGCAGCTCGCGGCCTCCCGGCAGGACCAGGCGGGTGCGTTCCAGTTGTTCGAGGGTGCGCGCGCCCGCCAGGGTGCGGATGGCCTGTTCCTGCGCGCCGACCTCGCCGCGCCCGCCGGACAGGTCGGCGCTGGTGGCGCGCAACTGCCGGTTCACGTCGCCGGCGGTGATGCCGAGGGACGCCAGCCGGTCCGGGTCCAGGCTCACGCGGATTTCCCGGGTGACACCGCCGATGCGCTCGATGCGGCCGATGCCGTTGATGCCTTGCAGGTCCCGGGCCACGGTGTCGTCGATGAACCAGGACAGGCCCTCCAAGGTCATGCCCGGCGCGGTGGCGGCGAAGGTCTGGATGCTTTCGCCCACGATGTCCACGCGCTCGATGATCGGCTCGTCAATGGCGCGCGGCAGGTCGGCGCGGATTTTCGACACCGCGTCGCGCGTGTCGTTCAGGGCGCGGTCGCTGCTGACCTCAAGCCGCAGCTCGATCACGGTGAGGCTGCGGCCGTCGGTGACGGTGGAGGCGACGTGCTTGACGCCGGAGATGTTGGCGACCGCGTCCTCGACCTTTTTGGTGACCTGCGCCTCAAGCTCGGCAGGCGCCGCGCCGGGCTGGGTGACGGTCACGGAGACGATCGGGATGTCGATGTTGGGGGAGCGGGTGATCGGCAGCGCCATGAACGCCCACACGCCCAACAGCGTCAGCACCACGAACAGCACCAGCGGCGGGATCGGGTTGCGGATGGCCGCGCCGGAGATGTTGAACGCCATCAGTTGACGCCCCGCACGGCCACCACGCGGTCGCCGCCGCGGATGAAGGTGCCGGACACCGACACGACCTCCTCGCCGGGCGCGAGGCCCTGGGCGATCTCGACTTGCTGGCCGGCGCGCAGGCCGATTTCCACACGGCGGGTGTCCACCACGCCGTCGCGCACCACCTGCACCACCGCACCGTCCGGCTGGAACAGCACGGCGGACAGCGGCGCCAGCACGCCGTCGCGGCGCGCGACCTCGACGGCAGCGCGGGCGAAGCTGCCGATCACCAGCGGCTCGGCGCCAACGATCTCGACCCGGACGCGGCCGAGCCGGGTGGTGCGGCTGACTTCCGGAGACACCAGGCGGACCCGGCCGGTGCGCGGGCCGCCGGCGGTGTCGATGCGCGCGGGCTGGCCCGGCCGCAGCTTGGCAAGCTGGGTTTCCGGCACATCGGCCTCAAGCTCTATGGCGCCGCCCTCGATGATGCGGAACAGCGGGTCGCCGGCGCCGGTCACCACGGCGCCCAGGCGGGCGATGCGGCGGCTCACCAGCCCGGCAACCGGCGCGCGCAGCTCGGTGCGGGCCAGGCGGACCATCAGCTCCTGCCGTTGCGCCAAGGCCAGCGCGCGGTCGGCCTCGGCGGCGCGGAGCGCGTTGGTGGCGCTTTGGACCCGAGCGCCGGTGGTGGCGGCGAGGGCGGCGCGCTGTTCAAAGATTTCGCGGGACGCGTTGCCGCCCTGCAACAACTCGCGCGTGCGGGCCAAGGCAAGGTCCGCCTGTTGCCGGGTGGCCTGGGTTTCCTGGATGAAGCTGCTGGCCTGCGCGACGGCGGCGTCGGCGCGGGAGATTTGCGCGGCGTTCTGCGCGATGGTGGCGGTCAGCACGTCGCGGGACAGCCGGGCCAGGACCTGCCCGGCGGTCACGCTGTCACCCTCCTCGGCCAGGATTTCGGTGATGGCCAGGCCCTCGATCTGCGGGCTGACCAGCACTTCCTCGCGCGGGACCAGGGTGCCGGTCAGCACGGCAGTCTCGGCGATGGGGCCAGTCGTAGCGGTGACGACGCTGACCGACGGCGGCCGGGGTTCCGCGAGGCCGGCGGCATGGAGTGGTGCTACGCCGAGCACGAGGGCGAACAGCATAACAAGCGGCGGGCGCAGGAAGCGGCGCAGCAGTTGTTGCAGCACGGGGCGGAACCGGTCGGCGGTCAAGGTGGGGTCCAGGCCCTGGTGGACGCACAGGCCGTCGCCCATTGCCATGATAAGTTGGGCGGCAATTTCGACGTCGAGCGCCGGGTCCACCAGGCCGCGTTCCTGGCCGCGGCGCATGGCGGCGACGATGGCGGCGCGGGCCTCGCGGCTGTTGCGGTCGAAGCCGGCGCGCACCTCGGGATTGCGGACGCCCTCGGCCATGACTTCGGCGGTCAACGCGGCGGTCGGGGCCTTCAGCAACTTTTCCAGTGTTTCGACGCCGATGCCGGCCAGGGCTTCGACCGGGTCCTCCTCAGTGGCCATGCGCTCGAAGAACGCGGCGTGCTGGGCGCGCTCCTGGTCGGCGATGGCCTCGATGATGCTGACTTTGCTGGGGAAATAGCGGTACAACGCGCCGGGGCTCATGCCGGCCTCGGCGCAGATTTCCTGCATCGAAGCGCCGTGGAAGCCGGAGCGGGAAAAACAGGCGATGGCGGCGTCGATGATCCGCTCGCGCGGCGGCCGGGTAATTTGCACGACCTGGTTCATGGGACGCCCGTAATGAGAATGAACGTTCACTTGCGCTCAATGCGCTGGAAGTCAAGCGGCTTTGCTGCCTATAGCGTCCAGCATACCCTGTCGCCGTTCGGCATGGCGCGTCGTTCAAACGAGGCGAATCAAGCGTATCCCTCTGGCGAGGGCCGCGGATGCTGTCTAGGTCCATCAGCGAGCTGAT
>CAXTCN010000187.1:0-8993 GCA_964242575.1 uncultured Acetobacteraceae bacterium | reverse complement strand
GTGCTCCTTGCAGGCTGACCAGCAAGCCACCGCGGGGCGACAGCGACATGGGCGTGACCTGAAGCACGTTGCTGCCCTTCACGGGCACGCAGACGTGGAAGCCGACCGCTTCCACCGCCGGCCCACCGGAACCAGTGCCCGCGCTGGCAGCGCTGTTGGTATTGCAGTTGCCTGAGCTGTTCCCGCCGCCTCCGCCCCCGCCGGCGGTGTTGGAGTTGGTGTCCCACACGATGGGCCAGGGCTGGCCGGTGGCGTCGAAGAAGCTGATCTGGCTCGGATAGCCCCGCACGGTCTGCACGATGCTGGTCGTCTGACCTGGAGCGTAGTTCACCTTGACCGCACGGCTGACCGGCGTGGCGATCTGCGTCGTGCTCTCCTCCTCCGTGCGCCGGTTCTCCTGAAAACGCTTGGCCAGCTCTTGGATCAGCTCGGGTGTCAGCGGTATGGCCTCCCGCGCCGCACGCCGAGCGGCTTCGGGGACCGGTGGGGTGGTGCCGGGCGGCTCGGGGATCTGCATGGGCGACTGCGCCCACGCCAGCGACGGCATAGCCAGGCAGACGAAGACAAGGGCGGAACTGCGGGGCATGGTGGCTCCTGGGGCAAGGGCTACTGCGCGTCGGCAACGAGCTGCTCGATGGCGAGGCCGTCCGCGTGGTCCTGGATGTCCGTGCGGACCACGAGCGCGGTCATCATCAGCCGGGTCGTGGCTTCCTGCTGCGTGTTCTGGCAGGTCTGCACGATCGGGAACTGGATGTCGTAGGCGAGCCGGCCGCGGATCACCTTGGTTTCTCGGATCAGGGCCGCGCGTTGCGCCTGGGCGTAGCAGAGCAGCCGGCCGCGCTTCATGGTCTCCAGGTTGCCGGTCTTCTTGAACTCCTCGGCAAAGCTGTTCCAGCCGGTCGCCGTGAACCGCCGGCCGGCGGTGTTCAGCTGCTCCGGGTAGTCGTGGTAGTTGACCGAGTAGGGGGCCAGCACGGACTTCACGGTCCATTGCAGCAGCTCGGTGTCGTCCACGATGGGGCTGCTCAACGCCACCAAGGGCTGCGGCGGGGTGCGGCCGTCGATGCGGAAGAACGACGGCTTGGGTGGGTTTACCCAGATGTAGATGTCATGGGCCAGGCGGACGCATTCGAGTGCGACGAAGCACATGGTCAGGGCGATGCACCGCTTGACGAGCGACGCCTGGAAGTCGGGATCGGACAGCCTGCGCGACACGGCGTTGGCTTGGTTCTGCATGCTGCAACTCCTGGACTGGCAACGGGAGCATCGGCGGGGACGGCGCGAATGGCGCGGCGGTTCTGGCTTGATCGACGATCGAGGCGATCAGAAAGCGTGCGAAGCGTAAGGCAGCGTCGGAGGGTGGGACTTGGGCCGCGCCGTGGACGGGCGTTCGCGCTGCCGCTTCTCCAGGCGGGTCCATTCCTGGCTGGTGACCAGCTTGGTGTTCGTGGTGTTCAAGCACCAGAACCAGAACTCCTTGCCGATGCCGGCATACCTTGAGCATTTCCGCTCGACATAGCTGGCGGCAGAGATGTGCAGATCGACGACGCTCGGATCGAAATTGTCGACCAGCTCTTCGCGGCGGAAGATGAACAGGTCTTTGAGATCGTGGAACGTCGGCAAGCCGAGGCGGAACCGCCTGCTCTGCACCGTCGATGGCGAGATGCCCATGTCGCGGGCGATTGCCTTGTAGTGCTGGCGTGCCCACCAGCGCTTGCCGAGTTCGATGTCGCGCTCGCGGGTCCAGTAGATTTCCCGCCCCTTGGTCCTCCGGAGGGGCGGCGTTCCAACCGGCGTCGGCCCGAATAGGTCGTCAAAACCAGGCGCAGGGTAGCGCAGGGTGACAGCGGCGCCGGGGGTGGACACGTCGCGAGCGAGAACCGGGACCGTCGGGAGCAGCTGGCCCAAGGTGGGCTTGGTCGCATCAGTACCAACGTAGTTGCGTTGGGTTTTCGAGGTCGGTCCCGGGTTCGCGCGAGGGCCTTGCATAACGCCGGGCGGTAGAGCTTCACCAGGATGGACTGGACGAAAGATCGATTTCCGGTCGCGGCGCGGCAGGCCGAGCTGGCGTGCCTTGGCCCAGGCACTGCCAGGCGAGCGGCCAAAGCGCTGCCCCAGGCTCTCGGCGTGCCAGCCAGCTACCCACAGCACGATGAACAGGATGGTGTCAGGAATAGACCAGGAATTGCGGCCACCGCACTTCCGGAGTGGCCTCTCATGAGGAGTCGGGAGGCCCAGCTCGACCACGGCATCGAAGAGTAATGTACGTGTCAGACGCAGGTACGAACACAGGGCTTCGATGCCGTGACCGCGCGCGACCATGCCAGGCAGGACGGCGCGGGTGAGAGATGGACCAGACCGGGCGACCGGGTTCGGTTTCAGGCCCTCCAGAGACGGAGGGACCGCTGATGGCGTAGCCCGGGGTTGATCAACGGCAGCCATAGCAGCCTCACATATGCCTGTGAGGCTTAATAAACTTATACTGCTTCCGTTGTCATCCTTAAATTACACTTTTTTCGATGTCAGAGATTAGGAGGGCGCTTTTCTCTCCTGCGCAGGTCCACCTTCGGGGGCTTGGCCTTCGGTAAGGACAGCGGCCTTGTGCAGCCTGTTAAGCAATTGGGTGGTGTCTGCTATGGCCAAACGAAGAAGTTCGTTTGCCTGAGCAGAGTTGTTTGAGACCGTTATAGGCTCTTCCTCGCTTGGGAGGAGACTGCGCAGTGGGATGTTCAATGTATCAGCAAGCCTTCTGAGGCTTTTTATCTGAAAGTTGTTTTGCCCATCTTCCGCTATGAATATCCAGGATTGTGAGGTTCCTATCGACACCCCGAGCTGCCTTTGCGTAAGGCCTGCTCGAACGCGGGCAATTTTGATTTTCTGCCCGATAGCGTCCAGGAACGGGTCCCGCTCGCGTTCCGGCTTATCTGGGTCCGGGGGTTGTTTCACCATCATCGCCGCCTTTTGTCAGCTATATTAAAGTGTCATCGCCGACGAAGCATGCCTGCCTCGCGGTGGCGCGAACTTTAAAACTTCTGAACTTATGGCTTGGCACAATCTGCATCGCAATCTCTGTTCGCGCCTCCGCACAGTAGGACTCTCCTACGTCGGAGGCTCGAAATGAAAACACTGACTGTTGTTACCCTGATTGGATCGATCGCAGTGGGGCTGTCTGCCCGGGCTGACTTCCGGATTGGTCCCACAGAAGCGGACACTGCTTCCACAATGCCGGGCAGCTCAAGGCCAATCGTCCTATCCCCGGAAGGCTCGCCCCCAACACGGAGACAGCCGCTTCAGGTCGCGCCTGCTGCTGCCATTCCTATTGCGCAAGGGTTCGGCAAGGGGGTGCCGCTCGCGTTCGCATCCCGGCAGATCGTGCCAGCAAAGGTCAAAGTGACGTTCGGGCCAGGAGTTGACCAAGCCGCATTGGTGGATTGGAAAGGTGGACGTGCATGGGTCGAAACGCTTCGGTCCGTGGTACGCCCGCTCGGCCTGCGGGTTGTCGTGCGCTGGATGGCTGTGTCGATCATCCGCGCATAGGCCGCGCTGTTCGCGCCGCATGGCGCGATGCTGCCCTTCGAACTTCGGAGAGCGCCAATGCCTGAGTTGAAACGAGAGGCCGTCATGCTGCCTGCCCCTGCTGACCCAGGGTCGTTGCAGCCCTTGGCGAGCATGGATGAACTCTTGGCTCGGTTCAAGGACGCTCTCACCGCGGCTCAGGTCCAGAACCCCACGCTGTTGGCGTCGGTGCTGCGTAACGACCCGGTCCGGGCCGACATGAACGCAGTCCTCGTACAGATCGGGCCAGGACACGCCCTGCCCCTCCTGGACAGCCTGGCCACAACGGCCCTGCCAAATCGGCAGGAGGTGCTCGATGCGCTGCTCAATGACGGACTACCCGATTCCGCGCAAACCCTGCGCGCCACGCTGCAAGCGGCGCACCGGCAGGAGCTGCTCGCCGCCATTTTCCACCCTGACCGCGTGCATGGCCTATGCCGGGCCTGCCAATCCCTCACTAAGGAGCCGACATGAAGCGCCAAGCCATCGTCCTAGTACTCGTGGCATCCCTCATCGTTTCGCCGGCCGTCGCGGCAACCGACAGCGGCAACGCCAACTGTGCCCTGATTACACAGGCCGCGGCCAGCGGCATTGCTGCACGCATCCAGTCCGATGACAAGAACATCAGCGAGCCGCAAAGCGTAACCTCGCTGTCGTGCCTCGGCAACTTCTTCAACGGCATCGGCCTGAACGTCGTCACCAACCTGCTCAACCCGGGCAATTTGGTAGCCGCGATCCAGGGCAAGATCTGCGCCGCGGTCACCTCGACGTGGCAGAGCATGATCGGCTCCGTGCAGTGCGGCTTGACCATCACCGGCTTCGACATGGGCTTTGGCGGCTTCGGCGGCGGCAACTTCTGCCCTCAGCTCTCCTTCGGCGGCGGTGGCCCGACCTGGGGCTCGGTCGGCTTGAATGGCACCGCAAGCGGCGGCGGCGTGCTCATCAACGGATCGAGCATGGCGCCGACCGGCTACAGCGTGCCGGCCAACGCCGGCGCCTACTGAGGAGGACATCATGCGCAACGGCCTTCTTACGACCACCGCCATCGTCATGCTCGGCGGCGCGTTGTTCACCATCGTTCACGCACGGGCGCAGATGCAAACGATCGACGTAGCAACCGGTTTTCTGATCACGGCGATGCAGAACGCGGTCACCGGCATGATCAGCAGCATCGGCAGCCAGATCACCGGCGCAGTCACCGGCATGCAAACCTCGGTCAACAACATGCTGCGGGACGGCTTCACGCAGAATGCCAACTACGCCAAGGCGGCGGTCGGCGCGCATCAGGGCATCGCGGATGCCAACAACATGGTGCACGCCCGGCTGAGCCGAGATCTCCGCAACGTGCAGATCCGCGATGAGCACACCGCCAACCCGCAGTTCTGCAACGCGGTCGACAACGCCCAAACACCAATCGTCGCCTCCATCTCGTCTTACAACGTGGCGCAGGCGATCCAGCTGGTGGCGGACCGCCGCGGCGAGGCCGTGCCGGGAACGCCAGGATACTACGGGCAGGCGCAGGCCGTGCAGGCGATCAACCGGCTGCACATGACCCGCTACTGCTCGGAGGTGGAAGCGCAGGCGGGCCTTTGCACGAGATCCACGTACCCCAACGCGGACCAGCAGGCGACCAACCTGTTCGGCACAGGCACCTATCCCGGCCAGGACGGCGTGAACGCCGCCAACGACTTCCGCACCAACCTTTTGCAGCCCATCGTTCCGGCGGCACTCCGCGCGGACCAAATCTCCTCCCTCACCGGCCAGGACGCCTGGGCACGGCGGCGCGCCTACAACGCCCGTATGTCGCTGGCTGGTAGCGTGCTGAGCTACGCCATCGCCGTGCAAACCCCGTCCGTGCCCCTCACCGCCCAGCAACAGCAGCAGCAACGCTCTGAGGGTTTGCCGGCACAAACCTCGGGCTCCTGGCTGACAGCCATAAGCCTGGAGGTGAACCGGCGCATGAGCGACGCCGGCTGGCACGCCTCGCTGCAAGCAATGCCGCCCGCCTCGGTGCAGCGTGAGATCGCCGTGCAGACGGCACTCGGCAACTACCTTGCCATGCAGAACTACCGCTTGGGTCTCTACCAGGCCTCGCTGACCGCGACGCAGGTCGCGCAAACGGAGGAGCGGAACTTCAACGAGGCCGTCCAGATGCCAACGCCGAGCATGGCTTCGAACTGATCACCAGCAGGAGATAGAACATGGCCGATGGAAGCATTGCAGGGGCCGAGCCTCGCAAATCGGAACCGATCAACTCATCCACGATCCCACCAGCTGCTCAGAAGGGTTTAGAAGCGGCAGCAGCTGCCGACGCGAGCAAGACGGTGGACGCGAAGGTCAGGGAGCCGCTACGCGAGTTGATCGACAAGCTCGAACGGACGCAGTTGCTGGTGGCGCGGGTCGATCCCGCCTTGGCATCAGTAATCAAGAGCATCGCTGAGCGGGCTGACATACCCGGCCGCCTTGAAGACCCGGGGTTCAGAACGCGCGTTGCCTATGCAACGCAGGATGTCGAGAAGCTTGTTGGTCCCATGACTGGCATGCAAGGGGGCTTGCGGGAGGAAATGACCCGCCTTGCCGCGACGAGCCCGGGGCTGCACAACGAGCGCATGCAGGAGTTGGTGCAGAGCACGCCTACGATCGATGATCGCATACTGGTAAGGGACATACGCAAGGAAGCCACGATGATCGCGCGGGTAAGCGACCAGAGCTCCGCAGATCTACAAAGCAAGGTGGATGTGCTCGAACACCGGCTCCGGCTGAGCGCTCGAACCCCTGTTGAGGGTGCAACGCAATCAGGCCCAGACGGTGCCCCAACACGGCAGGCGGGTACTGAGGCGGGAGAGCCTGCAGCAGCTGGCGGGTCAGCAGCACGCACGCAAGCTCAGGCCAGTTCTGCAACGTCATCAACGAGAGACCAAGCTGAACCAGCACTTAATTACGGCATTCAGCCACGGCCTGACCAGCAGGCTACAGCGCAAACGGTTGTCTCGGATCAAGGCCAGCCAGTGCGTGGGGCAGGTGCCACGTTCGCCATCATGGCCGCCCTCAGGAAACCTGAGCCGACAGCAGCAGCGCCTTGGGACCAGAACCTCACCCCCTTGGCTGGCCGCCTCGCGAAGTACATGGAAACCGCGCAATCCAACCGCGATGAGGCCGCCTACACAGCGGCCGAGCGGTCGGGCGAGATGGCGGCCAAGGCCCTGCAGGCGTTTGCCAACGGCCCGGGTGCCGGGATCATGGCCAAGATCAGCGCTGCATCCAAGGCGGACCCAGATGGCATGGCCGGCGTCGTCGCTGGCATGCGCGAGGGAGGTCAGTATGCGGACCTGCGGCGTTCGTTCAACGCCGACATGGCCCGCGAGAAGGGCTTGGCGGGCGCCGTCGATCGTGCGGCAACGGCGGTCGGACAGTATGGCCGCGACCGCACCGCTGCTGACGGCATCGCAGCCGGACTAGGAACCGCGGATGCGATCACCGCTCGCTTCGGCAAGCTCGATGCCGAGATCGGCAAGGCCGCGTCAGAAGCACCCGGCCGCAAGGACGGCAAGAGCCAGATGGAGGAGCTGGGCGAGAAAGCCGCAGACCTCGCCAGCAAGGCCATGGAGGCGATCAAGGCGGCCTTCAGGCGCACGCCGGGACCCGAGCACCGCCCGTCCGGACCGTCAGCCTCGATGTAGAAGGACACCGGTGCGACGACCGCTCCATTCGCGCCGGGGCACTGCATTCTTGCGGGACCTAAACCCGCGAGGATGCCATGCACCGCCTGCCACTCGCCTGCCTCCTCCTGCTCCTGGTCACGGTGACGCTCACCGTGCCCGCCTACGCGCAGGGAACCGGGTACAACCTGAGTTGGGCTGCTCTCGACCCGGGCGATGATTGGTCAGCCAGAGTGATCCTGAGTGTCTTCCCTGTTAGTCCGGCTCCGGCTGGCAGCGGTTCGATTGGCGCTGCCTCGACCGTCATCGGCACCCTTGTCGGCATGCTGACCGGCTTCGTGGCGGCGATCGCCATGGCCTGGGTGTGCTACGGCCTGATCATGCAGATTGTCCGCGGCGCCGAGAGCGGGCGCGTGCTGGACCGCGGCATGAGCGCCATGTTCCTGGTCCGCATGGGCTTTGCGGCCGTGATGATGTTCCCGCTCGCCAACGGGTTCAGCGCCGGCCAGAGGCTTGTCGTTCACACCGCGCTCTGGGGCGCAGGCATGGCGAAGACGGTCTACGCAATCGGCGTCAAGGCAGTCGGACCGGATGGCATGCTGATCGCAGAGCCGATCATACCCGGGACTAAAACAGTTGTGTCCAACCTGATCCAGGCCGAGCTGTGTCGAGCCATGGTGAATGCCGCATCTGGGCAGCCAAACCTGGCCCCTATCCCAGCGCCTATTCAGGTTCCGGATGCGCTCGGTGGTGCTTCGGTCACCTGGTCCTACTCGCTTTCTGCCGGCAATGAGACTGCCTCGCCTGCCTGCGGCACCGTCACGCTGCGCAGCCCCAAGCAGGCCAGCACCAACATCGCCGGCGTGAGCGTGGACATGACCGGGGTGCAAAGGTCCATCCTGACCAACGTGCTGAACTCCGACATCCGCCCAACTGTCCAGACAGTCGCGCAGCGGTTCTGGCAGACCAAGAAGGTGGCCGAGCTGACGCCCTTGCTCGGCGTGCTGACCACGGCGACCAACAACTACACGGCGCAGCTGACATCGGCTGCGACAAGCAAGACCAATGAGCTGCGTGCGGCATTGCAGGATGCATCGGAAGCCAGGAACGGCAACGTCGGGCTGGTCCAAAATCAGGCGCAACTGGCATCGCTGGGTTGGACCCAGGCCGGTGCCTACTACCTGGAGTTCGCACGCCTCAACGGCCAGACCATGTCACTGGTCAGCGCCACTCCGACGGTGAACACGCCCAGCTACGAAGGGCTTGGGCGTTCGCTTTCGCGCGACCTGGCCCCGCTTATGACGTCGGCCACGGCGTTCATGACGAAGCTGAAAACCTACGCCAACACGACCGATGGGCTAGACGTGCCCGGAGGCAACGCCGACCTGTTCCAGGGAGCCACGCCTGGAGAGGACGGGTCCAGCACGATGGAGCAGCTGTTCCGTAGCTTGCGGCTGAACGACCGGCTGCTGAACCTGTTCGTGGAAGGCATGTCGCCCACCGGCAGCATGTGGGAAAACCCGTTCAGTGCTCTCATGCAGCTCGGGCACAAGATGTCGGTCGTAGCTCTGACGGCTCTGGGTCTTGCTGGGCTTCTGAACTCGACGACGGGAACTGCCGCGACGGCAGTCTGGAGCTTGCTGAGTGGCAACCCCGTCGCAGCCGGTGGCGTGGTGGTTGGAGGCTTCATCGTCAACTTCCTGGCGACGCCGATCTTCGCCGGATTGATGGCCATCCTCGTGCCAGGGCTGCTGATCGCGTTCGTGCTGCCGATGATCC
>CAXTCN010000186.1:0-9039 GCA_964242575.1 uncultured Acetobacteraceae bacterium | reverse complement strand
TCCACGGCCAAGCTGGGCCAGCGGCTGAGCAACCTGGGCCACGATGTCATGCTGGTCCCGAAAGCGGCGTAGCTCTCCAGCCTGCTCGTCCGGGAGTTATCTTCGCAACCAGCGTCAACGTCTTGCCCTGCCTTGGCTGGACCGCTGGATGGAGCGGCTGGTGGTGCTGCCGTACGCGCTGCCGCAGGTGGTGCTGCTGGGCATCTACGCCAACGACCTGCTGGTGCTGATCGGCACGTTTTGGCTTCTGCTGTTGGGCAACCTGCCGCTCGCGTTTCCGCTGCTGTATCTGCCGCTGAAGAACAACCTGCGCGCGCTGCCGGTGCACGAGCTGCTGGACGCCGGGCGCCTGGTGGGGGCAAACGACCTGGTCATCGCCCGGCGCGTCATCCTGCCCTGCGTCGCGCCGGGCTTGCTGGTCGGGCTGGCGATGGTGTTCGCGTTGAGCTTCGCGGAGTTCGTGTTCGCCAACATGCTGGTGAGCGGCAGCTTCCAGACATTGGCGATTTACCTGTTTGGGCAGCGCCAGAAGATCGGCCAGGTCACGGCGGTGATCGTCGTGGTTTACTTCGCCGCGATGTGGGAATCGACCGTGGTCGCGCTGTCCATGCTGTGCCGGCAACCGGCTTGAGCCTTGTCGAAATACGCGGCTTCGCCAAGGCGTATGGCGCGGCGCAGGTGTTCGCCGAGGTGGAGCTGGATGTGGCGCAGGGGGAGATGTGCATCCTGCTGGGGCTGTCCGGATGCGGTAAAACCACACTGCTGCGCGCCATTGCCGGGCTGGTGCGCCCGGACGCCGGCCGCATCGTGCAGGCTGGCCCGGCGCGCGAGGCGTATGACCGTCCGGCCACCCGCTTCGTCGCCGGGTTCATGGGCAACTTCAACCTGTTGGAGCCGGACGCGGTGCTGCGCGTGTTCAACGAGCGCTCGATGTCCGCCTGGGCGATCCACCCGGAAGCGTTCGACGTGCTGCCAGCGCCGCCGTTGGCCGGGGAGGACGGGCTGTGGGTCGAGGCCGCCGCCACCGACCTGCGCATCCATGGGCCTGTGCTGCGCTACATGGTCCTTGCGAACGGAACGGAGCTGAAGGTGGACGCCCTGAACCGCTCCAGCGTTCCTGAACGGCGCCGCGGCGAACGGGTTTGGCTCCGTCTTGACCGCGGCCAGGCGCGGGAGATCGTTTGAGGCCGTCAGGGCTGCATCCGCATGGTGCGGGTCCGGCCCGGCCAACCAGCCCGATTGAAGCTGCGTTACGCCGCTTTCCGCCCTGAGGCCGGGGTGGCATTGGGAAAGAATAGCTGCTCGCCGCCAACCTTGTAGCTTGCGATGGCGCTTTGCCCCTCGGGCGAGACCAGCCAGTCCATGAACGACTGGCCGTCGGCTGCCCTGACATGCGGGTGCTTGGCGGGGTTGACCAGCATGACGCCGTATTGATTGAACAGCCGTCGGTCGCCCTCGACCAGGATCGTGAGGCCGCCGCGGTTCTTGAACGACAGCCAGGTGCCGCGGTCACTGAGTAGGTAGGCGTGCTGGGCGGAGGCGGCGTTGAGGGCCGGCCCCATGCCCTGGCCGATCTGCTTGTACCAGTCCTCCTTGCGCGCCGCGGGGTCGAGGCCGGCATCCCGCCAATAGCGCAGCTCCGCCGCGTGCGTTCCGGACCGGTCGCCGCGCGAGATGAACGGCGCCTTGGCCGCCGCAATCCGACGCAAGCCCTCCAGCACGTCCTGGCCCTTGGCGCCGGCCGGGTCGGCCGCCGGGCCGACGATGACGAAATCGTTGTACATGACATCCTGCCGCTGTGGCGCGAACCCCTCGGCGACGAACTTCTCCTCGGCCGCCTTGTCATGCACGAACACCACGTCGGCGTCCCCGCGCCGGCCCACGTCGAGCGCCTGCCCGGTCCCGAGCGCCACGACCTTGACCTGGATGCCGGTTTTCCCGGTGAACGCCGGCAACAGGTGGGCGAACAGGCCGGACTGTTCCGTCGAGGTGGTGGAGGCCACAGTGATCGACCGGTCCTGCGCGAACGCTGGCTGCCCGGTAACGGCGAGGACGGCGGCGAACGCGGTCATCACGAAGCGGCGGCGTAGGACATCCATGGCAGCTCTCCCTTGAGGTAACGCTTGGTCTCAGTGGCGTGCGGGGCCATCAGCACCCGGCGCGCCGGACCATGCTCGACGGCCCGGCCGGACGCGAGAACCAGGACATCCTCGGCCAGCCGCGCGACCTGGCCGAGGTTGTGCGACACCAGGATCACCTTGGTCCCGGTCCCGGCGATGCCGGCAATAAGGCTCTCGATGGCCTCCGCGGCGCCTGGGTCGAGGTTGGCGGTCGGCTCGTCCAACAGCAGCAGCTCCGGCTCGATGACCCAGGCGCGGGCGAGCGCCAGGCGCTGCTGCTCGCCGCCCGACAGCTTGCGCGCCGGGTCGCGCGCCCGGTCATGCAGGCCCACGCGCTCCAAGGCCGCCGCGACCCGGCCAGCGACAGCCCGACGCGACAGGCCGGCCGGGCGCAGCGCCAGGCCGACGTTGTCGGCGACGCTCGCGCGGACCAGCGCCGTGCGCTGGAACACGAAGGCGCGGCGCACCGTCTCCGCGGTCCGGACGCCGTAGCGGACCGTGCCGCTGTCCGGCGCGAGCAAGCCGTCGATCATGCGCAGGGTAACGCTTTTGCCGGCGCCGTTCGGGCCGATGATCGCGGTCACTCCGGGCGTCGTGATCGTGGCGCACAGCCCGTCCAGGACCAAATGCCGGTTCGGACGGAACGTGAGGTCGCGGAGCATGATGGGCAGCAGCGGCGACGCTGGCACGGCCGTCATCCGTAGGCCCGCATGGCATGGTGGCGCAGCAGGGCGGCGAGCGCGTTCACTGCGACCACGATCCCAATGAGGACAAGGCCCAGCGCCAGCGCCAAAGGTAGGTCGCCCTTCTGCGTTTCGAGTGAGATCGCCGTCGTCATGGTGCGGGTGTGGCCTGCGATGTTGCCGCCCGCGACCAGCACCGCGCCGACCTCCGCCACGGCGCGCCCGAACGCCGCCAAGACCGCCACCACGAGGGAGAAGCGGGCGTCGAACACCAGGGTGCGGGCGCGCTGCCACGCCGAAAGCCGCATGGACCGCAACTGCTCGCCAAGCTCGCGGTCGGCGTCCTCCACAATCTGGCGCACCAACGCCGCAATGAGCGGGGTCACGAGCACGGCCTGCGCCAGCACCATGGCGCCTGGGGTGAACAGCAGGCCCAACGGGCCGAGCGGGCCGGACCGCGAGAGCAGGAGGTAGACGACCAGCCCGACCACGACGGGCGGCAGGCCCATGCAGGCATTGAGCAGCACGACTGCCGCCTGCCGGCCCGGAAAGGCGGCGATGGCCACCAGCGCGCCGAGCGGGATGCCAATAAGGCAGCCAAGGCCGACCGCGGCCATGCTGACGCGGAGGCTCAAGCCAGCGACTGAGGCCACGCTGTGGTCGAGCGTGCCAAGAAGGCCGAGCGCGTCGTGGAAGGTTTGCAGCATGGTGGCGCGATATGCCAACCACAGCGGCGTCAATTCAATGGGGACGTGGCCGGCGATGCTGTGCAACGCGTCGCGTCGGCCCCTAACTGGTAGTCGAGCAACACTTTTTCGTCAAAGGATTGCGATCAGGTCGTGACCTGTGGTTCTTGAATATTGATGATCCCTGGCCGGACCGCCGGCAGGCAATACGCAAGCTTGGCGAGGTTGATGTGACGCGTGACCGGTTGACGCCAGGCGTAAAGATACTCTTGTCGCAGTTTCTGTAGTTGGTCGAAGCCGTTGCGCTCGCGCCAGCCGCGAGTCCTGTTGCCCGGACGAGTGCGCGTTGGCTGGCTCCCAAGGGCCTGATTGTATTGGCGCCCCTGCTGCTGTTCCTCGCCATCGCGCTTGGGCTGATCGCAACAACCAGCTTCCCCGCTCCGGATGAGCTGGAGCATGTGTCGTATGCCGCGCACCTACAGGAAACCGGCACGATCCTTCCGGAGTTCGATAAGCAGAACACGCTGGATCGCGGCGATTTCGGGCGGTGGGACACCCGGCCGAACTACGTAGGCCACCCGTCGGCCTACTACCTGTTCATCGGTAGGGTCCTCGACCGCTCCCTAGCGCCGGAGCGGGCGGTTCTGGTGCCGCGGCTGGCCTCGCTCGGACTGTTGCTGGCCGGCCTGTTGCTGGCGCTGTCGGCGGGCGTGCGCGCGTTCAAGCGGGACCAGATAGCCCTGGCAGTGTTCTGCGCCGGCCTGTTCATGTGTCCTGAGATGCTGTCGATCACGAAGCAGGTCACGAACGACTCGATGGCTGTGCTCGGCGGGGCGCTCGCGTACTGGGGCGTCAGCGCCCTGGGACGGTCACGCTGGCGCTCGGGCGCTGGAATTGCCCTGGGCTTGGCCTGCGCGCTCTGGGCCAAGCCCAACGCTGGGCTGGAGGTCGGGATTTTCCTCGCGGTCCTGGTCGCGTTGCGAGGGCCAAGCCGTGCCGGCCTATTGGCGCCGGCCATCGTCGGCGGGCTGGTCGGCAGCCTGCCATACATGCTCATGATCCGCGATTACGGCGCCGTCGTCCCGGTCACGGCGGAGGGCGTGTGGGAGGTCCATAGCGTCGCGGGCTTCAGCGAGTACTTCCCGGCGTTCTTTTCGAATATCGGCTACACATGGGGCCTGCTTAAAACCGGCATCTGGCCGATCACGACAGCGGCCGGCAGCCTGACAGTGGTGGCGTTCTGGGCGATGATGGGCTGCGCGGTGGCTGGCGCCCGGCCGGTCCGCCAGCACCTCTCAGATCCGCGCGCCATGGTGGCCGCCGCCGCCGTCGTGACCTTCTTGCTTGTGCTGCCGATCCACCTTTGGTTTGCGTCCATGAAGCTTGGCTATAGCGTCCCGGCGGCGTCGTTCCGCTACTACCTGCCGCTCTGGCCGGCGCTGATCCACGCTTTGGCCTGGGTGGTCCTGGCTGCGCCCAGGCCTTGGCGCCGGGCTTCTGTCGTGTCCACCGGCGCGGCCCTGGCCCTCGGCTGGCTCTGAGGCGGTCCTATGACGCGGCGGCTTGGATCGCCTCGAGCCAGAGCGCGACCGCCCGGGCGCCCGGATCGACATGGCCCAGCGCCCGGTCCCCGAGGTACGTCGCGCGTCCCCGCCGTGGCGGCATGGCGGCCGTCGCCGCGGCCCCGGCCTGCGCCGCGCTGACGGCCGCGGCCAGGGTGCCGCCTTGCAGCGCCATGGCCGCCGGAAGCAGCGCGTCCAGCATGGTGCGGTCGCCCGCCTGCGCGCCGCCCAGCGCCGTAATGCCGTCCGCGCCCGCCGCCAGCGCCTGTCCCCAGCCCACCCCATCGCGCAGCGCGTCCGCCATGCGCAGCAGCATGACCGCGTAGAATGGCCCGGAGGACCCGCCGAGCGCGCGGCGCAGCGTGCCGGACATGGCCCGTGCGGTCGCGGCCGGGTCCTGCGTCGGGTAGGTTGGCAGGTCACGCTCCATCGCCGCCGCGCCGCGCGCCATGCTGATGCCGAGGTCGCCGTCGCCGGATGCCTGGTCCAACCGGGTCAACTCAGGCTCGGCGGCGCGCAGGGCGGCGATGACGGCACGCAGCGCCGCGTCCACGCGGGCGTCGCGGCCAGTGACCGGGATGGGAGCCGGATCGGCGGCCACAGGCACGCGGGGACGCGCCAGGGTCGCGCGCCCGGTCGGGCCGGGCCACGCCGGGGCGGTGGTGGGGGCGTCCAACGCGGCAAGGCGGGCGTCGTCCACCTCCAGCAAGGACAGCGAGCAGCCCGGCATCTCCAGCGCCGTCAGGAACGACCCGGCCCAGGCGCGCTCCACCACCAGGCCGGCCGCCTCCAGCGCCGCCACGGCGTCCCGCGCCACCACCGACAGCTCCATGACCGGCGTGCCGCCCAGGTTGTTCACCAGCAGGGCCACGCGCGTGCCGGCGCCGAAGCCGCGGTCGGCCATGATGGTTTGCAGCAGCGTGCCCACCAGCTCCCGCGACGGTGCAATGGGCGCGCGCTTCACGCCGGCCTCGCCGTGGATGCCAAGGCCCAGCTCGATCTCGTTGTCATCCAGGCTGAACCCGGGCTTGCCCGCGGCCGGCACGGTGCAAGCGCCCAGCGCCACGCCCATCGTGCCCAGCGCCGCGATGGCAGCCTTCGCCGCCGCCTTCACCGCCGCGAGCGATTGTCCAGACGCCGCGACCGCCCCAGCCACCTTGTGCACCAGCACCGTGCCCGCCAGCCCCCGCCGGCCGTCGCCGCCCATCACCGCCACGTCGTCGTCCACGATCACGGTCTTGACCGCCAGCCCTTCGGACCGCGCCAGTTCCGCCGCTAAGCCGAAGTTGAGCCGGTCGCCGGTGTAGTTTTTCACGATCAGCAGCGCGCCCGCGGCGCCGGTCACGGCGCGGATCGCGGCCAGCACGGCGTCCACCGACGGGGAGGTGAACACGTCCCCCACCACCGCCGCCGCCAACATGCCGGGGCCGACGTAGCCGGCATGCGCTGGCTCGTGCCCCGCGCCGCCGCCCGAGATCAGCGCGACCTGGGCCGCGCCGTCATGCTGCCGCACCACGACGTTCTCGCCTTCCAGCAGCATGAGGCCGGGCGTGATCGCGGCCAGGCCCTCCAGCATTTCCGGCACGACGGCGCTGGGGTCGTTAATAAGCTTCTTCATGGGACGGCTCCGGGGTTCATGCCGCGATCCGCACGCCGGCGGCGTCGAACAGCAAGGGGCGCTCGGCGGTGAGCCGCACTGCCTGGCCGGCCGTCAGCGGCGTGTGCGGGTCCGCCAGCGTCACCAGGCGGTGCGCGCCCAGCGTGATGTGCAAATGGCTCTGGTCGCCCAGGTGCTCGACCCGGGCAATGCGCCCGGCGCCGTCCGGGTCGGCGGCGATCCGCAGGTGCTCGGTGCGCAGCCCGGCGGTGCGCGCGTGGGGCGGCAAGGTTGCGCCGGGCACCAGGTCCGCGGGCAGCAGGTTGATGGGCGGCGTGCCCAGCCGGCCGGCCACGTACAGGTTCATCGGCTGCTCATAGACCTGCTGCGGCGTGCCGACCTGCACCAGGCGCCCGGCGTTCATCACGCCGATCCGCGTCGCCATGGTCATCGCCTCGATCTGGTCGTGCGTCACGTACAGGAACGTCGCGCCCAGCTCGGCCTGGGTGCGTTTCAGCTCGATGCGCAGCTCCGCCCGCAGCTTGGCGTCCAAGGACGACAGCGGCTCATCCATCAGCGTGATGGCCGGGCTGCGCACCAGGGCGCGGCCAATAGCGACGCGCTGCATCTCGCCCCCCGACAGCGCCGTGGCGCGATTGCCGAGCTTGTGGGCGATGCGCAGCGTCTCCGCCACGGCCTGCACCCGCAAGCGGATGGCGGCTTCGGGCACGCGGGCGGCGGGCGCACGCAGCGGGAACGCCAGGTTGTCGAACACCGAGAGGTGCGGATACAGCGAGTACTGCTGGAACACGAACGCCACGTCCCGCGCCGCCGGAGTCAAGGCGCTGGCGTCCCGGCCGCCAATGTGGATGCGCCCGGCGTCCGCGCGCTCCAGCCCGGCCAGCAGGCGCAGCAACGTCGTCTTGCCCGCGCCGGTGGGGCCGAGCAGCACGAAAAACTCGGCGTCATCCACCGCGAACGTCACGTCCTGCACCGCCACGACGCCGCCGAACCGCTTGGTTACGCCGGCAAACGCGAACTCAGCCACTGGCGGCTTCCAGCGCCTGCCCGGACGCGGTGTCGAACAGCGACAGCCGCGCCGTGGTGAAGCGCAGCCCCACGCTGTCCCCCACCCGCGCCGGAACGGACGCCGGCAGCCGTGCGCGTAGCCGCCCTGCGCCGGTGTTCAGCGTCATGAGCTGCGTGGTGCCCAGGTACTCCGCCGCCACGATCCCGCCGCGCAGCGCCGCCGCGTCGTCGAACCGCACGTGCTCCGGCCGCACGCCGAGCGTGAGGTCCCGCGGTGACGCTGTGGCGGCCGGGCGCGGGATCGGCACGTCCGCGCCGGCCAGGGATACGCTGGGAGCGTCCGGGTCCAGGCCGCCGTGGAACGGCAGGAGGTTCATGGCCGGGCTGCCGATGAACTCGGCCACGAACAGGGTGGCGGGGTGGTCATACACGCGCTGCGGCGGCCCGACCTGTTCCATCACGCCGTGGTTCATTACCGCCACCTGGTCCGCGAGCGACATGGCCTCCTGCTGGTCGTGCGTCACATAGACCGTGGTTGCGCCCAGCCGGTCGTGCAGTTGGCGCAACTCCTGGCACATGTGGTGGCGGAACTCGGCGTCCAGCGCGCCCAGCGGCTCGTCCATCATGAAGGCGCGCGGCCGGCGCACGATGGCCCGGCCGAGCGCCACCCGTTGCCGGTCCCCGCCCGACAGGCCCCCCACCGGACGGTCCAGCAGCGGCACGATCTGCAACAAGGCAGCCGCGTCCTCGACCCGGGCGCGGATGTCCTGCGCGGCCATGCCCTGGGCGCGCAGCGGGAAGGCGATGTTCTGCCGGGCCGTCATATGCGGGTAAAGCGCGAACATCTGGAACACGAACGCGATGTCGCGCTGCGACGCCCGGCGGAACGTAACGTCCTCGTTGTCCAGCAGGATGGTGCCCGAGGTCGGCAGCTCCAGCCCGGCGATCATGCGCAGCGTGGTGGTCTTGCCGCAGCCGGACGGGCCGAGCATCACGAAAAAGCTGCCGTCCGCCACCGTGAACGTGGAGGAGCGCACCGCCACGAACGCGCCGAACGCCTTGTGCAAGCCTGTGACGACGATGGCGGCCATCAGCCGGGCAACTTGGACACGACCATGAACGCCACGGTGCCGAACAGGATTACGGTGAAGGACCAGCCGTACAACGCGAGCGAGAACGGCTGCATCAGCATGACGACGCCCGCGCCAATCAGGCCCATGGCGCAGCGCTCCAGCACCGGCTTCATTTGCGCACTGCCCCGAAGGTGATGCCGCGCAGCAGGTTGCGGCGCAGCAGCACGGTGAACGCCATGATCGGCAGCAGGAACAGCGTCGCGCCCGCGCCCACCGCCGGCCAGTCGAA
>CAXTCN010000185.1:0-9098 GCA_964242575.1 uncultured Acetobacteraceae bacterium | reverse complement strand
TGCCAAAAGACCGCTCAGAAGCTCGCAAATCGCGCGATTTTCCGCAGCCTGCTAATGCCCTACAAGGCCAATGAGGCGCGCCGCCACAAGATCCCCCGGGCGCGCCGCAAGGTCGCCAACTGGCCAGCATACGACAGGGTGCTGCGGCAGCGCGGGGGAACGTGAACGGCATTTCGCTCATCGGTCGCTCCCACGGTTATCATTCACCGCGCCTTCGGTGATCCGTTCAAGAGTCATCGTGAGGATCACGATCGCCCCCCCGTCGATGGATTTGCCGATGTCGAGAGTGCGGATCGCATCGTAAATGACGGCCCCGAGGCCGCCCGAGCCGACGATGCCGGCGATCACGACCATCCCGAAGGTCATCATCAGGCACTGGTTCACGCCCGCCATGATGCTGGGCATGGCAAAAGGCAGCCTGATCTTGACGAATGTCTGGGCCGGCGAGCTTCCCGTGGCCGTCCCAAGTTCGAGGAAGCTCACGGGCGTCAACCGGACGCCATGCGCCGTGAGGCGGAGCGCGGGCGGGATCGCGACGATCACCGTGGCGGCCAGGGCGGTCGCCGGGCCGAAGCTCATGAGGGCGATGGCCGGAAGGAGATAGATGTATGGCGGCAGCCGTTTTGCGGGCATAGCCTGGAGAAAGCTGTGGCGGTTGCGCGAACCGGGACGATATGCGGTAGGGTACGCGTGTCCGCGGAAGGTGTGCATGAGTCGTCTCGGTGTGGCGTGGTTGGGACTTGGGTTGCTGGCGGCGTTGCAGCCGGCTCCGGCGGTTGCGCTCGAAAGCACCGTGGTGCGGAGCGAGCGGCTGACCGCGACCTTGGTGTCGGACACGGACGCCGTGCAGGCCGGGCAGCCGATGCGGCTTGGGCTGCGGCTGCGAATGGCGCCGGGCTGGCACACCTATTGGCAGAACCCAGGGGACGCCGGGGTGCCGGCCGAGCTGGCCATCATCGGCGCCGAGGCCGGGCCGATCACTTGGCCGACGCCGGTGCGGCTGCCGGACGGGCCGGTGATGACCTATGGCTACACCGGCGAGGTGCTGCTGCCCGTGACGGTCACGCCCGGCGCCGGGCCGTTGCAGGTTGAGGCGATGGCGTCCTGGCTGGTGTGCGAGCGCATCTGCGTGCCAGAGGAAGGGCGGTTCACGCTGGAACTGCCAGCAGGCACGCCGGCTCCGTCCGCGGAGACGCCGTTGTTCGCTGCTTCTGACGCGAGTGCCCCGCGGCCCTCCCCCTTCACGGCGCGGATCGGGCCGGACGGGACGTTGTCGTTGCAGGGCGAGGGCTTGTCGGCCGCGACGGTCAAGGACGCGTGGTTCCTGCCGGCGGCCTGGGGCACCGTGGAGCACGCGGCGGCGCAGCCGGTGATGGTGCGGAACGGAGTGGTGGAGCTGGCGTTGCGGCCTGGCCCCGCGCCCACGCCGGACAAGGCATTAGAGGGTACGCTGGTGCTGCGCGACCCGGGCGGGCAGGAGAGCAACCTCCAGATCACCGCGTTGCCTGGACCGGCCGCCGCGCCAACGACGCCGCTGGGGCGGACCCTGCTGCTGGCGTTCCTGGGCGGGCTGATCCTGAACCTCATGCCCTGCGTGTTCCCGGTGCTGGCGATGAAGGCGGTGGCGGTGGCGCGGCTGTCCGGGCAGGCGCGCGGGGCAGTGCGGGCCGGGGCGGCGTTCTATACGCTGGGCGTGCTGGCGGCGTTCGGCGGTTTGGGCGCGGCCCTGATGACAGCGCGGGCGGCTGGGTCGGCGGCGGGCTGGGGATTTCAGTTCCAGTCGCCGGTGTTCGTGGCCGGCATGGCCTGGGTGCTGTTCGCGGTGGGGTTGAACCTTTCGGGCGTGTTCCAAGTCGGCGGCCGGCTGGCGGGCGCTGGACAGGGATTGGCCGGGCGGGAGGGCCATGCCGGAAGCTTTTTCACCGGGTTGTTGGCGGTGCTGGTGGCGACGCCGTGCACCGCGCCGTTCATGGGCGCGGCCATTGCGGCGGCGCTGGCAGCGCCGGCCTGGGTGACACTGCTGGTGTTCCTGGCGATGGGCCTTGGGCTCGCTGCGCCGTATGCGGTGCTGGCGTTGGCGCCGGGCCTCACGCGGGCGCTGCCGCGGCCCGGCGCTTGGATGGACGTGCTGCGCGGCGCGCTGGCGTTCCCGATGTATGCGGCTGCGGCGTGGCTGGTGTGGGTGCTGAGCCAGCAGTCCGGTCCGGACGGCGTGCTGGCGGCGGTGGCCGGGATGGTGCTGCTGGGCTTCGCGGCCTGGGCGTATGGCGTGTCGCAACGCGCGGGTCTGCGCGGACAGCGGGCCGGCGGCGGCGTGGCGCTGGTCGCGGCGGCGGCGGCGCTGTTCCTGCTGCCCGGCATCGCCGGCAGTGCGCCGGCGCCTTCCCAGGCCAGCGAGCAGGCCGGCGCGGAGCCGTTCTCCGCCGCACGGCTGGCGGCGCTGCGTGCCGAGGGGCGTCCAGTGTTCGTGAACATGACCGCCGCCTGGTGCGTGACATGCCTAGTGAACGAGCGCGTGGCGCTGGCGCCCGCCGCCGTGCGCCAGGCGTTCACGGAGCGCAAGGTCGCCTACCTCAAAGGCGACTGGACCCGGGGCGACCCGGAGATCACCACGTTCCTGCGCAGCCACGCGCGGGACGGCGTGCCGCTGTATGTCTACTACCCGCCGGCCCAGGGGGAGGCGGAGGTGCTGCCGCAAATCCTGACGGAGGGCACCATGCTGGACCAGCTCAACCGCAGTTGAAGGAAACACCCATGACCTTGGTTCGCCGTAGCCTTTTGCTTGCCGCCGGCGCGTCGCTGATTCCTGTCGCCGTTCGCGCCGCGCCGCGGGTTGGCGCGCCCGCACCCGACTTCACCGCCACCGACAGCAATGGCGAGGCCGTCGGGCTGGCGCAGTTGCGCGGCAAGCTAGTGGTGCTGGAGTGGACCAACGACGGCTGTCCCTACGTGCAGAAGTGGTATGGCACCGGCGCGATGCAGGCGTTGCAGCGGGAGGCCGCTGGGCTGGGCGCGGTGTGGCTGTCGGTCATCAGCTCAGCGCCTGGTGAGCAGGGCGCAGCGGACGGGCCGCGCGCCAACGAGCTGTCGCGCACGCGGAACGCGACGCCGGCCCACATACTGCTAGACCCGCGCGGGGACCTGGGCCGGACGTATGCGGCGCAGACCACGCCGCAGATGTTCATCGTGCAGCGGGACGGCGTGCTGGGCTACATGGGCGGCGCGGACAGCATCGCCTCGACGCGGGTCGAGGACTTGGCCCAGGCCACGCCCCATGCGCGCAATGCGCTGCTGGCGTTGGCGGCGGGCAAGGCAGCACCCGTCGCGGTGACGCGGGCTTATGGGTGCAGCGTCAAGTACGCAGCTTAACACTGGCATCATCAGCACTGGCATCAGGAGCGCAGCACGGTGAGTTTCTCGACTTCGAATAACGTCATGGCTCCACGGGACACCGCGACCGGACGGGTAGTTTTGCTGGGCTTCGTCGCCGGCGTGGTGTCAGTGCTGGTGTTCCATCAGGGCACGGTGTGGCTACTGCATCAGGCCGGGGTCCTGCCGACCGGGCCGTTCGGCTTGCGGCCGATCTCGCCGTTCGGCGTGCCGCAGATCGTGAACCAGGCGTTCTGGGGCGGCCTGTGGGGCGCGCTGATTGCGGTGCTGCTGCCGCGCGTGCGGATGCCGGACCTCATGTTCGGCGCGCTGTTCGGCATGGTGGCGCTGACGTTTGTGAACTGGGTGGTGCTGCCGGCCATCAAGGGCACGCCCTACTTCGCCGGCGGCGTACTGGCCCGCATGTGGCCTGTGCTGCCGATTACCGCGGCGTTCGGCTGGGGCGTCGCGCTGGTGCTGCGCGGATTGCGGCGGACGCGTTAGGCGTCCAAGGCATCCAGCGCCGCCCGGAACCGCGCCACCTCGGCCAACCCGAACGCCGTGACTGCCGCTGCTGGGGCGCGGTCAATCGGTTCGGGCGCGCCGAGGCCTAGGGCGAACAGCCGCTTGCCGTAGGCCAGCAAGGTCGGGATGTCGGTCGTGAGAAACACGATCATTGGCAGGACCTGGTGGTGCAGCCGCTCCGCCTCCGCAAGCGCGGCCAACGAGCCGTCCTGGAACAAGTTGAACATGCGCACCTGCACCGCGAGGCAGTCCGGCGCTGGGATCAGCCCAGCGCCGCCCGCCCGCATTAACGCCGGGAACTCCCGCCCGCCCTGGCCGCCGAACACCGTGTAGTGCCCGGCCTCCGCGATCACCCGGGCGATGTCGACGGCCGAGCCCTCGGCTTTCAGGATGGTGATGGCCGGATGAGCGCGGGCCAGCGCGATAAGGCCCGGCACCGAGAGGGAGACGCTGAGGTTGACCGGGTTGTTCTGGATGGCGATGCCGTCCACCAGGCCGGCGACGCCCTCCGCCACTGTGCCGAAGAAGCGGATCAGCTCCGTCTCCGTCACTGGCCCCGGCGGTGGCTGCAGGATTACCCAGTCGGCCCCGGCTGCCCGCGCCGCTTGGATGAACGCGACCTGGCCCTCGACCGTCGGCTCGCCCACCGTCACGGCATAGGGCACGCGGCCGGCAATCAGCCCGCCTACCAGGCGCACCAGGGCCAGGCGCTCGGCAGTGTCCATCTTGTGCACCTCGGTGACCAGGCCGAGCACCATGACGCCGTGCGCGCCCTGGGCGATGCAGTGCTCGACCTGCTGGCGCATCAGCGCCGCGTCGAGGCCGCCATCCGCGGTCCAGAAGGCATACAGGACGGGGTAGACGCCAAAGGGTCGCACGGCGGCGGCGCTCAAAACGTCACCCGCATCCCGCCATAGCCCGCCAGCGGCGCGCCGGGGGTCAGGCTGCGCGTGTTGCTGCCGACCCGGGTGGCGGAAATCGGCGCCAGCGAGACCGGTGAGAAGCCGCCGAACGTCTCGTATCGCGTGTTGAACAGGTTCTGCGCCAGGGCGAACACCTCGATGTTCTTGGTCACTTGATAGCTCGTGTTGAGGTTCAGCACGACATACGCGCCGGTCTTTGGGTTCTGGTTGCCCTCGTCCCCGCGCAGCACGCGACCGCTGCTGGCGATGCCGGTGGTGCCCACGGTCCACTTCGGCGTGACGTTGTACTGCACGCCGAACTTCAGCCGATGCTGCGGGATGCCGGGAATTTGGTTGCCGGAGCGCACAGCGACTAGGCCGTCCGCGTCGGCGGCCGGGTTGTTCTGGCTGCCGATGGTGAACGGCGTGCGGAATGTCGCGTCGGTGTAGGCGTAGTCCAAGAACGCGGACGCCGGCCCGCGGCGCAGGCTGAGGCCCGCCTCCACGCCCTGCCGCCGCGTGCTGCCGACGTTCTGGAAGAAGCCGCGGCCAGATACGGCGCTGGCGGTGAACAGGATGTCGTCGTCGCTGTCGGTGCGGAACAACCCGGCGTTCCAGGCAATCTGCCCGACGCTGGACAGGTCGAAGCGGCCGCGCAGCCCGGCCTCGAACGTGCGCGCCACCACCTGCTTCAACGGCGGGTCGGACACGAAGAAGTTGGTCAAGCTGCACGGGCTGGCCGGTGACGCGCAGGACAGCTCGGCCGGGGTCGGCGTGCGGTTGGCCTCGGAGTAGCCGCCGTACGCCGAGATACCGGGCGTGATCTTATAGGTCAGCCCGGCGCCAGGGTTGAAGCGGGCGAACGAGTGGTTGCCGTTCAGCTCGGTGCCGATCCGGTCCCGCAGGTTGATCTGCGCGAAGTTGAACCGGCCGGACAAGGTGAGCGCCAGCGCCGGGGTCACGTCCAAGGTGTCCTGGAGGTACAGCCCGTAATAGCTGTTCTGCGCCGCCACCCGCACCGGCGTGATGGACCCGTCCGCCTGGTCGATCAGCACGCCTGGCCCGGCATACCCGCGGTCCTGCGTCAGGATGCCGAGCGAGGAGCGGGCGGAGAAACTGGTGCTGCCGCCGTCATAGCTCGCGCCCAGCAGCAGCCGGTTGGGCTGCCCGAACAGCTCGGCCTTGTGCGTGGCCTGCACCGTGACGCCGTAGCCGTTGTTGTCGGTCGCTGTCTCGTCCAGCACGGCATACGGCCCGCCGCGGCGAAAGGCGGGGACGCCCGGAAACAGGCCCGGGTTCAGGAAGTTCGGGATGCGCTCGCCGCCGCGGGTGGTGAGCGCCGGGCCGTCGTTCAGGCACACGAAGCCGGGGGCGTCGTCGCACGGCCCGGTGTCGGCCGCGTTGCCGTTGTAGGTGCGCTGCGCCAGGTTGCTGTAATAGACGCTGCCCTGCAACGAGATGCGGTCGCTCAGCTCGTGCGAGCCGGTGAGGCTGACGCGCAGGTACTTGTTGCGGGTCTGGTCCGGGTAGGTGAACACGGCGCTGCGGCGTTGGGCCAGCAGCTCGACCGGCGTCGGGCCGTTGCCCGTCAGGTTGTTGATTGCGCCCAGCAGGCTCAGGTGCACCTCGGACCGGTCGCCGCGCCAGCCCAGGTCCCCATAGATCTGCCGTAGCTGCGAGGGCGACTGGTCACGCCACCCGTCCTCGTTCAGCCCCGTCACCGCGACGTACCCGGCCACGTTGCCGGACTGCACGCCGTACTGCGCCGACCCTTGGATGCGCCCGAACGACCCGCCTGACAGCTCGAGCGCCGTGCCGTGATAGCTGAACCCGTCGCGCAGCTTAACGGTGATTGCGCCGCCCAACGCGTTCAGCCCGAACGCCGGGTTGGCGCCCACGACCTCGATCCGGTCCACCGCGATATCGGGGATCAGGTCCCAGTTGGTGGTGTCGCCGAACGGCTGGTTGAAGCGGGTGCCGTTCAGATAGACCGCCAGGCCCTGCGCGTTGCCGGCGAGCGGCGACGCCTCGAACCCACGGTATACCAGGTTCGGCTGGAACGGGTTGCCCTGCGCCTCGTCGAGCGCCACGCCGCCCACCCGCTCGTCCAGCGCCCGCAACGCGCTGGCTGGGCCGGTGCGCTCCAGGTCCTCGCGGCGCAACACCTGGGTGTTGGTAGGCACGCGGTCCCGGTCCTGTCCGCTGCCCTGTAGCGGCGCGGTCCCGATCACCTCGACTTCCGGCACCTCGATATCCGGCAGCACGACGTCCTGCGCCAAGCCGGCCACCGGCAGCATCAGCGCGCACAAACCCAGCCCGGCACGCGTCCAGCGCCGCTTTAGCCAACGATCCATCCAGAAAGGTCCCCCGATACGGCGGTGATGTCCCTATTTGAAATCGGCCAAGCGCTCAATCGCAGGACGCTACTGAGTCGCGGCCGGCCAGAGCCACCAGAGCAGCAATGCAGCCGACAACAGCCATAGTGCGACCACGAATGCAGCGGCTGCGCGGCTGATGGGACGCCCTTCGGCGCTGGCGGCAGCGGCGCGGTGCTCGGCCATGACGTCGGGCGGCACCAGCCGCACCGCCACGATGATCGCCAAGGGCAGCAGAAGCGCGTCGTCGAGGTAGCCCAGCACCGGGATGAAATCGGGGATGAGGTCGATGGGCGAGAGGGCATAGCCCGCGATCGCCAGCGCGAGCGCCTTGGCGTACCAGGGGGTGCGAGGGTCACGCGCCGCGAGATACAGCGCGTGTCCGTCGCGCTTGATTGTCCGCGCCCAGTTCTTGATCCGCTTCAGCATCGGGAAGGCACCGCCGCACGCACAGCCGACGATGCGCCGATTTTCCCTGGCGCGCCAGGTTTGTGCGGTGCATCATCGCCGTGATGGACATAAGCGCAGCCTTCGGGATCGACGACCTGCTCGCCCGATCTCAACTCCATCGAGCCAATCTGGGCCAGGGTGAAAACCGAGCTGCGCCGCGCCTCGGCTTCCATGCCGCGTATGCCTCGCGCTGGTGCTCGGCGTCGTATCGCTTGTGGGCGATCACGGCCTCTGGCCTGAGGCCATCCACCAACTCATGGCTGCGCGTGACGCCGTAGTGCTGTCCCGGCCCGAACAACACCCGCACCGGGTTGCCGAGCGCGTCGGTGGCCGCATGGATCTCAGGGCTCAGAATTCGCCCAATCCGTTCTTGGTCAAATACGACAACCCGAGCTTGCGCTTCAGCCGGGCTGCCGCCTCCTCCTCGTTTCTTTCCGTGACTGACAGCACGACCTTGTCGCCGTCATAGGCGATCCGGTTCTCCAGCCGCGGCAGGTTCTCACTTTGCAGCCAGAAGCTGATGGAGCGTTCGGCCACTTTCTCGAACGGCCACTCTGGCATGTGGGCTATCAGGGCGGGCATCGGCGCTTCGCCCCTGATCTGCTCCGCGTGCGAGGTCGCGCACATCTGGATCAGGCCGAGCGGGAACTCCCAGTCGGGCGCCCGAAGTAGTAGTCGCTCATCGCCAGCGTTTTCTGGAAGACGGTGTGGTTCGGCTCCTTCAAGAAGGCCATCAACACGGACATGTTGTGGCGCATGTAGCTGCGCCCCACCTGGCCGGAGCCGTTGGCCAAGCCCTTGGGGTGCGCGTCGTTGGCAGAACGCAGCAGCAACAGGGCCGAACTCAGCGCGCCGCAGGCCACGACCACGATGTCGGCGGAGTAACGCTCCTCTTGGCCGTTGCGGGTCACGCGCACGCCGCGGACGCTCCGTCCCGCCGCATCCGTGTCCAGGCGTGACACGTAGGCGCCCGTCAGCAGGGTGAAGTTGGGGTGCGTGGCCAGCGCCGGGTCCACGCAGACCACCTAGGCGTCGGCCTTGCCGTTGGTGGCGCACGGGAAGCCATCGAAAGCGTCGCAGCGGATGCACGGGCTGGTGGGCGTGGGCTTCCCGTCCTTCTCGTCGAACAGGATGCCCAGGGGCAGGTGGAACGGGCGCAACCCCTTCCCCTGCAACTGGCGGCTCAGCTCTTGGATACGCGGTTCGTGGCTGACGGGCGGGTAAGGGTGAGGCTTGCTCGACCAGGGTTCGGTCGGGTCTTCGCCGCGTCTTCCATGCACGTGGAACAGCGCCTCGGCCTGGCAGTGGTAAGGCTTGAACACGTCGTAGCCAAACGGCCAGGCGGGGGAGGCGCCCTCCTTGTGCCGCACCTCGCCGAAGTCTTTCTCCCGCAGCCGGAACAGGGCGGCCCCGTAAACCTTGGAGGCTCTTGTTGGGTTCTGGGGTGGTGGGCCCAGGCAGCGTGCCCCCATGTGCG
>CAXTCN010000184.1:0-9189 GCA_964242575.1 uncultured Acetobacteraceae bacterium | reverse complement strand
CTTTAAACCAGAACGCGGCACCTGAGGCCGGTTTAAAGACCTTGAAAGGGGTGGCCCTTAGGGCAGGTGCCATGCCTTAACATTCCGGCCGTTTTCAAGAGAGTAGGGCGGTGGTCGTAGCGGGCTGGCGGGTGATGCGGTCCGACGCTGGACGGTCAGCCCGCCGGGCCACTGTCCTGGCCGGCCAATGAGATGCTGCCCTCCATCACGGCGATGCAGCGCCCTCCGGCGTGCGCGACTACGGCGCCGTTCTGACGGCCTGCCCACGCCAGCAGCAGGCTCGGCCGGCCCATGTCCACGCCCTGCCCGACGCGCAAGCGGAGGTCGCCGCCGCCGCCCAGCTCCGCCAGCAGCGCGGTCATGGCCGCAGTTGCGCTGCCCGTGGCTGGATCCTCCGTCATGCGAGGCGTGAACATGCGGGCTTGCAGGTCAGTGCCGGCTTCCGGCGCCGCCGTGCCCACGTCGCGCGAAGCAAGCTCAGCCACCAGGAACGGCAGGCCAACGGACACCACCTGCGGCGGGTGCGCGTCCACCCGCACGTCCCCGGCTGCGAGCGACAGGCACGCCGCAACCCGGTCGGGCGCGACCTTTGCCCGCCGCGAAAAGGGTTCCGGCGCCGTCAGCTCCGCGCCGACCACGGCACCACCCTCGCGCATCAGGTCCATCGGAACCAAGCCGGCCGCCTCCTCGAACACCAGCCGGTCCGGCACTACGTCGTCGCGCGCCGCCATCTCGCGTGCAAGCACGAATGCCGTCCCGACATTCGGATGGCCAGCAAAGGGTATCTTGCGGCTGGGCCTGACATGCTGGCTCAATGTCAGCGGTCGTGGGCCTGCTGCGCATTTGAACTTCCGAAGCAGCGCGACACACCTGCCACGTAGTCGGCTGTTCCCGTCGTTCAGGCCGCTGGCGTGACAGGCCGTAGTGCGCTGCGAGAATAGCTTGTCCAACTGGAAAGGCCGATCCTACCATCGCGAGATGAGCGGTTACGCCTCCAAACGCCTCCTCTCCGTCCTTGCCCTGGCGTTCGGCATCACCGTCCTGGTTTTCCTGATCATCCACTTCATCCCTGGCGATCCCGCCGCCGCCCTGCTGGGCACTAGCGCCGCGGACCCAGCGGTGATCGCCCGACTCAACCAGCAGCTCGGCCTGGATCGCAGCCTGCCTGCGCAGTATGTGCTGTGGCTCGGAAACGTGCTGCACGGCGATTTCGGCTACTCCTATGGGCAGCAGCAATCCGTTGCTTCCCTGATCGGCGAGAACCTGCCGGCCACCGTGCAGCTGACGCTGGCCAGCTTGTCGCTGTCCTTGCTGCTGGGATCTACGATCGGCGTGGTCGCGGCCTTGAAGCGCAACCGCGCGGCGGATACTGCGGTGATGACGATGGCGCTCGCCTTCATGTCTATCCCATCCTTCTGGCTGGGCCTGCTGCTGATCCTGTTGTTCGCGGTGCAGCTGCCGTGGTTCGACGTGGTGGGCGGCCCTTCGTTGAAGGGGTTGGTGCTGCCGGCAGTGACGCTGGCACTGGGAACGGCCGGTTTCAACGCTCGGTTCGTGCGCTCCAGCGTGCTGCAGGCAATGACGCAGCGCTACGTGATTACGGCCCGCGCCAAGGGCATGGCCGGCGGCCGCGTGTTCCGCCGCCACGTGCTGCGCAACGCCTTGCTGCCGGTGCTGACGATCGTCGGGCTGCAGCTCGGGCAGTTGCTGTCCGGCGCCGTGGTGGTGGAAACAGTGTTCTCCCGCCCCGGGATCGGCCGGCTACTGGTGCAGGCGATCCTGGCCAAGGACTACCTCGTGGTGCAAGCTGTGGTGCTGATCATCGCCCTGGTCTACGCCCTCTGCAACCTGGTGGTGGACATGTTGTATCCTCTGCTCGATCCCCGTGTCGGCCACCGGTGAGGCCATGAGCGCCGCCGTTGCCGGACGCCGCTTCGCCTTGCCGCCGGCTCTGCGGCATCGCAGCCTGGCGGCGGGATCGGTAATCTGCGCGCTTCTCGTCCTGGCCTTGCTGGCCGCGCCGCTGCTCACGGCGGCGGATCCGGTGTTGCAGGACCCGATGCTCAGCTTCTCGCCGCCCTCCTGGGAGCATCCAATGGGTGCCGACGCCTTCGGGCGGGACCTGCTGGCGCGCGTGCTCTATGGCGGGCGGACCACCGTGCTGGCCAGCCTGGCCGTGGTGGCGCTGGGCGGCGGCGGCGGCGTCACGCTGGGGCTGGTCGCGGGTTACGCGGGCGGGGCCACGCGTTTCATACTCATGCGCGTGGTGGACCTGCTGCTCGCCTTTCCCGGCATCCTGCTGGCGCTGGCGGTGTCGGCGGTGCTCGGGCCGGGCCTGTTCAACGGGGTCGTCGCGGTGGCGATCGTGGTGACGCCGATCTATGCCCGCGTGGTCGAGGGAGCCACGGCCGAGGTGCGGCATCTGCCCTACGTCGATGCCGCGGTCACGCTGGGGGCCGGAGCGCCGCGCATCATCTTGCGGCACGTTTTACCCAATATATCACCGAGCATCATCGTGCTGACCACCACCTGGATCGGCATCGCGGTGCTGTGGATCGCGGCCCTCGGCTTCATCGGCGTGGGCGTGCAGCCGCCGCGGCCGGAATGGGGCGTGATCCTGAACGAGGGCCAGAACTACATCACCCTTGCCTGGTGGATCACCGTGTTCCCGGGCATGTTTCTTGCCTTGTTCGTGATCGGCGTGAACCTGATCGGCGACGGCCTTCGCGACCAGCTGGACCCGACACTTTCCCGCTTCTAGTTCGTTTCTTACCCACACGGAGTTGCCCATGCCCCGCCCGCTTCCCGCGCTCCTCGCCGCCGGCCTGCTCGCCGGGCTCGTGCCCTGGGGAGGGACGCAGGCAATGGCGGAGGTGAACAAGGACGCAAAAATCACTGTGGGCTGGGCCGGCCCGTTCGACACGCTGAACCCGGCCACCACCGGAAACCGCAACGTCGGCCCGATCAACGTCAACGTCTTCGACACGCTCGTCTGGCTGACGCCCGACTTCAAGGTAACGCCGGCGCTGGCCACCAAGTGGGAGGTCTCGGACGACAAGAAGACCTACATTTTCACCCTGCGGGAGGGCGTCGCCTTCCATGACGGCACGCCGTTCGACGCGGAGGCGGCCGTCGCCAACTTCGCCTACGTCACCGACAAGACCACGCAGTCCAAGATTTCCATGAGCCTTCTAGGCTCCTGCACCACGGCCAAGGCTGTCGCGAAATACACGCTGCAGCTCAGCTGCTCCGCCCCCTATGCGCCGCTGCTGGCGCAGCTCGGCGAGCCCTACCTGGGGATGCAGTCGCCGAAGGCGATCAAGGAGTACGGGCTTGACCTCGGCCTGCACCCGGTCGGCACCGGGCCGTTCAGCTTCGTCAGCTACACGGCCGGGCAGGCGCTGGTGTTGAAGCGCAACGAGGCCTATGCCTGGAACCCGCCGGCCACCAACCACAGCGGCCCGCCGGACATCGCGCAGATCACCTTCCAGATCGTATCCAGCCCACAGGCGCGGGTCAGCCAATTCCAGAGCGGCCAATCCGAGGTGATCCAGGACGTGCCGGGCGTGTTCTGGAACGCGTTGACCAAGCTGGACCGGTTCACCGCCATCCCGGTGCCGATTAGCGGGCTTGGCATCTTCGCGCCGATCAACGCCGGGTCCGGAGCCACGGCGGAACTCGCGGTGCGCCGGGCCATCCTCTACGCGGTGGATAAGAAGGGGGTCGGGCAGCTGGCCGATGCTGGCGCCTATCCGGTCAGCAATACGCCGCTGGTGAAGGGCATGACCGGCTACGACGCGGCCCTGGAAGACGCCTACCCCTTCGACCCCGCTAAAGCGGAGGCGCTGCTGAAGGAGGCCGGCTGGACCAGGCAGGGCGAATTCTACGAGAAGGACGGCAAGCGCCTGACGCTGCAGCTTACCGCCATTTCCACCTCCACCTCCTATCCCCTGCTGGCGCAGGCCATCCAGGGCTACCTGCGCAAGGTGGGGATGGACGCCAGCGTGCAGCTTTTGGCGACGCCGGCCTGGTTGGCGGCCAATGCCAAGGGCGAGATGTCGCTCACCCCGCTGCAATACATCGGCGTGGACCCAGACGCGCTGCGCCTGTGGTTCACCCCCGACCAGTATTTCAACTGGAGCCACTTTACCGACCCCAAACTGACGGCGCTGATCGCCGAGGGCCAGCAGGAGTTCGATCCGGCCAAGCGACAGGACCTTTATGGCCAGGCGCAGAAAATCATCATGGATCAGGCGATAATGCTACCCATTCGGCAGAACATCGACTTGGTGATGACCACCAAAAAGCTGACGGGACTGACCTGGTCGGGTGGCGGCTTCGAGTATTTCGGCGCGGCGTCAATGTCTAAATGACCACCATTGTCTTGCAGGCTGACTGTCTGATCGACGGCACCGGCGCCCCGCCGCTGTCCCCGGCCACGCTGGTAATTGAGGACGGAAAGGTGGAGCACGTGTTCGCCGGGCCAGCGCCGGAGGGCGCGGTGCGTCCTGGCGCCGCCATGCTCGACTTTCCCGGCTGCACCGTGCTGCCCGGGCTGATCGACGCCCATGTCCACCTCACCCTACCCGGCAACGGCGCCACGCTCGAGACCGCGGTGGAGGAAACCGATGGAGTGCTGACTGCCACCGCCACGCTGAACGCCAGCCGCGCACTGGCGGCCGGGATCACTACGGTGCGGGACCTGGGTGGGGCGCGAAGCACGATCTTCGACGTGCGCCGGGCGCTGCAGCTGGGGCACGGGCACGGTGCCCGCATCATCGCCTGCGGCCAGCCGATCACCATCACCGGCGGCCATACGTGGTACCTGGGCGGCGAGGCAGATGGCGAGGACGGGCTGCGCCGTAAGGTGCGCGAGATGGCCAAGATGGGCGCTGACTACATCAAGGTGATGGCGACCGGCGGCGGCACGCTCGGCACCCTGTCCTGGCTTCCGTCCTTCAGCCAGGCGGAGCTGGCGGCGCTGGCCGACGAGGCGCACCGGCAGAACCGCACGATCACCGCACACTGCCTCTGTGCGGAGGCGATCAGGTGGGTGGTGGAGGCCGGGTTCGACGGCATCGAGCACGCGAGCTTCCAGGTGGACCGCTCTGGCCGGCAAGAGTTCGTGCCCGCGGTGGCGGAGCAGGTCGCCAAGGCCGGCATTCCCTGCACCACCACCCTCGCCGTTGGCGGTACCATGCTGCGGGCGCTGCGGGCGATCGAGCAGCCCAGCGCGGCGGACCGGCTGCTCTTGGACCGGTGGGAGCGCATGGCGGAGGACAACCAGCGGCAGTTCGGGCAGATGCGCGAGGCCGGCGTCACCTGGGTAGCGGGCACCGATGCCGGCTGGCGCTTCACCGCCATCGAGGCCATGCCGATGGAGCTGGCGCTGATGGCCGAAGGCGGCATGACAGCGCTGGAAGCGATCACTGCCGGCACCAGCCTCGCGGCCCGCGTGCTGGGCATTGGCGATATGGTCGGCACGCTGAAGCCCGGCATGGTCGCGGATGTGCTGGTGGTCGCGGGCAACCCGTTGGACGATCTTTATAAGCTCGAGGACGTGCGGCTGGTACTGCAGAGCGGCGAAACGCGGGTGCATCGCCCGGCATGACGGACGCCCTGCTGGACGTCCAGGACCTTCGCACCCAGTTCCGCACCCGTGCCGGACTGGTTCGCGCAGTGGACGGCGTCAGCTTCACGCTGCCTCCTGGCGGCAGCCTGGGCATTGTCGGCGAATCCGGCTCCGGCAAGACGATCACCTCCATGTCTATTATGCGCCTGCTAGAGGCGCCGGGCTTCGTGGCGGGCGGCCGGGTGTTGTTTCGCGGGCAGGACCTGGTGACCCTGCCCGAACCCGAGATGCGCCGCCTGCGCGGCCGTCAGCTCTGCATAGTGTTCCAGGATCCAATGACGGCGCTGAACCCGGTGTACACCGTAGGCAACCAGGTTATTGAGGCGTTGCTGGTGCACAGCGACGTGAGCCGGCAAGAGGCTCTGGCCCGCACGGTGGCGCTATTCCGCTCCCTGGGCATTCCAGCGCCAGAGCGGCGGGTGCATGAGTACCCGCATCAGCTGAGCGGCGGCATGCGCCAGCGGGTCGTGATCGCCATGGCGCTGGTGAACGAGCCGGAGCTGCTGATCCTGGACGAGCCGACTACCGCGCTGGACGTGACCATCCAGGCGCAAATCCTGGACCTGATACGCGGCCTGCGCCGGCGGATGAACACGGCTGTGCTGCTGATCACCCATGATTTCGGCGTGGTGGAGGAGCTCTGCGAGGCTGTAGTGGTGATGTATGCCGGCCGGGTCATGGAGCGCGGCACGGTGGCGCAGGTCACCGCCGACCCGCTGCACCCTTATACGCGCGGCCTGCTCGCCTCCATCCCCACCCGGGCCAAGCGCGGCACGCGGCTCGCGGCGATCGGCGGCGCCGTGCCCAGCCAGCTGCACATGCCGCCCGGCTGCCCTTTCCAGCCGCGCTGCCCGCAGGCGATGGCAGTGTGCGCGACGGATCCGGGCCTGCGCGACCCCGGTGACGGCCGCCGCGTGTCCTGCTGGTTGTACTAGGGCGATGACGGACAACACCTTGCTCGAAGTGCGCAACCTGCGCACCTACTACGCGCAAGGCGGCAACTGGCTGGGTCGTGGCGGCGCCTTGGTGAAGGCGGTGGACGATGTGTCCTTCACTATCCAGCGCGGCGAAACCTTCGGCCTGGTCGGCGAGTCCGGTTGTGGCAAGTCCACGCTTGGGCGCTCAATCCTGCGGCTAGAGCGACCGCAGTCCGGGCAGATCCTGTTCGACGGCGAGGACCTGCTGACGCTCCCGCCCGGGCGGCTAAAGCAGGTCCGGCGGAACATCCAGGCGATCTTCCAGGACCCGATGGGCTCGCTGGACCCGCGCATGACGGTGCGGCAGCTGGTGGCCGAGGGCCTGGTGATCCAGGGCATGAAGCGCGACCAGCGGGACGCGCGGGTGGAGGAGCTGATCGAGGTGGTCGGCTTGCGGCGGGAGCACCTGACCCGCTACCCGCACGAGTTCAGCGGCGGCCAGCGGCAACGCATCGGCATCGCCCGGGCGCTGGCGGTGCACCCCCGCTTCGTGCTGGCGGACGAGCCGGTTTCGGCACTGGACGTGTCCGTGCAGTCCCAGGTGCTGAACCTGCTCGCCGACCTGCAGCGCGAGTTCGGGCTGACCTACCTGTTCATCGCCCACGACCTAGGCGTGGTGGAATACATCAGCGACCGCGTGGGCGTGATGTACCTGGGCCGGCTGGTGGAGCTTGGCCCGGCCGAAACGCTCTATGACGACCCGCGCATGCCCTATACGCGTGCCCTGCTTTCGGCCATTCCCGGTGGCGGCGAGCGCAAGCGGATCGTGCTGCAGGGCGACCTGCCCAGTCCATTAAACCCGCCCTCCGGCTGCCCGTTCCGTACCCGCTGCTGGTTGGCGGAAGGCATCTGCGCCGCTGAACGGCCAGCGCTGCGGGAGGTCGTGACGGGCCACTTCGCCGCCTGCCACTTCGCGGACGACCCGGCGCACCTGGCTCGCCTGCCGACCTGATGCCTTGATAGGGGTGCGCCCGCATGACGGAGGTCATCACGGAGCTGCTGCTGTCGCCCACGTCGTATCGGATAGTCGCCTTTTGGAGGCGAGCACCACCGGAGCGATGAACAAGGGCGTCACCGCCCGGGCCTGAAGCGCGTGCCGCCCGGCGGTGCGCAGCAGCTTAAAGCGCCTGGTCGGGTCGCGCTCGGTCAGCGCCGCGTCGGTGGCGGCGTCGGTTTCTGAGGTGGGTCAGCAAACGCAGTTGGTGCCGCTCATCTTCCGCTCGCGATCGAAGGAGGGGAAAATGTTGTTCAGCGTGTGGCCAGCATCGCCCATCGGGAGTGTCAAAAACCTGGGGCGCTACGCCGCGAGCTGGATTGCTTGGTGGCCAAACCGCCCGTCCAGCACTGCGGCCCTGACCTGAAGCACCACAGCACGCTCGCCTGCAGCCTGGCCAGAAGCACCTTTGTCTCGTCAAGCATCAGGCCGATCTCCGCGAGCGTGCTGACCACCGCCGGCCGGCTGAACATCGCAAGCTCCGTCGTCCTAACCTCGCCCGCGCTGGTCCTCGCCTCCAGCCGCACCGTCCACTGCATCACGCCTGCCGCCCTCGTGGTCAGACATCAGCCAGGACTGTCAGCCCAGGACAGGCAAGCGCGCTGCCCCAGGTTTTTGACACTCCCCATGGCCGGCATGTGGCTGATCGGGGAGGACATGCCGCGGGAAACCAACCGCATCACGCTGGACCCGAAAGCGAAGGACAAGCTGGGTCTGCCTGTCGCGTCCGTCCACTTCGACGACCATCCGAACGACGTTGCCATGCGGGCGCACGCGGTTCAGCAGGGGTCGGCGGTTTATCAGGCAGTCGGAGCCGACCCGCCTGATCCCGACGCCGCTCTATCCCAGCACGCACAACATGGGTACCAACCGCATGAGCGAGAAACCAAGGGACGACGTGGTGAACAAGTTCGGCCAAACCCACGACATCAAGAACCTGTTCGTGTCCGACGGCAGCCAGTTCACCAGCGGCGCCGCCTGCAACCCCACCCTGACCATCGTCGCCCTGGCGATCCGCCAAGCCGACATCATCGCCAGGATGATGGAGCAGCGGGAAGTCTGACTCCCTCACCCCGGCCCTCTCCCAGAGGGAGAGGGAGAAGCTTAGCCTACTTCCGCACGCCCGCGTCCGGCGCGGTGGTGTTGCCCGGCACCGGCGACACCGGCGTTTCGGTTTTGCCGATCACGTTCTGCCCGGCGGCGTCGCGCAGGGCGCGGTCGCCGGTCGTTTCCCCGCTCGGCGTGCCGGGCGGCGCGGTGCCTTTCGGCTGGTTGGGCGTTGACACGCTGGGGCCGACCCCGCCGCCACCGGAGCTGCCAGGCGCAGGAGCCTGGGCATGAGCTGCGGACGCGCACAAGGCCGCAAGGGCCGCAGGCTGGAACAGGACACGCATGGGACTTCCTCCGTTTCTCGTTGCTGCTCCAACGGGTAGTGGGAACCTTGGTTCACACGCCAATTGCACCGGACAGCCGCCTAGCCCGGCCCCGGCAGCATCCGTTGCAGCATCCTATCCCGTTTCACCAGCGCATGGTACAGCGCATCCGCGATGTGCAACGCAATCAGCGCCAGCAGGGTGATGGCGACA
>CAXTCN010000183.1:0-9224 GCA_964242575.1 uncultured Acetobacteraceae bacterium | reverse complement strand
ATCCGGCTCGACTTCGCCCGTCACGCTCCACCGCTGGCGTTGTGGCAAGCAGCCCGGCGCGCAACTGCTCCGTCATGGCCTGCGCAGCTGGGACGGCCAGGCCCAGCTCAGCCGCGATCTGCCGGTTGGAAAGGTTCAGGCCCATGGAACACAGGCACAGCGCCCAGGCCCGCGGCGGCTGGTGATGGCCGGCCTGCACGGCGCCGGTGAGATCGTCGAAACGGGACGCGCACGCCTTGCAACGGCAACGCTGGCGATGCGGCTGCGTGTCGTCGCACCCGTCCCGGATGACCGAGGAACTGGCGCATCCAGGGCAGCGCGCACCGTCCGGCCAGCGGTGCTGGCGCACAAGAGCGACGCACTTGGCGTCGTCCATCAGGCCCGAAAGGTTGACCAAGTCAGGTGCCAGGCATAGTGGCAAAGGCTCCGCGCGTGCTTCAGCCATCACACCAAATACCCGCCAGCGGCACCACCCGGATCACCACCCTGGAACCCGACAAGAGCCTTTGTTTTTGGGTACGGTGACATCTATCGTTACTGCGGGGAGGGCCGCGCGCATCAAGAGCCAGGGAACGTGCGCCGAGGGGAAGCAAAGGCCCATGTCATGGCGGCAGTCCCCAATTAGGAACGCGCGCGGTGATCCGACACCACAGGGTTGGCTTGGCCCGCAACGAAGCCAACGTCCCTGTCAGAGAGGCCCGGATCATGTTGGGGCGGAAGTCGCGCTACGCGGCCCGCGTTTCAAGAGGGACGCCACCGGCGGCGAACATGCTGGCGTTGACCTCTGCCGCCGCTGCGGCGACGGTGCGCGTCCACCATCCCTGCCCGGAGCCGCCCGTGTTCGACCTGACTGGCCTCGATGACGCCGCGCGCCTCGTGCATGCGGCCATGCCTCCCACGCCGCAGTATGCCTGGCCGCTGCTCGCCGCGCGCACGGGTGTCGAGGTGTGGGTCAAGCACGAGAACCACACGCCGACGGGCGCCTTCAAGGTGCGCGGCGGGCTGGTCTATTTGGACGGCCTCCGCCGCAACCGGCCCAGCGTGCGCGGCCTGGTCACCGCCACGCGCGGCAATCACGGCCAAAGCCTGCCCTATGCCGCGCGCGGCACCGGCGTGGGGGTCACGGTCTGCGTGCCGCACGGCAACTCGGCGGAAAAGAACGCCGCCATGCGCGCCTTCGGGGCGGAGCTGATCGAGGCCGGGCGGGACTTCGACGAGGCGCGCGAGCGGGCAGCACAGCTCGCGGCCGAGCGCGGGCTGGAGTTCGTGCCGTCGTTCCATCCGGACCTGGTGCGGGGCGTCGCGACCTATGCGCTGGAGCTGTTCCGGGCGGTGCCGGACCTCGACACCGCATACGTGCCGATCGGCATGGGGTCGGGCATCTGCGGCCTGATCCGCACCCGCGACCTGCTTGGGCTGCGCACCCGCATCGTGGGCGTGGTCTCGGCCCACGCCGACGCGATGGCATTGAGCTTCGAGGCCGGGCGGATCGTCACGACCGAGACGGCCGACACCTTCGCGGACGGCATGGCGTGCCGGGTGCCGGACCCAGGGGCGTTCGCGGCCATCCAGGCCGGCGCGGACCGCATCGTGCGCGTGACGGACGCCGAGGTGGCCGCGGCCATGCGCGCCTGCTGGACCGACACGCACAACCTGGCCGAGGGCGCGGGCGCCGCCCCGTTGGCCGCGCTGCTGCAGGAGCGGGAGGCCATGCGGGGCAAGCGGGTGGCCGTCATCCTGTGCGGCGGCAACGTGGACCTGGCGGTGGCCCAACGGGTGCTGGCCTAATGCCGGACGTGGAAGCGGCCGGCCGTCATCCATGACCGGGCAGACGCACCGCGTCATCCAGCACAGGTCGGCCCTGCCGGGCGTCGAGGCGATGACCCTGCTGACGGACCGCGCGTTTCCCCGTCATGCCCACGACCATCTCGGGATCGGCGTCATGGCCAGCGGGGCGCAACGCTCCTGGAGCGGCATCGGGCCGGTCGAGTCCATGGCCGGCGACGTCATCACCGTGAACCCGGGCGAGATGCACGACGGCCTGCCCGTTCGTGGCGAAGCCCGCGGGTGGCGCATGCTCTATTTCGACCCGGCTCTTGTTGCCCGCGAAACCCGGGACGATGCCGGGAACAATCAGGAGATCGCCCGGCCTGCGCTGCGCGATCCGGTGCTGGCCGGGCACTTCGCCCGTGCGTTCGCACGGCTGACGGAGGCGGCGCCGGACCGCCTTGCGGTGGAACAGGACCTGCTGCGCTGCCTGCTGCATCTGTTGCGGCGTCACGGAGCGCGGCAATGGCCGTGCAGCGCGCCGCCCGCCGTCGCCAGGGCGCGCAGGCGCCTGGACCATGCGCCGGAGCTGCCCGTGACGCTGGCCGAGTTGGCGGCGCTTGAGGGCGTCAGCCGGTACCAACTGCTGCGCGGCTTCAAGCGGGAAACCGGGGCGACGCCGCATGCCTACCTCGTGCAGCAGCGGGTGCGGCTGGCGCGCCGGCACCTGGCGGCTGGCCTGCCGATTGCGGAGGCGGCGCTGCGGGCCGGCTTCGCGGACCAGAGCCACCTGACGCGCGCCTTTGTCCGGCAGCTCGGCGTCACTCCGGGCCGCTACCGGGCCGCCCTGGCCTGAACCGGGCCACGGCCTGCAATCCCGTTCAAGACGCCTCCCCTGCACCTTGCTGCATCATGCTGGCGGCTATGGGGAGGACATGGTGAGCGACGGATACGTGCACGGCTATGAAAGCGTGGAGAGCGTCCGCCTGCACGACCAGGCGCGCACGCTGGAGGACCTATTGCACGCCGGCACCTTCTACCCGCCCGGCAGCGCGGTGCTGGAGGCCGGGTGCGGCGTCGGGGCGCAGACCGTCCCGCTGGCCCGCAACAGCCCCGGCGCGCGGATCACGGCGGTGGACATCTCCCACGCCTCGCTGAGCCAGGCCAAGGCGCGGGTAGCGGCGGCCGGGCTGTCCAACGTGCGCTTCCAACAGGCCGACGCCCTCGCGCTGCCTTGCGCGGCTGGCAGCTTCGACCACGTTTTCGTCTGTTTCCTGTTGGAGCATCTTGCCCAACCGGCGGCGTCGCTGGCCGAACTGGGCCGGGTGCTGAAGCCCGGCGGCACGATCACGGCCATCGAGGGCGACCACGGCTCGACCCTGTTCTACCCGGACAGCGACGCCGCCCGCGCGGTGGTCGGCTGCCAGGTCGAGCTGCAACGAAGGGCGGGCGGCGACGCGCTGATCGGGCGGCGGCTGTATCCGCTGCTGCGGGACGCCAGGTTCGACGGCGTGCTCGTCTCGCCCCGCATGGTCTATGTGGACGGCAGCAGGCCCGGGCTGGTGGACGGCTTCATCCGAAAAACCTTCACGGCGATGGTCGCGGGCGTCCGCGCCCCGGCGGTCGCGGCCGGCCTCGCCATGCCGGAGCGGTTCGACGCGGGCATCGCGGACCTGCTCCGGACCGCCGAGCCGGACGGCATATTCTGCTACACGTTCTTCAAGGCGGTCGGACGGAAGCCTGGCTAATCCTCCGGTGCCCGTGCGACTGTAAGCGGGTCCAGCGCACCGCCGAAATACTTGTCCAGCGCCTGGCGGAACACTGGCGCATCGGGTTGCGCCAAGGCGAACAGCGTCATGGACGAGTGGAATTTCAGGTCATCCGGGTTGCCCAGGATGTCATGGACCGACCGGCCCTCGACCTGGTTCACCAACCCGGCGCACTCAACCAGGTGCGGTCCCAGCACCGGGTGCGCCAGGTAGGCCCGGGCTTCGGCCAGGGAGCTTATGGCGTAGTGCCGGGCGGTCGCGCTGTGCCCGAGGCCGGCGATCTGCGGGAACACGAACCACATCCAGTGCGTGCGCTTGCGCCCGGCGCTGAGTTCGGCCCGGACCTGCGCCAGAACCGGGCCCTGGGCTTGCACGAAGCGGGCGAAGTTGAACGGGTCCGGCATCAGGCCAGGCTACAACGCCGGGGGCGGCCAGGGAAGGTTGCGGATCATCTTGCCCAGCGTGTCCGTTTTGTTCTCATGTTCGGCGCAAGGTGCTACCATGCCACCCAGCATGTCCCCCGTGTTTGACGAGGCCCCTGCCCAGCGCCGCATCATCCATATCGACATGGACGCCTTCTACGCATCCGTGGAGCAGCGCGACGACCCGGCCCTGCGCGGCGTGCCGCTCGCGGTCGGCGGATCGCGCGAGCGCGGCGTGGTGGCGGCCGCCAGCTACGAGGCGCGGCGATTTGGGGTGTACTCGGCCATGCCCTCCGTCACCGCCCGGCGGCGCTGCCCCGGGTTGGTGTTCGTGCGTCCGCGCTTCGACGTTTACAAAGCGGTGTCGCAGCAGGTCCACGGCATTTTCGCCCGCTACACCGCGGTTATCCAGCCGCTCTCGCTGGACGAGGCCTACCTCGACGTGACCATGCCCTTGGTGGACCGAGGCTCCGCCACTGCCATCGCCGAGGAAATCCGCGCCGCCATCCAGGCCGAGACGGGCCTGACCGCGTCGGCCGGGGTGTCGTACAACAAGTTCCTGGCCAAGCTCGCGTCCGACCACCGCAAGCCGGACGGCCTGTTCGTCATCACGCCGCGCATGGGGCCGGCGTTTGTCGAGACGTTGCCGGTGGGCAAGTTCCACGGCATCGGCCCCAAGACCGCGGCGCGCATGAACGCGCTCGGCATCCACACCGGCCTCGATTTGCGCCAGCAGCCGCTCGCGTTCCTGGCCGAGCACTTCGGCAAGTCGGGCGACTACCTGTACGGCGTGGCGCGCGGCGTGGACGACCGGCCGGTGCAGGCCGACCGGGTGCGCAAGTCGGTTGGCGCCGAAACGACCTTCGAGCGCGACATCCTGCAATGGGACGAGGTTGTCCCGGCCTTGACTCCCGTGTTCGCCAAGGTTTGGGCGGCTTACAGCCGAGGCGGGCACGCTGGACGCACCGTGACGGTCAAGGTCAAGTACGCCGACTTCCAGCAGATCACTCGCAGCCGGTCCAGCGCCGATCCGGTTGCCGCGCAGGCGGAGCTGGAACAGGTCAGCCTTGGCCTATTGCGGCCCCTGTTCCCGCCGGGGCAAGGCGTGCGGCTGCTGGGCGTCACCATATCGAGCCTGGACTCCGTGCAGCAGCCTGCCCCGGCACAGTTGGCGCTTGGGCTGGGTTAGCGCCGTGCGCGGAGACGGGGCAGCCCTGGATCGTCCTTAGTTGGCGACAGCCCCTGCGGCTTTCAGCACAGGCGTCCAGCGCGCGACCTCGCTGACCACCAGCGCCTGCAACGCGGCCGGCGAGCGGCCGGCGCGGTCGGGGATGGTCGCGCCCAAATCCAGCAGCCGCTTGCGCGTGGCCTCGTCGTCCAGCGCCGCCACCAGCGCGTCGCTGAGCTTGGTCACCACGGCCGGGGGCGTTCCCTTGGGGGCGAACATCGCGTTCCATGCGCTGACCTCGTAGCTCGGCATCCCGGCCTCCGCCGTGGTCGGCACGTTCGGCAGGGCGGGCGAGCGCTGCGGCGTGGCGATGGCGTAGGCGCGGATAGTTCCGGCCTCGATCTGCGGCGCGACGTTCACGATCTGGTCGGTCATCAGGTCCACCGTGCCGGCCATCAGGTCGTTGAGCGCCGGGCCGGTGCCGCGGTAGGCCACGAGGGTCGGCTTGGCGTTGACGGTGGAGGTGAACAGGATGCCCGTCGTGTGCGACACGGACCCGACGCCCGCATGGGCCATGTTCAGCTTGCCCGCGTTGGCGCGCACGTAGTCGGCCAGCGCCTTCAGGTCCGCGGCCGGGAAATCTTTTTTGGCGACGATCACGATGGGCGTGCCGGCGGCAAGGCCGATGGGCGCGAAGTCCGCCGCTGGGTCATAGCGCAGCTTGGGATAGAGCGCGGGGGCTGCGCCGTGGGTGCCCATATGCCCCATCATGATCGTGTAGCCGTCCGCCGTGGACCCGGCCGCGCGGGTGATGCCGGTGGTGCCGCCTGCGCCCGCCACGTTCTCGATCACGATTTGCTGGCCCAGGGTGCGGCTCATGTGATCGCCGACGATTCGCGCCACCACGTCGGTCGGCCCGCCCGCCGCGAACGGCACGATCATGGTGATGGGGCGCGCAGGCCATGCCTGTTGAGCAAAGGCCGGTGCAGTCATAAGCCCGAGCGCGGCAGCGCCCAGCAGGATGCGGCGGGAGATTATCACGGAGGCGTTTCCTTTGAAGGCTTTTTCTACTTAGCAGATAGAGCGGCGCCGGCCGGCCCACAAGGCTACTCCGTGAACACCTCGTTGCGGCCCTTGCGGACCGACGGCAGCAGCGCGAGCGCCAGCAGCACCGCCGCAACCAGCAGCAGCGACGCGCTGATGGGCCGTTCCAGGAACGTCATCAGGTCCCCGCGCGAGATCACCAGCGCCCGGCGCAGGTTTTCCTCCATCAACCGGCCCAGCACGAAGCCGAGCAGCAACGGCGCCGGCTCGAACCCGAGCTTGATTAGCCCATACCCGATTAATCCAAAGAAGCCGATCATCAATACATCAGGCGGCAGCGAGTTGATGCTGTAAATACCGATGCAGCAGAACATAATAATGGCGGGAAACATCAACCGGTAAGGCACTTGCAGCAGCCGCACCCACAAGCCCACCAGCGGCAGGTTTATGACCAGCAACATCAGGTTGCCGACCCACATGGACGCGATCATGCCCCAGAACAGTTCCGGGTTGCGCGTCATGACTTGCGGGCCCGGCACGATGCCGTGGATTGTCATGGCGCCCACCATCAGCGCCATCACGGCGTTGGGCGGGATGCCAAGCGTCAGCAGCGGGATGAAGGACGTCTGCGCGCCGGCGTTGTTGGCGCTCTCCGGGCCTGCCACGCCCTCGATTGCGCCGCGTCCGAACCGGGACGGGTCCCGCGCGATGCGCTTTTCCACCGTGTAGGACGCGAACGGCCCCAGCACCGCGCCGTTGCCCGGCAGGATGCCCAGCACGGAGCCGATCACCGTGCCGCGCAGCACCGGGGCCACGCACTGGCGCAGGTCCGCCAGGGACGGCAGCAACCGGCCGATGGCGGCGCGCACCACGTCCCGGCTCTCGGTTTGGTCCAGGTTGCGCAACACCTCGGCGATGCCGAACAGCCCCATCGCCAGCACCGCGAAGTCTATCCCGTCCGACAGGAACGAGAACCCGAAGGTCATGCGCTCCTCGCCCGTCTCCAGGTCGGTGCCGGCGGTGGACAGCAGCACGCCCACCAGGATCATGGCGATAGCCTTGAGGATGGAACCGCGCGCCAGCACGACGGCGAACACCAGGCCCATGACCATAAGCGAGAAGTATTCGGCCGGGCCAAAGATCAGCGCCAGCTTGGTCAACGGCGCGCCCAGTGCCGCGATCAGCACCGTGGCGACGCAGCCGGCAAAGAACGAGCCGAGCGCCGCGACGCCCAGCGCCACCCCGGCCCGGCCCTGCCGCGCCATCTGGTGCCCGTCCAGCGTTGTCACGACGGACGTGGCCTCGCCGGGGATGTTGACCAGGATCGCCGTGGTGGAGCCGCCGTATTGCGCGCCGTAGTAGATGCCGGCCAGCATGATAAGCGCGCCAATCGGGTCTAGCCCGAACGTGATCGGCAGCAACATGGCGATGGTGGCGATGGGTCCGACGCCGGGCAGCACGCCAATCAGCGTGCCGACCAGGCATCCCAGGAAGCACAGCAGGATATTGAGCGGAATAGGCACGGTGCCCAGCAGCGGCACTGCCACATCCACCACGCGCAACACGGTGCCGAAGCCCAGGCCGAGGTTTGCGAGCAGGTCACCCATGACGCCGTGTCCTCCGGGCCGGCAGCCGGCCGAGCAGCCACACGACGACCGCGCCGGCCACGAGCGCCGCCGCCATGGCGCGCAGCGTGGTGCGCTGGGTCCAGGTGTCCGGCAGCAACCCGGCCAGCGGTTGCGGGAACACCGGGATCGGCAGGTTGAGGATATCTCCGAACAGCACCATGCAGAACGCCGTGAGGCTGAGCGCCAGGATCAGCAACTCGCGGATGCGCGTCTCCGGCGTGGCGAAGCCGCTGATGAAGATGGCGAGCGGCCCGGCCGCCACGAGGCCCAGGCCCGGCGTGGTGATGCCACCCAACTGCACGGGACGGATCGTCAAAGCGAACGCGGTGACGGCCAGCACCACGAAGAACGGGCCGCGCAGGGTCCAGCCTTCCATTGCATCACCGGCGCGGCTCATGCCCGCGACGGCCAACGCCACGCCGCATAGCCCGACGCCGACCGCCAACGCCCGCGGCAGCAGCGCCGGGCCGATGGCGCCGAGCGTACCTTGGCTCAGGTCTTGGAGCAGCCAGAACGCGGCGGCGGCGAGCGCTATGAGGACCAGGCCGGCAATGACGTTCTGCGGTGCGCGGATGACGCCGGAGCGGGTGCGGGCGGGCGGTGTCTGCTGGTCCATGCCGCGCCATCTTGTGCGCCGTCCGCCCATGAGGCAAGGCCGACGCCAGCATGGGAACGATCCCCGCCTACTCGGTTGCGTTGCCGGGCGCACTCCCTCGGCGGCCGTGGGGCGCCACGCCGAGGTCGGGGTCCCGCATGCGCGCCGTCAGCGCCTGGCGCAGCGGCGGGAGGTTGCCCAGGCGCAGCGCGCCGTCCCGCAACAGCCGGGCCGGCAGGCTGTCGCCCGCGGCATACAGCCGCATCACCGCCTCAGCGCCTAGGAAGAACAGCCGCGTCTCGGTGCGGTGCGCGGCCTCGTAGCGGCGCAGCGCCGCCGAGTCGGCCAGGTCGCGGCGGGCGGCGAGCGCGGCGCGCAGCTCGCGGGCGAGGGCGTGCTGGCCCAACAGGCCGAAGTTGAAGCCGTGCGCCGTGGTGGGATGCATGCCGACCGCCGCGTCGCCCAGCAGGGCGAAGCGCCGGCCCGTGAACCGCGCCGCATAGGTCGTGACCACCGGCACCGCGTGCCGCGCGCCCACCGGCCGCATGGGTCCGAGCCGCCCGCGGTAGCGCCGGGTGACCTCCGCCCCGAACGCCGCGTCGTCCAGCCGCATCAGCGCGTCGGCGTCGGCATTGCTAAGCGTCATCACCACCGAGGACTGGCCGCCGTTCAACGGCAGCGTCACTAGCGTGCGGCCGTACTCAAACCAGGCGGTCGCGGTCTCGTGGTGCGGCAGCGGGTGCGCCACCGGGCAGACCATCATGCGCTGGCCGTAGTCGTGCAGGCTGGCGGGAATGCCCTGCTGCTGCCGCAGGCGGGAGCGCCGCGTGT
>CAXTCN010000182.1:0-9265 GCA_964242575.1 uncultured Acetobacteraceae bacterium | reverse complement strand
GCCGCAGAAGGCAGCTGCCGCGCCAGGGATGGCGTAAAGAACGTTATCCATTGAACGCCACCATGACCCGGCCGCCCAGGCGCTCGATCTCAGCGACGGCCGCATCCGCCTTGGCAATGTCGAGGTCAATCGGCTTTTCGCACAGCACCGCCTTCCCCGCCCGCACGGCCTGCAGCGTCAGGTCCACGTGGGTGTCGGTCGGCGTGCCGACGATGACGGCGTCCACATCGTCGCGCCCGATCAGGGCTGCCGGGTCGCGGGACGCCTCGCACCGCAGCTCGGCCGCGAGGGACTTTGCCGCATCGCCGAACGGGTCGGCCACGGCGACGAGTTTCGCGCGCCGGTCCGCCGCGACGTTGGCAGCATGGACCTTGCCGATCCGCCCGGCGCCGAGGACTGCGATACGAACCATTCCGTTATCTCCAAACGAGGATACAGGGCATCGTCGCGTTCATCCGCGTCAGAGTGGGGCCGCCGGGTGCGGCGGCGCGTCGAACGCCCCCCAGACAGACTGGTCGTAGTTCACCATCGCCCCCGTCATCAGGCCAGACTCTGCGCTCGACAGGAACGCCACCGCGCGCGCGACCTCCTGCGGGTCCACCAGGCGGCCGAAGGGCTGCTTGGCGGCGGCCTTCGCCAGCCAGTCCGGGTCGCCGCCGTGGAACTCCCGCTGGATGCGGTCCTCGCCCTCGCTCACCATCCAGCCGATGTTGAGGCCGTTGACGCGGATGCGGTTGCGCAGCAGCGCATAGGCCGTGTTCTGGGTGAGCGTCGCCAGCGCGCCCTTGGACGCGCAGTAGGCCGAGATGAAGGGCTGGCCCGACATGCCGGAGATGGAGCAGATGTTGACCACCGTGCCCTCCGTCCCGTCCCGGCGCATGACCTTGATCGCGTCCTGCATCAGGAAAAACGGGCCGCGGACGTTGACGGCGAACATCCGGTCGAACAGCTCGGGCGAGGTGTCGAGGATGGTTCCCCGGTCCGTGATCGCCGCCGCGTTGACGAGGGCGTCGATGCGGCCGAACCGGGCGTCGGCCCGGGCGATCACGGCGCGGCAGTCCTCGACCTGGCCAAGGTCAGCCGCGACGAACTCCACCTCCGCGCCGGTCGCGTCCTGGATTTCGCGCGCCTTCGCCTCGCCCTTCTCGCGCGAACGCCCGCAGATCACGAGGCCGGACGCGCCGCGCTCCGCGAACAGCCGGGCGATGGCCGCCCCCAGGCCCTGCGTGCCGCCGGTGACGACGGCGACCTTGCCTTCAAACTGCGCCATGGTGGCTTATCCCTCGACCTGGTAGCCGGCGGCACTGAGCGCCGCGGATAGGGCGCGGTGGCCGATCCGCGCGTATTCGGCCGGGGGCGCTTTCGCCGGGTCCTGCTCGGCCTCCACCACGAACCAGCCCCCGTAGCCGACGTCGGCGAGGCGGCGGCACACCGCGGCGAAGTCGATGGCCCCGTCGCCCGGCACGGTGAACGCGCCTTCCAGCACGGCATCGAGAAAGGATTGCCGGTCCCGGTCCAGCCCCGCGACCACCGGGCCGCGCACGTCCTTCGCGTGGACGTGGACGATGCGCTTGCCATGGTTGTCGATCACGCGCAGCACGTCGCCCCCGGCGAAGCGCATGTGCCCGGCGTCATACAGCAGCCCGACCGCCGCCCCGGTGTGGCGCATCAGCAGGTCCAGGTCGCGCTCGGTCTCGATGGCGGTCGCCATGTGGTGGTGGAAGGCGAGCGGCACGCCGGCCTCCGCGCAATGCTCGGCGAAGCGGGTGAGGCGGCGGCCGTAGGCGCGGATCTCGTCTTCGGACAGGCGCCGGCGCGTGGCGAGCGGGGCGCCGCGCTTGTTCTGCACCGTCCCGGCCGTTTCGCCGTAGGCGAGGCAGGCGGCGCCGAGTTCACGGAACAATTCAAGCTGCGCCGCGACCCGCTCCTTTTCCTCCGCCAAGTCGTCGGGCGCGTCGAGCACGGTCCCGGAGAACCAGCCGGAGGCGAGTTGCAAGCCGTACGCCTCCAGCTTGGGGCGCAGCCCGGCTGCGGTGCGCGGGAACTTGCCGCCGGTCTCGACGCCGGAGAACCCGGCATCCCGGCTTTCCCCCAGGCAGGTTTCAAGCGTCGTCTCGCCGCCCAGTTCGGGCAGGTCGTCGTTGGACCATGCAATCGGCGCGATGCCCAGCTTCGCCTTCATCCTGTCCTCCCGCGAGCCGTTCAGATGCCGACGCGCTGCTTCGTGCGGCCCTGCCGCTGGGCCTCGTGCGCCGCGGCCACGTCCTCGCGGGTGCTGACTTCCGGCACGCCCACGTCCCACCAGGCATCGCCCGGCGACCACGCAAAGGCGTCGGAGACGATCGTGATCACCGTCGTGCGGTCCGTGGTCTTGGCCCAGTCCAGCGCCTCGCCGAGTTCGGCCAGGCTTTCGGCACGGCGGACGAGCGCGCCCATGGACGCGGCGTGCTTGGCGAAGTCCACCGCGAACGGCTCCTTGACCCGGCAATCCCGGATCAGGTTGTTGAAGGAGGGCACGCCCTTGGCGTTCTGCAGCCGGTTGATCACCGCGTAGCCGCCGTTGTCGCAGACAATCAGGACCATCTTGTGACCGGACAGCACCGACGAATAGATGTCCGAGTTCATCATCAGATAGGTGCCGTCGCCCACCATCACGATTGGCGTGCGGGTCGGGTCGGCCATGGCGGCGCCCCAGCCGGCGGCGATCTCGTAGCCCATGCAGGAAAAGCCGAACTCGCAGTCGAAGGTGCCCGGCGCCTTGACGCGCCAGTTCTTCATCACCTCGCCGGGCAGCCCGCCGGCCGCGGTGATGAGCAAATCGCGCTCGCCCGCACGGGCGTTCACGACGCCCACGACCTGGGCGTAGGTCGGCACCGGCGCGTTGGTCGGCTTCTGCAAGCCGTCGAGCAGCGTGTTCCACCCGGCGAATGCGCGCCGCCCCCGCTCCGTCCAGCCCGGGTCGGCCGTCCAACCGCCCAGGCCAGCATCCAACTCCCCCATCGTTTCCCGCGCGTCGCCGACCACGGCGAGCGCCCGGTGCTTGGTCGCGTCCCAGCGCGCCGCGTTGACGGACACGAACCGGGCGTCCGCGGCAAAGGCCGTCCAGGACCCCGTGGTGAAGTCCTGCAAGCGCGTGCCCACGGCGAGGATCACGTCGGCCTCGGCGGCAAGCTCGTTGGCCGAGGTGGAGCCGAGGATGCCGACCGGGCCGACATGGGCGGGGTGGCCGTGCGCGACCGACCCCTTGCCGGCGACGGTCTCGGCGAGCGGGACGCCCCGGCGCTCGGCGAAGCGCGCCACCTCGGTTTCGGCCAGGGAGTAGCGCACCCCGCCGCCCGCGATCAGCAGCGGGCGCTTGGCGTTCTTGAGCAACCCGATGGCCTCCTCCAGCCGGGCCTTGTCCGGGCGGGGGCGGGGCACGGCGTGGAGGGTTGGCTCGAAGAAGGCGAGGGGGTAATCGGCCGCGAGTTCCTGCACGTCCTGGGGCAAGGCGAGAAAGGCCGGGCCGCAATCCGCCGGGTCGAGCATCGCGGCGGTGGCTTGGGGCAGGGAGGAGATCACCTGCTCCGGGTGGGTGATGCGGTCCCAGTAGCGGGTGACGGCCTTGAAGGCGTCGTTGGCCGTGGCCGTGGGGTTGTTGAAATGCTCAAGCTGCTGCAGCACCGGGTCGGGCCGGCGGTTGGCGAAGGTGTCGCCGGCGAGCAGCAGCACGGGCAGGCGGTTCGCATGGGCGACGCCGGCCGCCGTGACCATGTTGAGCGCGCCGGGTCCGATGGAGGCGGCGGCGACCATGATCTGCCGGCGCCGGGTGGCCTTGGCGAAGCCGATGGCGGCCAGCGCCATGGATTGCTCGTTCTGCCCGCGCCAGGTCGGCAGCACGTCCTGCACGGCTTCCAGGGCTTCGGACAGGCAGGTGACGTTGCCGTGGCCAAAGATCGCGAACACCCCGGAGAAGAGCGGGACCCGTGCGCCGTCAACTGTGGTGAACTGGTTGCAAAGGTATCGGACCACGGCCTGCGCCATGGTGCAGCGGACGGTTTTCATGCGGCCCCTCCCATCGCGCGGCCTATACCGCCGCGCACCCAGTTTCTACAATTTTTATTGTATCAAATAAAAAATTGCAACATCGGTTGTAAAATCGTTCCCAGGGTCACGGCGGGTTCAACCCGGTGCCTCAGGCGCGCTTCGCTTGCCGTGAAGCCCGGCTGCGGTCCCGCTCGATCCCGGTCACCGTCGGGATGCGCGGGGCAGCGTCGCGGTCGGGCTGCAGCAAGGCGGCCATGGCTACCGCGAGGCATTGCACGAGGCACATCGGGCCGGCCAGCGAGCGCGAGAAGCTGTATTCGTCTTCCGGGACCGTGAACAAGACGCGCGCGGGCTTGGCCAGCGGCGAGAGCGGGCTGTCGGTGATCGCCACGACGGGCGCCCCGTTCGCCGCGGCGACGTCCCGGACCGCGACCACCTCCCTGGCATAGTGGCGGAACGCGACGGCGACGAGCACGTCCCGGGCGGAGACGGTCGCCGCCATTTCCTGGGCTAGGCCGCCGGCCGGGTCAAGCAGCACGACCCGGCGGCGCAGCATGACCAGGACATAGCGTAGGAAGGAAGCGATCGGCTCGGAGCGAAGCTGGCCGGCAATGTAGATCGTCTCGGCGTCCTTCAGCAGGCGCGCGGCGTCCGACAAGCTTTCTTCGGTCACGCTCTCCAGCAAGCCCTGCAGCGTTGCGATGTCGCGGACCACGAGGTCCCGCAGGAAGCCGAGGTTACCATGGCTCGGGTTGCGCGAGAGGTCGACCTCGATCGCGCCGATGCGTTCGCGGAAGCCCGGCGCGGCGGTGGCGAGCCGGGTCTGGAACACCGACTGCATCTGCTTGAAGCCGGAGTAGCCGAAGTGCTGGGCGAAGCGCACAAGGGCCGAGGGGTGCACGCCGCACCCGACAGCGACGGCGTTGATGGATTCGAGCGCCACCGCGTTCGGGTTCTGGGTGAAGAAACGCGCGATTTGCTGGGACCGGCCGGAAAGGCTCGGGTACTCGCGCGTGATGAGGTTGACGATCCCCTCGTAATTCAGGGGCCGGGCCGGAGCCTCGTCCGTTCCGTCCATTGCCACCCGCCTCTCCTGGCTGCTGCCCCGGGGCAGCGCTTCGTCCGCATCCGAGATAGAAATTTTATCGCGTTATCCGTGATGGAGCAACCTTCTTTGAAAGCATCAGGATGTCTGGGGTGCCCGCATCCGAGGGGGTCGAAGAACGGTTGATGGCCGAGCTACCGGTGATCCATCATCGATAAGCACCCCGGACATCCTAATGATCTCCAGATAGTTGTCTGGGAATCGAAAATACCTTGGGGGTTGCAGGCCCTGCTCCAGCGCGAGGCGTTGGTGCAGGGATGCCCGGGTAGCCTGACCCTGATGGGGCAGACATGTTCCTTCCATGCCGTTCAAGCGCAACGCCGCGCGCCGTCATCGCATTCCCCGGGCCCGCTACCGGGTCACCAACTGGTCGGCTTACGAGGCGGGACTGCTCCGGCGAGGTGACATCACTTTCTGGGTGGACGAAGCAGCGCTGGCTGGATGGCAAGCACCACGCCGCAGCACGCCGGGCGGACAGCCGCGCTACTCGGACCTTGCGATCGAGCTGGTGCTCAGCTTGCGGCTCGTGTTCCATCTCGCCCTGCGACAGGCGGAAGGGTTCGCCCGCAGCGTGCTTGCGCTGCTCGGCCTCGATTTGGCCATGCCGGACCACACTACCCTGAGCCGCCGCGGTCAGGCGTTTGCAGGCCGCCAGCCGCGCGTTCGGGCCGACACCGGGCCGGTGCACCTGGTGCTGGACAGCACAGGCCTCGAGCTGTTCGGCACGCGAGTGGTGTGCGCCAAGCACGGCCGGTTGCGCCGACGCTGGCTCAAGCTGCACCTGGGCGTGGACATCACCATGGGCGAGATCGCAGCACACGTGCTGACCAACGGCGACGAGGACGACGCGGCGCAAGCGCCGGACCCGCTGCGCCAGTGCGAGAGCGCCATCGCGAGCCTCACCGCAGACGGTGCCTACGACCGTGATCCCGTCTACCAGGCTGCCGCGGCACGGCAGCCCGGATCACCGCCCGAGGTGGTCATCCCACCCCGGGCCGACGCCGTGCTGAGCACAGCTGATCCGGTTCTGTTGCAAGCTGGGAGGTGGGATAGAAGGTCGTGGGTAACCTGGCGGACGGTGGTGATGGGGAAAGGACCGGGCAGGTTGTTCAAGGGCCGGCGCTTCACCTCCGAGGTGATCCTGTGGGCGCTGCGGTGGTACTTGGCCTTCCCGATCAGCTACCCCACCCTCGCGGCCATGCTGGCCGACCGAGGCCTCGTGGTCGATCACACGACCCTGTTCCGCTGGGTGCAGGCCTACGCCGCGACGCTGGAGCGGCGGATCAGGAAGCGCCTGCGGCCGTGCACCGGGTCGTGGCAGGTGGACGAGACCTACATCAAGGTCAAAGGCGTGTGGGCCTACCTGTATCGTGCGGTGGACAGCCTCGGCCAGACGATTGACTTCCATCCTTCGGCCCGGCGGGACGCAGCAGCGGCCAAGCGCTTCTGCCGCAAGGCCTTGCGGCAGCCGCACACGGTGAACCCGCGCACGATCAGCTTGGACAAGAACCCGGCCTACCCGCGTGCGGTGCGGGATTTGAAGCGGCCGGGACAGCCATGGCGCTTCTCGCGGCTGCGGCGGTGCGAGCATCTCAACGACATCGTGGGGCAGGACCACCGCCGCATCAAACGCCTAGTGCGGCCTGGGCTGGGCTTTGGCAGCCTGCGCATAGCCAGGCGGACGCTGGCGGGCGACGAGGCGATGGCGATGATCAGGAAGGGACAGGTCCAAAACGTCGGAAGGCGCAACGTGCGGGCACAGGGCGCTCTTGTCGCCGTCTTGTTCGAAGCGGCGGCCTGAACTGCTCAGCCACCTACCCCAACATGGCCCCGTTCAGGCTTTGCAACACAACCAATGCGATCATTGTGGTGTCCCTCTTCGGCTACGGTTGGTGGTGACGGTTCGGTGACTCGATATGGCGCGGCATGCTCACCGAAGCGCCAACGCCGCTCGGGAGTCCCCCGGCCGATCAATTCAGCCTGATCGATTGATGCCGGCTGCATTCGATTTAGCGGGCAGTCAACAGGGGCGAGCCTCTTGACCGTCGTAACCGCCCCGCCCTGCGCGAAGGCCGGTTCACGAGCGCCGCTTCCATCCGTGGCAGGCGCGTGGAGCGATAAGGAATGCGCCTAAGACGCAGACCACCATCACCGCAGGGAAAGCTGCTGCGAACCCACTGGCCCATCCCACGATCGCGCCGGCAAGTGCTCCACCAGCCATGTTCAGCGCCCCGAGCAGGGCACTCGCCGTTCCTGCTTGCTTGCCGACCGGCGCTAGCGCTCCCGCGACGCCTCCCGGCAGGAGCGCTCCCAAGCCTAAGCCGAAGAAGCCGACTCCAAGAACCGTTGGCAAGGTCTTGAGCTTGCTCATCAATGCGAAGCCCACCAGAATGGACGCGCCCGCCAGAGCCGCCCCCCATGCAATCACGAGAGCCCAGGAGCGCCCGGTCGGATGATCGGCCGACCGCAGCACCATCCACCCACCCAGCAGATAGAAGCCAGATGTCGCGACCGGTACAAAACCGAATTGAACTGGCGTCAGCCCTGTCGGCCCGATCAGCGCCAGCGGCGCTCCAGCCAAGAAGGCGTATAAGGCCGAGAGCATGAGTGCGTTAGACAGCGCATTGCGCGTAAAAGCGAAGTTCTTGGACAGCTTACCATAGGATTTCAGCACGTCGCCGAAGTTGAGGCTGGTTCCGGGCCATGCATTGGTCTCGGGCAGTCGTAGGGTGACAAAGAGCAGGACGATACCGCCGGCAGCGAAGCCGAAGGCGCCGCGCCAGCCGAGACTCTCGGTCAAGACGCCGCCTAGAGCCGGAGCGAGCCCCGGAACGACCGCCGCTGCCATGGTGATCAGCGCCGTGACGCGAAGCAAAGCGGGGCCGCTGTAAAGATCTCGTGCGACTGCAAGTCCGAGGGCGAGCGGGGCGCTTGCGGCCGCGCCTTGCACCACCCGCATCAATAGGAGAGCCACCACGTCCTGCGCAAATGCTGCTCCGATCCCCGCCAAAGTGAACACCAGCAAGCCGAGCAGCAGCAATCGTCGTCGCCCGAAGCGATCGGAAAGCGGGCCCACGACGAGTTGCCCCAAAGCGAGCCCGGTCAGGTAGGTCGAGATGACCAGCGTGGCGTTCTCGGCCGCCATTCCTGTGCTGCGCCCAATGATCGATAAGGCGGGAAGGAAGAGGCTGACGCCAAGCTGGCTGACCGCGGTCAGCGCCATGAGGAGTGCCAGCGTGTCACGACCGTGAGGATCTCGGCCCTGAAACGCGATGGCCGCTTGCGCACTCACCTGGCGTGTTCGGTAGCATCAGTATCGCTGAGCCGATGGAGCGCCAGACGGTGCCATAGAATGGCGAGCGGAATGCCGACCAACTCAAGAGCCATCGCAGCGGGCAGTGGCGCCGGCGGAAGGCCGAACTGGATCGCGGCGATGGCACGCCCCGTACCGCTCAGGAAGAGGATGCCGCAGAGCAGGTAGAACCAGTCCTGATATCTCACGAGGTCATTTGTGCACTTCCACAACAGAAGCCCCGTTCCGAACCAGATGGCGCCCCAGAAGCCGATCTGGCTGTTCAAGGCCGGATTGCTCATGATCGCGTCCGAAAAGGTCAGCCCTAAAGACTCGAAGACCCGCGCATAGAAGATGAGATCGGCCAAGCCTGTCGCAAACGGCACCAGGCAGAAGATCCGAACTGCGATGACCAAGGCGTTCATGGTATTCTACAATCCACTGAGGAAGCCGAGCAGCGCGGCGTTGAACTTCTCGGGCGCTTCCCGGTTCGGCCAGTGACCGATCCCCGGCAGCTCGACGAAGCCGCGCAGCCCGGGCAGACCGGCGCGCAGTTGCTGCTCGGTGGTCTTGCGCATGATGTTGAGCGCGTCGACCTCGCCGACGAGGTAGAACGACGGTTGCCGGATCGTCAGGCCCTTGAAAACGCCCGTGAGCGCGAAGAAAGGCTGGATGGAGCGGTAGTAGTTCAGCGGCGCGTGAAACCCGGTTCGCTGAAACTCGGCCACCGTGAACGCGACGTCCTCGGGGTCGGCCCAGGATGGGACGCTGACGGGAGCGGGGCGAACCCAGGGCTTTCGCATCAAGCGACGGGCATATGGTTGAGGATGTCGGCGAGGACG
>CAXTCN010000181.1:0-9317 GCA_964242575.1 uncultured Acetobacteraceae bacterium | reverse complement strand
GCAACCGCACGACTGCTCACGCCAGGAAAACCAACACCCTGAAAGGGGTGGTCCTGAGGACCGATACGTGAGCACGCAGGAGATCGTTATGCCCGCCTACGCCATTGCTCAACTCCAAGACCTCAACTTTGGTCCGGACATCGTCGCCTACATCCAAGCGATCGACGCCACGCTGGAGCCTTTCGGCGGCCAGTTCCTGGTCCATGGCGCCGTGGCCGAGGTCTTGGAAGGCCCCTGGACGGGCGACCTGGTGGTGATTGCATTCCCCGACCGCGCGCGGGCCAGGGCCTGGTACGCCTCGTCGGCTTATCAGGCCATCCTGCCCTTGCGCACCCGCAACGCCCGGAGCTGGGTGGTGCTGGTGGATGGCGCTGGCGAAAGCCACCGTGCGACTGACATCCTGGCGCAGTTGCCGGCTTGGCCTGCTTCCATTCAATAAGCTGAAGGCGAAGCAAGTTGGCGTCGCACCCTTACGTGAGCTGCACGGATTGCACCGCCGTCTCCAGCTCCTGGAACGAGGGCATGTGTTGGTTCGGCGCCATCTTACGGCCGGTCTCTATGCTGACTTGCGGGGCGTTGCCGTGCAGGTGCGCCACCAGCACCGCGCGGATCACCTCGTAGTACTTGCTCTCCTCCACCACCACGCTTTTCAGGCGGGCGGCGAACGGTCCGGCCATGCCGTAGGCCAGCAGCACGCCCAGGAACGTGCCCACCAGCGCGCCGCCGATCATGGCGCCCAGCACCGCCGGCGGCTCGTTGATGTGTGACATGGTTTTAATTACGCCCAGCACTGCCGCGACGATGCCAAGGGCCGGCAAGGCGTCCGCCATGCTCTGCAAGGCATGGGCACCATGCAGCTCCTCATTCAGGGTCTTCTTCAGCTCGCGGCCCATCAAGTCCTCGATCTGATGCGGGTCGTCGGCGTTCATGCCGAGCATGCGCAGGTAATCGCAAATCATGGCGGTCGCGTGATGGTTGGCCAGGATTTGCGGGAACTTCTGGAAGGCGCTGCTTTCTTGTGGGTTCTCTATGTGCGGTTCCAGGGCCATCGCACCCTTGCTGTTGGCGAGGCGGGCAAACAGGAACAGCAAGCTTAACAGCTCGACGTAGTGCAGCTTGGTGAACGTTGCGCCACGCAGGATTTTCTTGAAGCCCGCCAGCGTATGCTTCACGTCGTGCATGCTGTTCGACATGAAGAACGTGCCAATGGCCGCGCCGCCGATGGCCATCATCTCGAACGGCATCGCCTTCATCAGAGGCGTGAGGTCGCCGCCCGCCAGCATATAGCTGCCGAACACGCATCCAAGTAGGAAAACAAAGCCACCGATGGTCAGCATGACGGATCAGCGCTCCTTGATTAGCGGCGGGTTGCGTAAGACCAGGATGGCGATGCGGCGGTTGGCCGCCGCTGTTGGCTCGGCCGGCAGCAGCGGGTCCTTGTCCGCGTGCCCGGCCACGCTGCGCATCCGCGTTTCTGGCAACCCAGCGTCGGCCAGCAGCCGCCGGGTCGCGTTGGCACGGTCGGCAGAGAGGTCCCAGTTGCTCCGTTCCCCGCCCTTGTAGGGCGTCGCGTCGGTGTGGCCACCAATCGCGATAGGCTCCGGCAGGCGCATCAGCACCGGGGCTATCTTGGCCAGCAACCCCCGGGCCCGTTCGTTCGGGGCGGCGGAGCCGCTGGGGAACATCGGACGCCGGTCTTCGTCAACAATCTGGATGCGCAGGCCCTCTGGCGTGATGTCGATTGCGAGCTGGCGGGCAAGGTCGGCCAGGGCCGGGTCGCTGCGGACGGCGTCGCGGATTTGGTCTGCGGCGTGCTCGAACGTCGCACGCTCCCGCCGGTCCAGCGCGGCTTGCAGCTCGGCTTCCGACGGCGTGCTGGGGCGCGCAGCGCCCAGCGTAGGCTGCGGCTGGGGTGATGGGGATGCCTGCTCCGTCACGTCGTCCTGCGCCGTCGGCAACAGGGCCGGGCCGGGTTCGCGCCGCGCCACGGAGGCACGCGCGGGCGTGTCCCCCTCGTCATCCTCGGTGTCGATCACGGGGTGGGGAGGCGCCATCACCATCCGCACTGCGCCACGGTCAGAGGCCATGGAGCCGTCGATATTGGGGGTCAAACCACCAAATGGCTTGCCGAAGCCGGACGTGGTACGGCCCAGCACGTTGTTCGGGCTGAAATAATCGGCGAGGCCGCGCCGCTGTTCCTGCGTGGTGGCGTTGATCAGCCACATCAACAGGAAAAACGCCATCATAGCCGTTACGAAGTCGGCATACGCCACCTTCCACGCGCCGCCGTGGTGCCCGTCCTCCACGACCTCCTCCCTGCGGATGATGATCGTTGCCTTGCCGCTTTTTTTCGTGCCCGCCATGCCCTGCTTCCAGTCTTATGCAGGGCATTGTGGGGCAAAATGGTTAACCTAAAGCTAAGAAGGCCCGATTACGCCGCGAGAGCGCGCGCAAACACCGTGGGATCAACGTTGCCGCCGCTCAGCACGGCGCCCACGACCCGGCCGCGCGCCTCGAACCGGCCGGACAACAACGCGGCGAGACACACTGCGCCACCCGGCTCCACGACCAGTTTCAGGTGCGTGAAAGCGAACGCAATCGCTGCGAGCACCTCGTGGTCCGCGACCGCCACGCCGCCGGCCAAGCGCGGCTGGTTCACGGCAAACGTCAGCTCGCCGGGTTGCGGCGCCAGCAGGGCGTCGCACAGTTGCGACCCGCCGGCCGGGTTGGTCTCGCGCACGCCGCTGCGCAGGCTGCGCAGCGTATCGTCCGAACTCTCCGGCTCCACTGCATAAACCTGCATGCCCGGCGCAGCGCCCTCGGCCGCCAAGGCGCACCCGGCGACCATGCCGCCGCCGCCGACGCAGACCAGCAGCCCATCCATCTCGAAGCCCCGCTCCCGCGCGTCCTGGATCAACTCCAGCGCCAAGGTCCCCTGTCCCGCCATCACGTGCGGATGGTCGTAGGGCGGGATCAGCGTTGCGCCGGTGCGCTCGGCGAACGTCGCGGTCAGGGCCTCGCGGTTGTCGGTGCGGCGGTCGTAATGCACGATCTCGGCGCCCCAGCGGCGCGTGCTGTCCACCTTCACGCGGGGCGCGTCGGCCGGCATGAACACGGTCGCCTTCGCGCCAATGGCGGCGGCGGCGCACGCTAGGGCCTGGCCGTGGTTGCCCGATGAGTGCGTCACCAGCCCGGCACGAAGCTCCGCCTCGGACAGTTGGAGCGACGCGTTGGTTGCGCCGCGCAGCTTGAAGCTGCCGGTGCGCTGCAGCACCTCGGCCTTCAGTAATATGGTGCCGCCGGTCAGGTGGTCCAGCAGCGCGTTCTGCACCATGGGCGTGCGGACCACATATCCCGCGATGCGCCGGGCGGCGGCGGCGACGTTGTCGGCGGTTGGAAGTTGCATCAGCGGTCTCCTGGACGCGGCAGCAGGACCGTCGGGGCGCCCGCCTGGGAAGTCACACGATAGACCCGGTACGCCTCCGCCTCCACCCCGTTGCGCGCGCGCACGATACGGCCAATTGGCTCGGCGGCAGCCCAGAACACAGGGTCGGGCGGCTCGGACCGGCGCTCGCTGGCCAGCAGCAGGCCAGTGCCGCCGGCGCCAGGCGGCAGGCGCACTAAAAACCATCGGGCCTCTGCGCCTAGCACGGGCACGCCGGGCGGCATTCCCCACGCCAGCAGCGCGGCGGTGCCGTAGTTCTCGGACACCACGAAGCCAGCGCCGGTTTGCGTCCGCAACGCCTCCAGGTCGCGCGTCACGCCGTCCCAGCCGCCAAGCCGGATCAGCGTGGGGTCGAGCCGCCGCGGCAGGGCGAACGGCGCGGCGGCGGATTGCAGGTAGACCAGGCCGGCGACCACCAGGCCCAGGGCCGTCGCCGGACGCCATAGCCGCCAGCCCAGGGCCGCGCCGGCGATGGCGGCGGCGGGGTAGATGATGGCCGGCCAGTTCGCCTGCACGCGGTCGCCGGCGGCGTGCTGCAGGAACACCAACGCGCCCGGCACTGTCATGGCGGCCAACAGGCTCCAGGCCGGGTCCCTGCGCCAGCCACGCCGCACCGCGACGCCGATGCCGGCCGCCAGCAACACGAACGCCAGCGGCGTCGCCAGCCCGATCTGGCCGCCCCACAGCTCGCCGAGGTTGCGGAGCGCGCGGGAGGGGTCCCAGTCGTTGGCGCGCCCGCCCTGCTTTACAAAGCTGGCCCAGCCGTGCCCAGCGTTCCACAGCGCCACGGGCGCGAACACGGCCGCGGCCACGGCGCCGCCGGCCCACAGCCAAGCGCTGGCGAACCAGCGGCGCAACCCGGGCACCCATGCCAGCCAGGCTACCACTCCGACGCCCAGCATGACGCCGGTGTACTTGCTGGCCATGGCCAGCCCAGCGGCGACGCCGACCGCCAGCCACCATGCCCCGGCGCCGCCATGAGCCAGGCGTGCCAGCGCCGCCAGCGCCGCGGTCCAGAAAAACAGCAGTGGCGTGTCCGGCGTCAGGGTGACCGCGCCCACGCTCAGCAGCAACGTGGCGTTCAGCAGCGCTGCCGCGGGCACGCCGAAACGCCGCCCGGGAAACAAGCCCTCCGCTGCCTGCGCCAGCAGCACCGACCCGGCGGCGGCGGCGAACGGCCCCAACAGCCGCACGCCGAGCGGCGTCTCGCCCACGATCCAGGTCCCGGCGCCGATCCAGAGCGCGACCATAGGTGGGTGGTCGAGGTAGCCGGGCGCCAAGGCGCGGGACCACACCCAATAGTATGCCTCGTCCGGCGACAACGGCGTGAATGCCGCGACGGCCAGCCGGATGCAGGTCAGCAGCAGCAACGCGAGCAGCCAGGGGGTGTTGCGGGTCGGCATCGCCCTCCGATCCCTTGGCTGCAACATTGCGTCAAGCAGGGAACGCAACCGGTGATCCGGAGTTACGGCATCTAATCAGACTACTGGAGCGCATCCATGTTTTCATTCATCGGCGCCATCATCATCGGCGGCCTGGCAGGGTTGGTCGCCAAGTTCCTGATGCCGGGCCGGGACCCCGGCGGTTTCATCATCACGATCCTGCTGGGCATTGGCGGCGCCATGGTCGCCACGTGGGTTGGCCAGGCAGTAGGGTGGTACCGTTCGGGCGACTCGGCCGGTTTCATCGGTGCGGTCGTGGGCGCGATCATTATCCTGTTCATCTACCGCATGGTCGTGAGGCCGCGGACCAACTAGGCGCGTTCAGCCTCGTGGCTCGCTATGCTGGTCGCTGGATGCGGATGGCCAGGCAGCGAGCCGCTTGCTTTCACGTAAACGCTGCCTGATGCCGTCGGTGTCGTGACTGAGCCGCACCTGCAGGGTATTTTCTGGCTTTAGAGTGGAACGCCAGCCAAGTTGCGGCTGGTGCGAATGGTCTGCAGCGTCTGCACGCGGCTTACGGATGCAGCTCCGGTCAGGCGCTGCGTCAGCTCGTTTTCATTCGCGGTGTCCCGCGCCACCAGGCGCAACAGGAAGTCGCCGCCGCCGCGGATCATGTGGCACTCCCGTACCTCCGGCCATCCCGCGACCTCGTGTTCGAACGCCGCCAACACCGTTTCCTTCTGGCTTTCTAACCCGACGATGGCGAAGAACACGATTTCCCAACCGAGTCGCGCCGGGTCGGTGTCGGCGTGGTAGCCGCGGATGACGCCTGCTTCCTCCAGGCGGCGGACGCGGCGCAAGCAGGGTGGCGCAGTAATGTCCGCGCGCTTCGCCAACTCCACGTTGGTCATGCGGCCGTCAAGCTGCAACTCAGCTAGGATACGCCGGTCGATCGCATCAAGTTCTGGAAGCTGGTCGCCATCTAACTTCATCATCGCCGCCACGCTGTGTCGGGCGCAACTTTATTACAAGCAGGCCGGCATGGAAACCCGCACCGCATGGTGCTTGCACGCCGGTCCGCGCCGCCGATATTATTTGGGCCACATCAAGAGCGCCCCATGCCCGCACACGAAACCATCCGCACCCGCGTTCTGATCATCGGCGCCGGGCCAGCGGGGTACACCGCAGCGATCTATGCCGCCCGCGCAAGCCTGGAGCCGGTGCTGGTGTCCGGCCTGCAACCCGGCGGCCAGCTCATGATCACCACGGATGTCGAAAACTATCCAGGGTTCGAGCACGCCATCCAGGGTCCCTGGCTTATGGAGCAGATGGCGAAGCAGGCTGAGCAGGTCGGCACGCGCGTCATTTCGGACCTGGTGATGGAGGTGGATTTCTCCGTGCGGCCGTTCCGGTGCGTGGGGGACAGCGGGGACGTGTACCTCGCGGACACCGTAGTGATCGCGACCGGCGCGCAGGCGCGGTGGCTGGGCTTGCCGTCGGAGAAGCGGTTGCAGGGCGGGGGCGTGTCGGCGTGCGCCACCTGCGACGGGTTTTTCTACCGCGGCAAGCAGGTCGCGGTGGTGGGCGGCGGCAACACTGCCGTGGAGGAGGCGCTCTACCTGACCCATCACGCGGACCGGGTCACGCTGGTGCACCGGCGCGACAGCCTGCGGGCGGAGAAAATCCTGCAGCGCCGGCTGTTCGAGCACCCGAAAATCAGCGTGGTATGGAATAGCGCGGTGGAGGAAATCCTGGGCGGCGGCCAGCCGGAGGTCGTGCAGGGCGTGCGGCTGCGCAACGTGCAAAGCGGCGCGATGACGGACCTTGCGGTGGACGGCGTGTTCATCGCCATCGGGCACACGCCCAACACCGTGGTGTTCCGCGGCCAGGTCGATCTGGACGACGAGGGCTACGTGCTGACCAAGCCCGGCCTGACCCAGACCTCGGTGCCCGGCGTGTTCGCCGCCGGCGACGTGCAGGACAAGCACTGGCGCCAGGCCATCACCGCCGCCGGCACCGGCTGCATCGCGGCACTAGAGGCGGAGAAGTACTTGACGCTCCAGGTGCAAGAGCCTGCGCAGACGGAGCAGCGCGCAGCCGAGTAGCGTAATCTACGGCAATCCGGTCTAGGCTACGTGCCAACGGCGCCGGGCTTAGGCGCCAAGCGCTTGGGGGTGGTCTGGGGCATGGATTGGGACAAGCTGCGCGTATTCCATGCGGTCGCTGAAGCAGGCAGCTTCACGCATGCCGGCGATACCTTGAACCTCAGCCAGTCCGCGGTGTCCCGCCAGATTTCGGCGTTGGAAGAGACGCTGCAAGTGCCGCTGTTCCACCGTCATGCCCGCGGCCTGATCCTCACGGAACAGGGCGAGAGCCTGAACCGCACGGTACGGGAGGTGTTCGCCAAGCTGGCGATGACCGAAGCCTTGCTGACCGAGAGCAAGGAGAAGCCGGCCGGGCGGCTCAAGGTGACCACCACTGTCGGCTTCGGGTCGAGCTGGCTGGCGCCGCGGCTGCATGGCTTCCTGGCACTGTACCCGGACGTGTCGGTGACGCTGCTGCTGGACGACACGGACCTTGACCTCGCGATGCGGGAGGCGGACGTGGCGATCCGCATGCATGCGCCGAAACAGCCGGACCTGGTGCAACGGCACCTGATGCAGATCCATTGGCTGGTGGTGGCGCACCCCGACTACCTCGGCCGCGCCGGGACGCCGGTGCGCGCGGAGGAGCTGGACGACCACAAGCTGATCTTGTTCGGCGACTACCGGGCGCCGGTCGCGGACATCAACTGGCTGGCGGAGGCCGGGCGGACCGGCCAGCCCCGGCGGGCGTTGCTGGAGGTGAACAGCCTGCATGCGATGGCGCTGGCGATCCGTTCGGGCTTGGGCATCGGCGTGCTGCCAGACTGGATGACGGCGGAGTTGGACGGGCTGGTGCGGCTATTGCCGGAGCTGAAAGCGCCAAAAGTTGATGTATTCTTCGTGTATCCCGAGGAGCTGCGCAATTCAAAGCGGGTCGCAGTATTCCGCGACTTCTTGCTGGCACGGCTACAGGAGCTGCACTGACCTTTCCTGACTTGACCCAGGGTGTGCTAATCTGAGATTACTGCGTGCCCGATCCGCCCGGCGGTGATGCTTTCGCACCGTTTTTTGGCTGCCGGCCTGGAGTCAAATGATGGGCGCGCTGCCAACACTGCTCTTGCGGTCCACCGCCGGGGTCAAGGCGAATGGCGACAGCTACGGCTCGGGCGCGTCCGCCAACGGCCGCTACGGCCTGTTCGCCTCCGACGCGAGCAACCTGTACGACGACACCAACGGCACGCGCGACGTGTTCCGGGTGGACTTGCTGACCGGGGCAGTGGTGGCCGTGAACGTGCTGCCAAACGGCCTGGTCGAATCTAGCGCCAGCTTCAAAAAGTCGGCGAGCTTCCTGGGCGCCAGCGGCGACAAGGTCCTGTTTTCCAGCGACTCCGCGCTGTATTTGCGAAACGTCGCCGCCGGCAGCACCATCCAGCTCGTGGCACAGGTAGCGCAGGACAACTACCCGCTCCAATGGGCGCCGGGGCAGTGGAACTACCCGAACTTCAGCGCCTCGCCATCAGGCCGCTACGTCGCGTTCGCCAGTCCGGCCAGCACCCTGGTGCGCAACGACGGCAACGGCCTCACCGACATCTTCGTGCTGGACCTTACGACCCAGGCCACCACCCGCGTCAGCACCTCCAGCGCGTCGGTGCAGGCGAACGGCAACTCGCTGCATCCGGTTTTTTCCAAAGACGAGGCGTGGGTCCAGTTCAGCAGCTATGCCACCAACCTCTACTCCCCAGGCGGCGCCGTCCCGGACACCGCCAAGGGGGACGTGTTCCTTAAGAACCTGGCCACCGGGGAGCTGCGCGCCGTCAGCCACGGCCTGAACGCCACCGCCACGAACGGCCACAGCTTCGGCCAGGGCTTCACCACAGACGGGAAGTTCGCCCTGTTCGACAGCGAGGCGAGCAACCTTGTGGCGGGAGACACCAACGGGGCCTCGGACGTGTTCGCCTATGAGATTGCCACCGGGCGCGTTACCCGCCTCAGCACCGGCGCGAGCAACGAGCAGGCCAATGGCGGCTCCGGGTTCGCATCCGCCGTGCCCGGTTCGGACATCGTGAGCTTCGTATCCAGCGCCAGCAACCTGGTGGCACGGGACACCAATGATGTCCGGGACGTGTTCTTCAAGCAACCCTCCACCAGCAAAATCGCGAGCTTCAAATCGGTCGGACTGGTGCAGCCCAACGACGAGACGCTCACCGTTGGGTTCTCCGCGGACGGGGCACAGGCGTATATCTCCACCAAGGCGTCGAACCTGGTGGCCGGGGATACCGACCATTTGGTGGACGTCCTCGCGGTGCCCACCACCCAGATCATCTCGTTCTTGACCAGGACCGGCACGGGCGCCCAGGGCTTTCGCATCAAGCGACGGGCATGTGGTTGAGGATGTCGGCGAGAACC
>CAXTCN010000180.1:0-9365 GCA_964242575.1 uncultured Acetobacteraceae bacterium | reverse complement strand
CCCCGGCCGCCGCCGCGGACTGCACCGGAACGGCGAACAGGGCCATTTCCGTGGGGACGGCGCGACGGCGGCCAGGGGCCGGCGTGCTGCCCGTGAGGGCGCCGAGGCCCGCCGCCTTGGCCGCCTCCTGCAAGTAGTCCCGGCTGGCCGGCGGCTCATACTCGTTGATCCTGGCCTGGGGGCGCGGTTCCTGGTTCTGCAACTGCGGCGCGGCGCGCTGCCCCATGCCCGGCAGCACCACGGCGGCGATGAGGCCGGCCACGACCACCCCGCCCAGCGCCAGCTTGGCGCCGCCGCGCATCCCGTCCCAGCCGCGCGGCGCCACGGCTTCCGCGGCCGGCGCCGGGCCGGCATCGTGGTCGTTGAACAGGCTCCTCATGGCCGCGCCCCCAACGGGGCGGCGCTGGCGACCGTGGCCGCCGCCTTGCCGTCCGGGTCCGGCCCGACATTGAACAGGCACCCGGCGGCGTCGCCGTACCACAGGAACCACTTGGTTTCCGTGCGGGCGATGCGCAGCACGGTCCCGCCGGCATCCGGCTCGGCCGCATAGGCCGGGATGCCCACCTGCCCGTCGGGCGTCCGGCGATACACGTTGGGCACGCGGCGGTTGCCGTTGAAGCGCAGGAACGTGGTGCGCCCGTCGTCCCAGGCATCGTCGGGTTCCACCGCCTTGCTGCCCCGGTAGGCATACCGCCAGTTGGCGGCCACGGTGGGGGCGGCCGGAGCCAGCGGGCGCATGGCCTGACGTTCGCGCCACGCGGCAAGCCGCGCCGCATACGCCTTGCGCTGTTCGGCCAGGCGGGCAGCACGGTCGCGATCCGGGTAGGTGAAGGTCACATCCCAGGCCGCGGCACCTGCCGTCATCTTGGGATCACCGGCCTTTGTCAGCAGCTCGAAGGTGTAGGGCACCATCTCGCACTTGCCGGTGTCGGCCGCGCACCGCTTGGTCTGGATGAACAAGGGTTGCGGGTCGAGAACGCGCAGCGGCTTGAGGTAAACGAAGTTGCCGGCTACGGAACGGCACAGGTTGGGATCACAGGACGAAGGACCGCGTTGCGCGGGCGGCGAGCCAAGCGTGGAGCTGACCGTCGTGGCGGCACCAGCTCCCGGCGCTTCCTCTTCGGGCGTGATGGTGGCCTGATCGGACACCACGATCTGCACAACCTCTTCATCGGCGCCGAGCTGGATGCGAAGCGACGCGCCGGGCGCGGCGTAGAGCTGCACCGGGTTGCTGCGGCTGTAGGGAACGACGCGCATCCGCTGATCGAGGCTGCTGGCGGCCGGCGGATCGATGGCGGCAAGGGCGGGGACCGCGTGCAGCATCGTCGCCGCAGCCAGGAGGGTGCGAAGGGTCATGGACGTGCCTCAGCGGTGCGAGCGGGTTTGGCCGGCGGGCGGGCGTTCTCCGGCTTGGCGCCGGGGTAGTCGAGCACCTGGACGCCGGGGGCGTTGAACGTGGTCCGGTCCAGCCAGGCCCGGCGCTTGTCATCCGTGGGGTAGATGCCGGTGCGGTAGCGCACCGTGGCGCTGTATACCGGAGCCGTCGCCATGGCTGCGCCCGTGGTGCGCCCATCATCCTCCCAGCGGCGGAAGCGGAACAGGTACTGATTGCCGTCGTCCCCCACGGGGGTCGGAGGGTCCACCAGCTCGCATTGCACGGTGATGCCCTTCTCGCCATAGACGCGCTGCGGCGCGAGCGGGTTGGCGAGGATGAACGCGGCGCGGACCTGCCGGCCGACCCGTTCCTCGGACATCGCTTGGGCGATGTAGGCTTGCCGGGTGAAGCTGCTGCTGCCGTAGCAGTCCCGCGCCTGGACATAGGTCCAGAGCGCGTTCTGCACGGCTTCTTCCTGCTTAGCGGCAGGGGGCAGCTCGCTATAGTGGATGCTGCTGATGACCTCGCCGTTTGGCTGGATGGTGGCGTAAACCGTGTCCCGTGTGGCCGCGAGCTGGGCAAGGCGGTTGTTGTTGAACACGGCCCAGGCCAAGCCGATGCCGAGCGCCCCTATGGCCAGGTTCTTGGCCTGCCCGGTGCGGCGTTGGCTGCGGACGGCGGCGGCGTGCTGCTTGCGCACCGCCGCGGCGCGTTCGTCCAGTTGCTGGCGCAGGTCGGCGTGGGGATCGGGCATCAGCGGTCCTCCGGGCAGGCTTTTTCCAGCGCGACCATCTCGGCAGCGCTCGGCTGCCAGTGCGGCGCGTTGAGCGCGACGAGCGGCCCCTTGCAGGTCGCCAGCGTGTGGCTGGACGTGCAACCGGCGGCGACGAGGACCAGCAGGAGGGCGAGAGAGCGGCGCATGGAAGCACCCCTATTTGCGGTTGATGGAATTGGTGGAACCCCCGCCCGCACGGCTGCGGGCCGCGTCTGCCGCAATGCCGCGGGCGCCGGAGGCCATGGCAGCGCCGCCCCGAAGCGCGAGCATCGCGGAGGGGGCGGCGAGGACGGCGGCCACGCCCGAGCCGTAAGCGCAAATCGCCGGCAGCGAGACCATCGTGAACAGGTCGAGCACGATGTTGCAGCCGACCCGCATCAGCACGGCGACGGCTTCCGGTCCGCCCGTGGGCAGGTTGTCGTTGGCGGCGCGCAGCATGTTCCGCAGGCCCGTCATTTGGATACCAAGCAGGATGGAGGTGCCGATGCCGAAGCAGGTCATGCCGACCAGCTTGCCAATCCACTGGTCCACCCAGCCGCGGGTGCGGTCGAATAGCTCGAACACGAGCAGGAACGGCCCGAAGCACAGGATGATGGCTAACAGTGACTGACCGAGCAGCCAGATGCCGGCAATGCACGCGAGCAGGAACTGAATGCCGCTGTTGGCGAATTGAGCGCTTAGGTAGTTCACCAGGGAGGGAATGGAGAAGCTGGTTTGGCGGGCGACGATGGCAGCGGTTACGGCTTCGGCAGCGGCTGATGCCCTATCAAATTGCTGCGCGATTGTAGTGCCGCTGTTGGTCTGCACCCCAGCAGAGGCCAGAATGGTGCTGCTGATCGCTTGCGGTATTTTGTCGAAAATCGGATCGCGCACGTATTGGGCGAACGACCCGGAATGAGAAATGAGGAACACGATGACGGCGGCGCGAACGGAGGAGCCGACGAACTTCTCCACCGTCATGTTGCCGGTCCAGGTGAGCGTGAACTGACGCACCACGAACATGACCAGCAGCGACTTGAGGATGGGCACCACGAATTGCAGCTCGGCCGCAATTATCGCATCCATTGCCACCTTGAGCTGGTCAATGCGGGTAGAGGCAATAGCCTCGTAGCTAATGCCGATGATGTTGGTGCTGTTCATCGCTGCCCCCGCCTGGTGGCGTCGAGGGCATCGCCTCGTTGTATAGCGGCGCATACGTCTGGTGGGTAAATGGTGACGGGCTTTTTGCACGACACCAATGCACCAAGACGCACTAGACGATTATCTGCCCAGTACTGCGGCGACAGCAGATCGTCATCGAATACAGAGGACCGCGACTGCCCTTGGGGCAACTGCCCGGCCTTGGCAGCGCGCTGGCCATATAGTCGATCCTCCGCCGTTTCCGCGTTGAGGCAGTCCACGTCGCGGGCAAAGCGGTGATCGGTGCGGCACAGGTTGATCGTGGCCGCACGGGCAGCCGGGTTCGCCATATACCAGGGGATATCGTGCAAGGGCCTGGACTGGCCGTGCGCGGTGGAGAGGGCGCCACCCAGCAGCAGGCCGAAGCTGCCCAGGAGGGTGGCCGCCAGACGGCGGCGCATGGTCCTTTGCATAGCCCTCACTCGTCATCGAAGGCGCGTGCGGCAGCGCGGATGCGCCACTCTTCGGCTTCCTTGCGCCTAGCCTGTTCGGCGCGCTGCTGATCCACCCGCGTTGCCGTTTGCTGGATAAGCGAGAGGCGGGCGACGTTGTTGGCCTCGTTCTGCAAGAACAGGTGCTCGCTGCCGATGCGCGCTTCGACAGCCGCCACCGCGGTCACGTCCGGCTGGTCCTGGATGCTTTGCTGCAACTGGTTGAGGTAGGCGATACGTTCTTCCGCCCGCTCCATTCCGGCTTGCGCCTCAGCCTGGATGTTGGCCGTTGCCTGTTCCCGGCGGCGCATCTCCAAGGCAGCGAAGTCGTTGTCTTGCGTGGTAGCGAAGCGGTTCTGGTTGAGGAACCGGTTAGCCCCGGCCGAAAGCTGGGAGCCGAATGACAGGCCGGGGATGCTGCTGGGCGTGGACCCAGGGGATTGCATCTGCTGCTGCGCCAAACCCTTGGCGATGCCAAGCACCTGGTTGGGGTGGCTTAGGGCGTTGTAGGTTTGCACGAGCTGGTCGTACTGCTGCCTCATCACGTCATACTGCTGCTTCATCTGCGCGAGCGACTTAGTTGCTTCGGCGGCTCGGGCCATGATGCTGGCGTAATCCGTGACCGGCAGGACCGCGTTCGCCGGGATAGCCATGCCAAGGCTAAGGAAGACGGCGGACGCGAGTAGGATGCGCTTCATGGGTGGGTCTCCTTGCTAGGCCGCGGTTTCATGGATGCGGCGTTGGAACTCGGCGAGCGCCTGGGGGGTGTCGCCCTCGTAGCGGTCGAGGCAGCCGCGCAGCAGGCGCACCCGCGATGGCGTGCCGGACAGGATGTTCAGGTGCTCCGGCAGCCCCGACAGGTCGAAGCGCCACAGCCCGCTTTGCCCGTCCTGCCGCTTGATGAGCACGGAGTGGTAGGGCAGGGCGAACATGCCCTCCCGCACGGCGTGGAACTCCGCCGGCGTGCAGCCGAGGCCTCGGCGGTAATCGGCCTCCACCGCCTTGTCGTTCCGGAACAGGATCATCTGCCGGGCCTGCTTGATGAGCGCGTGCCCGGCCTCGTTCTCCAGCATGTCGCTTGGCTGCTGCGCGATGGCGTTGAACGAGGCGTTGCGCTTGCGCGCCCGCAGCGCGATGCCCTTGAACGGCTTGGCAAACGCGGGCGTCGGCATGTAGGCCGGCGCCTCCTCGCACCAGATCACCACGCGGCGGCCGTCCATCACGTCGGACGCCATCCACAGCAGCGTGAGCGCGACCGGCGGCATGATGCGCGCGTCGTTCATCACCGCGGTCAGGTCTACGCCGACCAGGCGGGTGTTGAAGTCCACCCGGTGCTCGTCGCCGTCGAACACCCAGCCCAGCTCGCCATCCCGGCACCACGGCTCCAGCCGCTCGCCCGCGCCGTGCTCCTCGAAGCCCATGAAGGACCGGACGGTGGCGAAGCTGCGTTCGTGCGGCTCCATCTCCCCCATCACGAAGTCCACGCCCTGGCGGATGCCGTCGCGCTCCGCCTTGTTGGGCGGGGGCGCCCCGTCCGTCTGCACGAGGCCCGCCACCAGATCGCGCAGGAGAGCGCGCACGCGCGGCGTGTCAGGCAGGCCGCGCAGGGGGGCGATGCCGGACCGCCCGATCTGCAGGGTGGAGTAGCGCCCGCCCAGGGCGAGGACGGTGTTGTGGTTGCTCTCGTCCACGTCCAGGACGATCTGCGTGCCGCCCTTGCGGCTGACCGGGCCGTCGAGGGCGGCGATGCACATCCCCAGCTTGACCGTCTTGCCGCCGCCGTTCGGCCCGCCGATGAAGTTGTGCCCCACGTCGCCCACGAACAGGTCGTGGTCGTAGGCGGTGCCGGCCGGCGACACGAGGCGGAACAGGTGGTGGTCCCAGCGCGCCTTGGCCGGGCCACGCGGGTGGCCGGCCAGCGTCGCCAGCACGGCCACCTGCTTGGTGCTGCACCGCGCCGGCCTGATCCAGGTGGACAGCGGGGCGCCGGGGAGCTGCGCCAGGAAGGCGCTCAGCATCCCCTTGCCCTCCGGCCCGACCTTGGCCCCGGAGTTGGCGACGACGTTGCGCGCGGCCGACACCAGCCGGTCCACCTCCGCGGGCGTGGCGCCGTGCAGCACCAGCGACCAGCGGCTGACGCCGCTTTCCGCACGGCCCCCGGCCACGGCGTCGATGGCGTCGTCCAGGGCTACCGTGTCGGACACGGCGCGGCTGTTGCCGGAGACGAGCTGGCGTTGCAGCAGGGCAAGGCTATCCTGCGCCTCGGCGCGCGACTGGAAGCGCATCGCCGCCGTCATCACGAAGCGGCCCGGCAGCGCCAGGAGATCGTCCAGCCGCGACGGGTCGAGGCGGCGCGGGTAGGTCAACAAGCCCAGCACCGCGGCCCAGGTCTGCGACGCGGCGCTGCCCCCGGCCGCGTGGTCGATGCGCAGCATCCGCTTGCGGGCCACCGCGGTCACGTCCACCGCCGCGATCCCGGCGCCCAGGAAGCCGCACACGTCGGCCAGCGGCTGCGGGGAGAACTGCGTCGTGCGCAGCAGGTAGAGGAACTCGGCAATCTCCGAGAACGCCAGCGCCTCCTCGCCCGTGACGGGGTCGCGCTCGATGCGCGTGCCGAGCCGCACCGGGCCGAACGGCTGGAGGACGCCGAGCGCCAGGCGCATCGCGTCCTCCAACTGCACTTCCAGCTGCGGGTCGGCGGCGCGGGATGCGCGGCCGATCCCGATCCTGGCCAGCGCGTCGCGCGCCTTGTCGGTGACGCTGGCGAACGGCGCCTTGCGCGGCTTCACGCGGACGGTGAGGAACCAGTCCAGCACGGCCAGGTCGTCCTGGATGCTGGCGTGGTAGTCATCCAGCAGGCGCTGGGCGTAGGGGGCCGACGCGCTGCCATGGCTGGCCGGCGGCAGCGTGGCGTCGTGCTTCACCAGGTGGATGTGGACTTCCACGTTCTCGTCGGCGACGGCGTTGAGGAACGCCACCAACCGGCGCTTGTGGCCGTTGCGCTCCCCGTTCATCACCAGCGAGAACGGGGCGCCCGGCATGCGCAGCACGCCCATGACCGAATCATCGGACAGCAGCAGCGTCGCCGGGCCGATGTGGTCTACGTAGGGGAAGAACTGGTCGCTGGCGCGCTCCATGCCCCCGGCGTAGCCGAGCAGGTCCGCAATGCGCTCAATCCGCATGGTCGGACACCTCAGCCCGGTAAGCGGAGCGGAGCGGGAGCGACGCCAGCCGCGCGCCGCCCCACTCCGCCGTGTCGAGGCACCGGGCGTCCAGCCGAACCCAGGCGATGAAGTTGTCCCAGCCGTGGTAGTCGGTGCGGAGCAGGACTTTGGCGGCCGACCAGATCATGCCGATCAGGCCGACCACCAGAACGTCGGCAATCGCGTCGTTGACCTGGTTGCCGGTGCTGTAGAGCAGGAAGAACATCAGGGCGGCGGTAATCAGGGAGATCGACAGGGTGTGCGGCAGCCCCAGGGTCATGGGCGGCCGGGTGGCCGCCATGTCGAACTCCTCCGCCTCCAGCGGTTCGTCCTGCTCGAACATGGGCTAGGCGATGCCCAGCAGGGACGCAATGGTATCCGCCTTGGCGATGCCCAGCGCGCCCACCGCCATCGTGACCAGGCCCTCGACGGTGTGACGCCCGGACATCATGCGCAGGAAGCCCCACACGATGCCGATGCCGGCGAGCACCTTGAACGTGGCGATCACGGCATCCTTGACCGAGGACACGCCAAGGGGGTCGGCGCCTTGGGCGTGCGCCAGCCCTATGGTGACGAACGTGAGCGCCAGCGCGGTGAACATGAGCCGCGCCATGCTGGCGGGCTTAGGGGGAAGTGGCAGCATCGGCTTCTCCAAGGGTGGCGGTGATGACGGGGACGACCGGGGAGCCGTCCGCCGGTGACGGTGCGGGAGGCACTGCCTGCCGCACACTGCACTGCGCGAGCGCCCAGGCGTCCCAAACCGGCGCGCAGGGCGGCGGGGCAGGAGGCTGCTGGGACGCGGGGGTAAGCGGGGTGGGGGATGCGGGCAGCCCTGATTGCCGCGTCCGCACGCGTTTCAGGACCTGTTCGACGCTGGCTGCATAGGCAGCGCCGCGTTCGGTGCTGCCGGTGTTGTAGCGCCGATGGGCGAGGGTCCAGACCGCTTGCACGTCGGCTGCATAGTGATCGGCACCGGCCGCCATGTTGCGGCAGGCGTCGAATGCGGTTTCCACGGTCAGGCCGTGGCGGGCGAGCTGGCCGGAGTTGACCTGCATGAGGCCAAGGTCAATGGACCGGCCTTGCGCGACCAGGGCAGCCGCCCGCGCCGCGGCCTCTTGCGCCGTCGCGGAGCGGATCGCAGCGGCAGGCAAGCCACGGGTGCGGTCGGCGTTGACGCCGATGATGAGGGGATCGCCGCCGCTTTCATGGATGGCGATGGCGCCAAGGCGTGACGCGAACTCGCTGCCTGCCGGCGCGGCGCCGCACCGTGGATCGCTGGCGAGCGCCAGGACGGCGGCAAGGCCCAGGGCGGTCGCGCTCACGCAACCACCCTCCCGGTAAGGGTGTGCCCATTCCGGGTTTGGGTTTTCTGCTGGCGAGGGAAGATCGCGCACCAGAGATTTCCAGGGCGGCTTGTGGGTTGCAGCCGAACCTGGCTCAATGTCCTAAAAGGAGCACCCGAGGCTAAGCGGCTTCCAATACGTGGTTGCACCACGATCTCCCTGACGCATTAGTCAGAGATGATCTAGCACACGTTCAGTTCAATATTCTAGAGTTTACATTGGGTAAATGTGATACCGCCGTGCTTAGGAGGGGGTATCAGACCCAGCCCCGTCCTTTTCTCCTGCAACCAGCGCGTGCGCTTGTCGCAGGAAATCGGCCACGCGGTCACTCTCCTGTGCCGCCGCGGAGAGCAACTGGCCGAGTTGGGCAGCCGTCCCTTTGCCCATACCTGTTGCTGGCTGCTCTACGTCCACCAGCAATGCCAAAGGAGAGATCTCCAACGCTGCGGCGACACGAGCTAGGGTTTTCAACGTGATGTTGGTCTCGCCTGCCTCGACGCCGACGATGTAGGACTGTCCTGTTCCGATGGCCGTTGCCAGCTCCGATTGTTTGAGTTTAGCGCGCAGCCGTGCCGCCCTTATGCGGCTCCCTACCAAAGCTAGAAGAGGTTCTTGTTCGCTGGCCTCGCCTGCAATGTTGGGTCGCTTCGCCATGCAAGCCGGTCCTCTTTGCCACGCGCAGTCGGGCGGCTCCCAGGCTGGAAACCAGCTTCGGCAAGCGCGGCCCCTCCCGTATTCCTGATAACGGCAAACTTGCCGAGGAAAGTCTAGCCGCCTTTGTGGATGGACGGCACGGGAGGCGCATTGGGCATCCAAGGTTGGAAGCGCCAACCCGAAAATCGGGGATGCAGGCGCTGGTTGGGTCAGAAGGCCCATCGCTACGGAAACGTACGGTAAGAAACGAGAACACGGGCCAGATCCAGACGATTTCGGTCGGGAACTGCTGATTCCGTTTCGAAACTAGTCTGAGTAGGCCATTGCGTGCAATCATAGCGTGCAAATCGAATTGAACTAAGCCGCTAGCGCGGCAGTATTCCTCACACCCATGTGGTTCTGCGA
>CAXTCN010000179.1:0-9448 GCA_964242575.1 uncultured Acetobacteraceae bacterium | reverse complement strand
AACTCGGCATGAACGTGGACTACGTCGCCACCGACTGGGGCACGGTGAACCAGCGCATCCTGAGCCAGAAACCGATAGACCAGGGCGGCTGGAGCATGTTCGGCATCTTCTCCGGAGGGCTGGACCATCTTTCGCCCGCTTACCACTTGGCAACACGGGGCAACGGCCGTGCGGGCGTGCCGAGCTGGCTGGAGGACGCGCCGCTGGAGGCGATGCGTAGCGAGTGGTTCGCCGCCCCCGGCTTGGCGGCGCAGCAGGCGGTCGCCGCACGCATCCAGGCCCGCGCGCTCGAAGTGGGCGCCTACATGCCGTGCGGACAATACTTCCCGCCGTCGGCCTACCGGCGCGATCTGACGGGCGTGTTGTCGGGCCTGCCATTGTTTACCAACGTGCGCCGGGCCTGACACTACGGCGCGAAAAGGCATGTTTTGTTCACGGCGCGGGCAGACTTTCAGGCCTTGGTCAATCGAGCTAACAGCCTCGGTGAAGTGTTTCATACTGCGGCCTGTCGCCGCAGCATCATGGACCCGGCCGCCCGGACCTCCACTCGCCAGCCCGGCGGAACGAGGGTGGTCGCGTCGAGCTGGGTTATGATCACTGGGCCATCAAACGTCAGTCCGGCCCCTAGCCCACCGCGTGCCAGCACGGGCGTGTTCTGCCCCCCTCCGGCGAAGTGCACGAGGCTGCGCCCGATTGATGCCGGCATTGGCGCGGGGTCGAGGTGTGGGGTAGCCGGCGCTGGCGTCCGGCCCGCCGCCTCGACCCGCAACGTGACAAGCTCCACCGCTGCATCCAGGGAAAAGCCATAGAGCGCTACGTGAGCCGCGTGGAACGCCAGGACCGCCGCCCCAGCCTCGCCCACCCACGGAACCGCCAGTTCGCCGCCCTGACCCTCGTAGCGCATCAGCGCAACCGCCTCCACCATACGGTCCGCCTGTGGCACCTGCTCACCGTCGAGCCACGTTTCCGCCTCAGCACGGAGCGTTGTCACCAGCACGTTGGCGGCTGCCGCATCCGGTTCGCCCGCACGTGGCACGGTAAGGTGGAACTCCGCCTTGAGGTCAGCCACCAGCAGCCCTTCGGCACACAGCACGCCCGGCGCCGGTGGAACCAGCACGGCGCTGGCCCCCAACAGCTCCGCCAGCGCCACCCCGTGCAACGGCCCTGCGCCGCCGAACGGCATCAGCACGAAGTCTCGCGGGTCGTGCCCGCGCTCGACGGACACCACCCGGATCGCGCCCACCATATTACTGTCCGCAATGGCCAGGATGCCGCGCGCCGCCGTATGGAGGTCGAGGCCCAGTGGCTCCGCCACTTGCAGCCGCACCGCCTCGGCGGCCAAAACCGGGTCCAGCGCCATGCGGCCACCGAGCAGCGCCGTGGGCAGGTGGCCTAGCACGACGTGGGCGTCCGTGACCGTCGCCAGCGTGCCGCCGCGCCCGTAGCAGGCTGGGCCGGGCACGGCGCCTGCGCTGGCTGGCCCGACCGACAACGCCCCATCGGTGACGCGCGCGATGGAGCCGCCGCCAGCGCCGACCGTCACCATGTCCACCATCGGCAGCGGCAACGGCCACTCGCCCACGCGGCCCTGCTGCGTGAGGCCAATCCGGCCCTGGTGGATCAAGCAGATGTCCGCGCTGGTGCCGCCGATGTCCACGGTGATGAGGTCCTGGACGCCCGCTGCCCGCGCCGCCTCCCGTGCGCCCACGACGCCTGCAGCCGGGCCGGACAAGGCAGTGACGGCCGGCGCGCGGCGGATGGTCGCGACGCCCGCCACGCCCCCGTTGCTTTGCATCAGCAGCAGCGGCGCATGCATGCCCTCCGCCTGCAACCGCTCCGCCAGCCGCCCGACATAGGTGGACACGGCCGGCATGACAGACGCATTCAGGATGGTGGCGAGGCTGCGCTCGTACTCGCGCACCACCGGCAGCACATCCACGGACGCCGTGACGGCGACGCCGGGCAGGGCGTCACGCAACAGGTCAGCCGCGCGCTGTTCGTGCGATGGGTTGGCGAAGCTGTGCAGGAAGCACACCGCCACCGCCGCCACCCCGAGCCGCCGGCAGTCCGCAGCGGCGGCCAGCACGCTGTCCTCATCGAGCGGGACAAGCACCGCGCCGCCGGCAGCGACACGCTCCGTCGCCTCGAACACGCGCGACGCCGGCACCGGGCGGCGCGGCTTTTGCCACGCATACAGGTTAGCCCGGCGGGGGATGTCCTGCCGCCCGATATCCAGCACGTGCCGGAAGCCGGCAGTCGTGAGCAGCGCCGTGTCCGCCCCCTTCCCTTCCAGGATCAGGTTGGTGGCGACGGTCGTCCCGTGCAGCACCCGGCCGACCTCGTGCGGGTGCGCGCCCGCCTGGGCCAGCACCTCCGCCAGCGCCGCCATGAAGGCGACGCTTGGGTCTGCCGGGTGGCTTGGCGTCTTGGCGCGCCATGCCTGCCCGGTCCGGCTGTCCTGCAGCATCACGTCCGTGAAGGTGCCGCCAATGTCTATGGCGACGGCCAGCGGCCGGAGGACGTAGTCAGGCGAAGGCATGGACATACGCCCGGCGGTGGAAGGCGTCCGCCGCCGGGCGGTCGGCGCGCACGGCCTCGGTCGCCGCCATGTCGAGCGCCCCGTCTTCGATCACCACGCCATACTCGCGCCGTGCCGCATCCATGGACACGTAGCCCTCCGACACGTCGCGCAGCACCAGCGTGGCGGGCCGGTCGTACGGGTGGCCACGGCCCCCGCCGCCGCCTGTTTCGATCAGAAGCACGTTGCCGCGCGCCAGGGCGTTGCCGTCCGACAATGGCTCCAGCACGCGCTCGCTGTTGCGGCCCGGGTTCACCACCGCGCGCGGCGCGCCGCCGGACTTGCCGCCATCGGTCCCCCAGGGCGGGTTCAGCACGCCGTCAATCCGCACGGCCAGCACGGCGTGGTCCGCCATGACCTCGTACTCCCGCACGATGCCGCACCCGCCGCGGAACATGCCCGGCCCGCCGCTGTCCCGGTTGATGGCGTAGCGCAGTAGGCGCACGGGGTAGCCCAGCTCCAGGAACTCGACCGGGTAGTTTTCCTGCGCCACGAAGTACACGGCATCAATGCCGTCCGCGTTGGGCCGTGCGCCGTAGCCGACGCCTAAGCCGTCCGACAGCAGGAACGGCCGCCCCTCGGCCATGCCGCGCATCAGCAGGATCACGTAGGCCGCATGGGCCGCAGGCGCCGGGGTGCCCGCCACGTTGATAAGGCCGTTGAGCGCCGCCAGCACCCGCATCATGGTCATGCCGCGCATCCCCAGCGGCGCAGGGAAGCGGGGGCGCAACAGGGAGCCCTCCCGCAGGATTACCTCGTCGAACGCCCGTGCGCCTCCGGCATTGCACACCTGCGACGGGTCCCCGCCCAGGAAGTACAGCGCGAACGCGGTGCCCGGCACGTCCCGGTTCATCAGGTAGTTGACCGGCCCGGGCGTCTGGTCGTCCGTGTCACTGGCGTCGAAGATGAAGCGGTCATCCGCCGTGCGGGTCAGCGCGAAGCGGATGTGCACGGGGCCGGTGCCATGGCCGTCGCTGTCAATCGCGTCCGTGAAGCGGTGCGTGCCCACGGGGAAGGTTTCGCGCAACTTGCGGCGCACCAGCGCCTCCGTGCGGGCCAGAAGCTGCGCCAGTGCGTCGGCCAGCATGGGCGTCGAGAAGCAGGCGGCGATCTCGGCCATGCGCCGCACGCCCAAGCCCACGCTCGCCATCAAGGCCCGCGTGTCCCCCTGGCACGTCGCGGGGTAGCGGGAGTTACGGTAGAAAATCTCCAGCGTGGCCTGGTTGGTCACGCCCTGGTCCACGAGCTTGGTGGGCGGGATTATGATGCCCTCCTGGAAAATATCGGTCGCATCGGGCGAGATGGAGCCGGGGCGTAGGCCGCCGATATCCGAGAAGTGTGCCCAACCCATCACGAAAGCGCAGCGCCGGCCTTCATGGAACACCGGCGCCAGGAACACCTGGTCGTTGGAGTGGGACACGGCACCCCGGCTGCCGTAGCAGTCGTTATACCAGTATAGGTCCCCTTCCCGGATCGTCTCGATGGGGAAGCGCTCGAACACCGGGCTGCAGATGTCGCCGAAAATGGGCACGTTGGAGCCGACCGCCATGACGCCCTCGGCATCAAAGAGGGCGGTGTAGAAGTCCTTCTTCTCGCGTATGAAGGCAGAGATGGCAGTGCGCTCCAGCAGCGCCTCCATCTCGCTTTGCGCCGCGCGGATCGCGCCGCGGATGATCTCCAGCGTGACCGGGTCGCAGCTCATGGCAAGGCTCCTTGAAGGTGGCACGCGGCGCGGCGTCCCGGCCCCACGTCCTGCAACAGGGGCGTGTCGGTGGCGCAGCGGGCGAAGGCGTGGGGGCAACGGTCCCGGAACGGGCAGCCCGGCTCGGCAGGCGGCGCGTCGGACGGGCTGCCGCGGATGGGTAGCGCCGCGCGGTCCTGGTCCACATGCGCGACCGGCACCGCCGCCACCAGCGCCCGGGTGTAAGGGTGGGCAGGACTTGCGATCAGCGCGGCGGTCGGACCTTCCTCCACCACGCGGCCCAGGTACATCACGACCGTGCGTTCGCACACATAACGGATGAGCGCGAGGTCATGGCTGATATAGATGGCGGCCAGGCCCAGGCTGTCCCGGGCCTCGCGCAGCAGGTTCAGGATGCCAGCCCGCACCGACACGTCCAGCATGGACACCGGCTCGTCGGCCACGATCAGCCGCGGCCTACAAATCAGGGCGCGCGCCAGCACGACGCGCTGCAACTGCCCGCCGGACAGCTCATGCGGCCGCCGGTCCAGCCAGGCGGCGGGAGGCGTCAGGCGCACATGGGCCAAGGCGTCGTGGATGCGGCCCTCATGCTCGCGGGCCGGCACGTCGAAGTTACCCAGTGGCTCCGCCAGCGAACGGCGGATGGAAAAACGAGGATTCAGCGCCTCGAACGGGTTCTGGAACACCAACTGCGCCCGGGACCGGAACGGGCGCAGCGCCCGGCCGCGCAGCGCCGTGATATCTGCGCCGTCGAACAGGATTTGCCCGCTGGAAGGCTCCTCTAAGCGCAGCAGCATCCGCGCCGTCGTGGTCTTGCCACAGCCGGACTCACCCACGATGCCCACCGCCTCGCCCGACCGCACGGCCAAGCTCACGCCCGCTACCGCATGGACCGCCCGCCCGCGGCTGCGGAAGGTTTTTTGCAATCCCACCGCCTCCAGCAGCGCCGTCACGCCAGCATGCCCAACGCCGCCCACGTCGCCGGGTCCGCGGCGCGGGCGCGCAAGGTGGAGGCGTCCTCCGCGTGCCAGCACGCCACGCCGTGGTCCCCGCCGAACGGGCGCAGCGGCGGCGGCTCAGCATGGCAGCGCGTGTCGGCGAACGGACAGCGTGGCGCGAAGCGACAGCCCGGCGGCGGATGCAGCAGCGATGGCGGCGAGCCTTCGATCGGCGCTAGCCGCATCGCGCTGTCGTGCACGTCCGGGAACGCGTGGCTCAGCCCCATGGTGTAGGGGTGCAACGGCTGTTCGAGGACAGTCGCCACCGGCCCGGCCTCCACCACCAGCCCGGCATACATCACCGCTACCCGGTCGCACGCATAGGCCACGACAGCCATGTCGTGCGTGACCAGGATCATGGACAGTCCAAGGCGCGCTTGCAGGTCCCGCAGCACGTCCAACACCTGGCGCTGCACGATCACGTCCAGCGCCGTCACCGGCTCGTCCGCGATCACCAGGCTGGGCTGCAACGCAAGCGCCAGCGCAATGGAGGCGCGCTGCCTCATGCCGCCGCTGAACTGGTGCGGGTAGCCGGCCAGGCGCGCCGGGTCGAGGCCCACAAGGCGGAACAGCTCGGCTGCACGAGCGGCGGCGTTGGCCCGGCTCATGCCGCCCCGCTCCGTCAGCACCTCGGCCATCTGCGTGCCGACGCGCTGCACCGGGTCCAGCGCGTTCATGGCGGTTTGCGGGATGAAGGCCATGCGGCGCCAGCGGATCACCCGGCGCGCCCGCTCGGGCATTGGCAGGAGGTCTTGCCCTTCGAACACCACAGACCCCGCGGTGATGCGGCCACGGTCCGGAAGCACTCCCATGAGCGCCCGGCCCAGCGTGGACTTGCCGCAGCCGCTTTCGCCCACCAGCCCAGTGATGGAGCCGGCGGGGATGCTGAGGTCCACGCCATCCACGGCGCGCACCGGGCCAAGGCTGGTGGCGAACGACACGTGCAAGCCCCTGATCTCCAACAGGTTCATGCGTCGGCGAGCTTGGGGAACAGCAGCTTTTCCGACCCACGCGAGATCAGGAACCCGGCCAGCACCATGGCCATGATCGCGGCGCCGGGCGGGCCGAACCAATTCCATGCGCCGCGAGATAGCGCCTGGTTGGCGTAGGCGTCTTGCAGCATGACACCCCAGCTCACGGTGGCCGGGTCCCCGAAACCGAGGAAGCTGGCCGAGGCTTCGGCCAGGATAGCCCATCCGATGGCCACGGACCCGTAAAGCGCCGCAAGCGGCAGCACTTGGGGCAGGACATGCACGAACATGATGCGCGGGGTGGAGCAGCCCGTGACCCGCGCCGCCTCAACCCAGGCGCGCTCGCGCAGGCTCAGGACCTGCGCCCGGATCACCCGGGCTGTGTTGGGCCACAGCAGCGCGGCCACGCTGAACACCACGACGCCGGTGCCGGGCCGGGTGAGCGCGGCCAGCACCAGCATGAACGGCAGGAAGGGCAGGCCCAGCACCACATCCGCCAGGAACGTCACGATCCGGTCCACCCAGCCGCCCAGGTAGCCCGACAGCAGGCCCAGCACGGTGCCGATGGCCACCACCGCCAGCGCCGCCGTAAGGCCGACTTGCAACGCCGAGCGCGTGCCGAAAATGAGCTGGCTCAACACATCCCGCCCGCTGGCCGTGGTGCCGAGCCAGTGCGCCTCCGACATGGGCAGGTAACGCGCAACCCGTGCGCCCACGCGGAGGATAGCGCGGGGGTCGTGCGGCGCCAGCCGGTCTGCGAACAGCGCAACGAAGGCGATGAGCGCATAGGTCGCCGCGCCCGCGACGGCGAATGGCTCGCTCCGGAAAAAGCGGATCACCGTCCCACCGACACGCGCGGGTCCAGCGCCGCGTAGGCCAGGTCTGCCACGGTGTTCATCGTGACCAGCACCGCCGCGATTATGATGAAAGCGCCCTGCGCCAAGGGGTAGTCCGCACTTTGCACCGCCTGCACCAGCACTCGGCCAATGCCGGGCCAGGCGAACACGGTTTCCACCACCACGTTGCCGCCGATGCTGGCGCCAAGGCCCAACGCAAACGCCGTCGCCACCGGCAGCAGCGCATTGCGGGCGGCATGGCGCATGACGATGGACCAACGCGACAACCCCTTCATGCGGGCCATGACGATGAACTCGTCGTTCAGCACCTCCAGCATGGTGGCCCGCATCAGCAGCAGCGGCAGCCCTTGCAGGTACAGCATGAGGGTCAGCGCCGGCAAGGCGAGGTGCCACCAGTAGTCCGCCGACAGGAGGCTGGAGCCGAAGCTCCCAGCCTCTTTGCCCGGGCTGAGCGCGCCGCCGGTCGGGAACAGGCCACCCTGGAACGCCAGCGCCGCCAATAGCAACATGCCCAGCCAGAACTCTGGCGCGGCCCGCGTGGTGAGCGCCGCCGGGATCGCAACCGCCTCCACGACGCTGCCCCGCCGGAACGCCAGGAAAGCGCCGGCCACGATGCCGAACGCATACGCCGCAGTGAGCGACACCACAGTGAGGATGACGGTGTTGGGCAACGCTTCGCCCAGCAGGGTTACGACTGGCTTGCCTTGCAGGAACGACATGCCAAGGTCACCCCGCAACAGGTTGCCCATGTAGATCAGGTATTGTTCCCATAACGGCCGGTCGAGGCCGAAGCTCCGCAGCAGCGCCGCCCGGGTCTCCTCCGAAAACGATGGTGACAGGAAGTTCAGCGTTGGGTCGCCCGGCATCAGGCGGAACATCGCAAAGGTGAGCGTCGTCACCACCCACAGCACCAGGATGAGGTGCGCGAGCCGCCCCGCCAAACGCCGAGCCATAGAAACGCTACTGGAACACCGGCGTCGTCTCCTTCACGCCGGCTGGGTAGTGCAGCACCCCATTCACGACCACGTAGCCGGCGTCCTTGAGCATTTTTTGCGCCGACGCCAGCGTGCCGCCCGGCACCCGCTTGTCAATTCCCGGGTCCGCCCACAGCGGCAGCGCGGGTGAGATCCAGGAGTTGGACGGCACTGCAGCCCCGCCGTATGCGTCGGCCGCGATGCTATCCCGGTCAATGACCGCCGACAGCGCTCGCCGGAACGCCACGTCCCCAAACGGCGGCCGGCGACCGTTGTAGGCGATGAAGCGAAAGCCGATGTCGAGCGAGTCCGCCACTCGGATGTCTGGCGCCGACTTGGACAGCCGGGCCAGCAGTTCCGGGTCCCCGGTGTAGTCGGTGAGGAAGTTGATCTCGCCGGAGCGCAGCGCCCCAAGCGTCGCCTCGATGTTGGGCTGGATGCGCATGATCCAGCGGCCCACCTTGGGCGCCGCCCAATGCTCCCGGTTGGCGTCCAGCACGATCTGCTCGGTCAGCTTCACGGATGCGAACCGGAACGGGCCAGACCCGACCGGCAGCCGCTCCATGATGGTTTCCGCTGTTTCCGGCTTGCCCTGCAGGCCCTCGAACAGCGGCGCCCAGATGTGCTTGGGTGCCAGGTTCAGCTTGGACAGCGAGCTCACCAGGAACGCCGCGTCCGGGCGCTTCAAAGTGATGCGGAGGCTCATCGGCCCTGTGGCCTCGACATTGGCGATGTTGGCCACGAACGGCCGGTACATCGGCGACTTGTCGCCAAAGCCTGGCGCCTGCAGGCTGAACACCGCGTCATCGATGGTGACGGGCTGGCCGTCATGCCACTTCATGCCGGAGCGCAGCACGACCTCGACGGTGGTGGGCGTGGGCCGGGTCACGCTTTCAGCCGCCCAGGGCTGCGGCAACCCGTCCGGTCCGATCCGCATGAAGCGGTCCCATACCAGCTCGGTGGCCCACGAGCCTTGAATGCCAGGGATGTTGAAGGGGCTGAGGTTGGTGGGCGGCGCGACCGAGTTCAGGACCACGTCGCGCTGGTTCGCCTTGGGTTGCAGGTTGATCCAAGTCCAGAAGTTGCGCACGCCGATGCCGGCCTGCACCTTCATGGACGCTTCGTCCCAAACTGTCCGGTTATAGGCCACCAGGTTCTTAGGATGGACCATGAAGCCGTAAGGCTGCTGCTGGTTGATGAGCTCCTGGGCTTCGCGGATCAAGGCCTGGCGCTTTGGCAGGTCCAGCTCTTCCCGTTGCGCTTGGGCAAGGCGGTCGTACTCCGGGCTGATAAGGCCCACTAGGTTGTAGCCATTGGCGGCGTTGGCGGACACGAACAGGTTGTAGGTCAGCTCGTCCGGGTCGGAGC
>CAXTCN010000178.1:0-9457 GCA_964242575.1 uncultured Acetobacteraceae bacterium | reverse complement strand
ACGATACGAGCTATGGCAGATCAGCGTTAGCCCAACGATCACCTGGCGCAGCCACGCCTTGGTCACCGTCAGCTCGAACAGCACTCCGTTGTCCGGCACGGCAGGCGAGAAGGCATCATCCAGCGCCTCACGAGCCTTGTGCGTTTGCTGGTAGACGAACTTGCGGCTCACCCCGTGCCGAGCGGCCAGGTCGCTGACCGCCTCCGATCGCGCCAGCGCCTGAATGGCCAGGTCCTTGCGCTCACCCCCGGGCAGCCTCGCCGCTGCGCCAGCACATCGATCCATACGCCCACCACACCTGAAAACGGCAGGGTGCCATCATCCCTTCTGACAGCGCCAACCCAGCCTCACGTGTGACCCGGTTTTGAACCACGCCCAGGCCGGGGTCACCACTGCCCGCGCCAGCACAGGCGCGGAAGGCATCGCACTCAAGGCCAGCTTCAAGCCGCACGTGGTGCTGATGGACCTGGCGCTGCCGGACATGAATGGCACCGCGTTGCTGGTGCATCTGGCCGAACAGCGTGACTGCGGGCTTATCGTCATCTCGGGCATGAACGACGAGTCCGACCGGATCGTCGGCCTCGAACTCGGCGCCGACGACTACATCGCGAAGCCGCCACGCCTGCGTGAGATGGTCGCTCGCATCCGGGCCGTGCACAGGCGGGTCAACGGCCATGTCGAGGCTCAGGGCGCCTCGCAGCCGGCGCAGGTGCTGAAGGTCGGCCCGATCCGGATCGATGTCCTGAAACGGACGGTGCGTGCGGACGACGGCCGCTGTGTGGCGCTCACGGCTGCGGAGTTCAATGCGTTGGCGGCCCTGGCCACCGCGGCGGGGGCAACGGTGTCCCGTGACCAGCTGTCCGAGGCCGCGCTGCATCGCCCCTGGCGGGCCGAGGACCGCAGCGTGGACCAGCTCGTGTTCAACCTGCGCCAGAAGCTGCCGCTGGACGAAGGCGGCGGCATGCTGATCCAGAGCATCCGTGGCTCCGGCTACTGGCTGCGTGCGCCGGAGGGCATGGCGCAGGTCGGTGCCACTGGCCAAAACCGGGCTGCGGCCTAGAGCTTCAGGACAACGGCGGGAGCCTGCTGGTGCGCGCTGGCGTGGGTTGGAAGCCCGGCGTCGTGGGTGAGGTGAGACTGAGTACGACGGGTGCCACCTCTGAGGGCGTTGGCTGAGGGTTGAACAGCCAAGCGGATACTCAAGTCAGCGTTGTCGCAAAACGATAAGCCCTGAAACAGACGTCCTGCTCCGCGACGGTCCAGGGTCTGACGCCTACATGCGGCGGATCAGGACCAGGGTGGCCACCGACCGGTTGTCCTGCATCGCATAGGCGTGGTGCCGGTCTTCTGACACGAAGCCGCTGCGCCGATAAAGGGCGAGCGCCGGCGCGTTGTCGGCGTGCACCAACAGCTCCAGGCGACGCAGGCCCAATGAGCGGTGAGCCACATCCACGATCGCCCTGAGCAGCGCGGTCCCGACGCCCTGCCTGGTCCAGGCGTCATGCACGCCCATGCTGATCCGGCCCATATGCGCGTGCCCCCGTTGCAGGCACTCAACCGTGGCGCAGCCGATGATCTGGCCGCTGATGGTTGCGACCAGGCTGGCGCTTCCCGGCAGCGTGCGCTCGATCCAGCTTCGAACGTGTTCGGGCGAGGAATGCAGCAGGCGCATGGTGCCCCAGCGGAACCCAGGAAGGTCCTGCATCGCCGCGACAGCTTCCAAATCTTGCGGGCGGATTGCGCGGACGGCCAGACCAGGCGGTAATGATCGCTGCTCCGCCGCGGAAGCCTGCTGCTGCTTTGATTCACTCACGGGCACTCTCGTACTGCTGAGTTTTGTGAGCAGCGAGCCTAGACCAGGCTCGCCGCCATGCAGGCAAGCTCTCCACATCTGCCGATGCGTCCGATGTCAAGGTCGTTGCGGTTGTTGCGCCATGGTTGGAAACCGGCCGACCAACCTGCGAGCGGCCCACACCTCGACCTGGCCACCTGTCGCGACCATCCGCTGGGCGAGTGCAACCGCCTGCTGGTCGTCGGCACACGTCGCATCGCGGCTGCCCTCGATGCGGCCGCGGTTGTCGAGCGGGTATAACCGGTAGTGTTCGCCCACCCCACACTCCTTGCCTTGCAAGGCGGGAGGGCGACGACCTCTCCGTCGCCGGCGCCTTGGGGCAGACCCGTATCGGCAATGTCACGATCCTACAACAAAGCCTAACGAAACCTACATCTTATAATTGTGAGCTTCGACGGGATTGCTGCTCGACAGCATGCTCGAAGGGGAAACAGCAACCCTTAAGTTGCGATGCTGCAAGCTGGGTCGCGTGTGGCCTAAAGCGTCCGTCCGGTACAGCAACCCTGATCTGAAGCATGCGAAGTGCGTGCGCCCCGCGTGTCTGTTCCCGCTTGTTCGTATCAGCCCTCACGGAATGGCCGATCGTGCCTGTCGCCCAGGTGGTCGCGTTCGGCTTGCTGGTTCTCATGACGCTGGTTGTGCACGGACCGGCTGGGCATCTGCAAAGTTCGTTCCAAGATTGCCCTCAACGTTCTGCCAAGGCATGGCTGCAGAAAACGTTGACGCACATTAAAAATATGTTAACTTCGGTATAACGATGTGGCTATGACAGCACTTCCGAGAGAAAGAGCGTGATTGGTTGCGTTGTTGTCAAGCTGGGGTGGCTAGGCATGTCTATGACTGAGCCGATGCATGAGGGAGTGCGTCAGATCGGCTGTCCGTTAGCTTGGATGCGACCCCGCTCTTGTTTGTAACGGCATTGAGCAGTTCATGAAATGCTCAACAAGGCAGCATCTTAATATTAAGTAGAGAACAGAGTAGGAAATCTCTCGGCCTTTTCCTTAATGTTGCACTTGTTTCTTTGGGGAGAGCGCATTTTCCTATAGACTCTTTGTAATTTGCTACTTTCAAATTTGCTCTGCTTCTTCCGAAAGGCTCTGATCTTCCGGGCAGAATGACAACGCGACAAGGTCGGAGTTTCTGATCGCACGCTGCTAGTCGCGAGCGTCGGTCGCAGATGGCGAAGGCAAGGGGGTTAACGACACAGGTCACGGTGCACCGCCAAACGCTGGCGTCACCGTCCGGCCACCAGCAGGAGAGACGACCAACATGCATGATTTCGCAATCTGGAATGGCCGCCCTGAGGAGCCCGAGAGGAGCGGGTGGCACTGGATCGAGGACGCGGACGGCTTGCGCCCGCTCCTGTGGCGCGGCAGCGACTGGCCGGATGGCGTTGACAGGAACGAGTGGCAAGACGGCCCCGCCGTGCTCAGCGTCCGCGACCTGAGCCGGGGGCGCTATCATGGTCCGGTCGTCCTGCCCCCTAGTCTTACAGTGTTGTTCCAGGCGCGGGTCCTGGCCGGAGCTCTATAAGGGACATGCCCGCCTCGGCTTACCGGCAGCGTCCATGAGGCTCCTCGCGGTAACGGCTTGCACGGATCGAGCAGGCCCGCGCCGGTCACCAGCATACTCCAGGCGTGTGCCTGAGCGCAGCATACGCAAGACGGCAGGTCCGTCGGGGGTTTTCAGCACCGCGTTGCCCAGGTGTGTCGGGCAGCCTGGAGCAGCTTCGCCGTCAACCGCTTGACGTGCAGGGGTAGCCGCAACTCTGCGTGCGGATGAGGCACTCAGCCGGTTACCCAGCTTATGCCAGCTCTCAGTGACCAGAACCCATTACGGGTCTGACGTCCTCGCGTATCTGGGAGGCCCTCGCCGTTTGATCCTATGAGTTCTGGTCAGAGAGACGTGATATTACGCGCCGTGTGCTGTCCCAGGCTCAAGGTGAGGACAGCACGGTGAGGTCGTGGACCTGGCTGCCACCGCGGGTGAGTTCGTTGCTGTTATGGGACGGCATAGTCGGCCAGGGGACTGCTATTCTTCCCCGCAGCCTCAGCGCTTTCTGAAGCCAACCCTTGCAGTGCTGCTTCGTCTTCGTCAGTGCGGCCTGGCCGCCGCGGCGTTTGCCTGAGCCGCTTCCAGCACAGCAACCCGCTCCGGGTTCAGTAGCCGATCGCTCGCACTCGTGCCATCGCCGCCAGCATCTCACGTGCATAGGACCGGTGGTGCTTTGCCATCCAGCCCGACAGCTGCGCCAGCCCGGCTTTACACTAAGGATGCCCTGAAGTTAGTCCCAGAAAAGACAAATTAGCCGTCAATGCAGTATTAACTGAAAGAGGCTTTTTAGACGCACACCATCAGCTAAATAAATAGTTCCTTAACCAATCTAAATTCTTCTTGAACTTAGAAGGCAAGTCATGATTTAACTTAACGAAAACGACCTCTTTCCTCTTTAGGTTGATACGAAATGCCTGACAGCCGCAGCGACCGCACCGTCGAGAAGCTGCTGCGCCAGCAAGCCGCGCTGGTGTCGTTCGGCAGCTTCGCATCCCGGGAGCCTGACCTGCTCAAGCTCCTGACAGAAGCCGCACGCATCTGCGCCGCCGCCTTGGACGTGCCGTTCTGCACGGTTGGCCGCTATCGTGCCCTGGAGAACGACTTCCTCATCGAGGCCGCATGGGGCTGGAAGCCTGGCGTCGTCGGCCGGATCACCTTGCAGGCTGACGAACGCTCGCCGCAGGCACGGGCGTATGTCACCGGAACGCCAGTGATCATCCGCACCCTGCAGGATGCGAGCACCCTGGCATTACCGGCTTTCTACGGGAAGCACGGCATCGTATCGACCGTCGATGTGGTCATTCCCGCCGTTGAGGGAGCGCCCTACGGCGTGCTGGGGATCCACAGCTCCTGGCCGCATCAGTGCGACGTGCACGATGTCAGCTTCCTGACCGGTTTTGCCCGCATGCTGGCCGAGGCCATCGCCGCCGCCACGCGCGCCAACGTGTTGCGGGCGCTGGTTGGAGCCAAGGAGCTGATGGCAGAGGAGCTGCAGCACCGGGTCCGGAACAACTTGCAGTCGGTCAGCGGCATGCTGGAACGCTTCGCGTGGACTACGGCCGACGAGGAGGCTCGGCAGGGGATCGAGCTGATCGTGCGCCGGGTGATCACACTGGCCCAGGTCTATGACAGCCTTCTCGGCATCGGGCTGAGCGAGACCGTGGACCTGGCGGACTACCTCCGTGCGCTGTGCGTGAGCCTGCCGGAGCTGCAAGCCGAGCGGAGCCGGCCGGTGCAGATCGTCTGCCGGACGGAGGTTGTCCTGCTTGGCCTTGACGTGGTGACGGCGCTTGGCATGGCGGTCGCGGAGTTGGTGACAAACAGCTACGGCCATGCCTTCCCAGACCAGGACGGGACCATCAGGGTCACCCTGGCGCGCACGCAGGAGGACAGCGCGACGATCACGATCCAGGACAACGGTGTGGGCTTCAAGGCCGAGGCTGAGAGCGCCCGGCACGGGCTGGGCCTGGCCAGGAAGCTGGTGGAACAGATCGGTGGCACGCTGGATGTGCATTCCGGGAACGGGACACGGTGGACGCTGGCGTTTGCGGTGCCGGTCACGCTTGATGAACCCAAGGCTGCCGCATAGCGCAGGCCCGAGCCGCTCACCGCCCTATGCTCGGCCCCCTGACCCTGCCAGGTCACACGCTCCTGCTGCTGCGCTACTCGTTGCCGGGTTTACTGCGGCTGCCACTTTGGTGTCAGCCTCGGCCGAGGCTGCCGGCTGTTTTTCGGAGTCTGGATACAGACACCGTGGTCGCAGGAAACCCTTGATCCTCAATGCTCCCTGACTGGCAAACGCCTTTGGGATGCGGAGATCGAGTTCAACCCACGCCAAGAGTACGCTTCTTGAACAAGGCCGCCAGACGGGGCGGCATGATGACCGGACCATAATAGCGCCCTCGGCTCAGGTCGCGGGCACTGAGCACCGCAGCTCCATCCTGCCACTCACCTCTGTCCACGCTATCCGGCCAGTCATCTCCGCGCCAGAGCAGCGGCCGTAAGCCATTCCGCGTCGTCAACCCAGTGCCACCCACTTCGAGCGGGATCGTCAGGGCGGCCATCCCAGACGCTAGAGTCAGACACAGCGATCGTCTTTCATGTTGACAGTCGAGAAAGACACCGACTCCTACTCATGCAATACGGCTAGGGCCGCTAGCTGTATCGTGGCCTGAACTGTCAGTGAAGCTTATGCAATGGGCAGTACAGATATGAGGTCTCTGCTTTTTATCGTTCCGTAACGTTGCAGTATGATGCAGAAGCTACATGTATCGTGTCAAAGATAATCCTAAGGCATAATCGCTCACAAAATTAATATTTTTTGTGCAGCAGTGTCAAATTAATTGGCTTTAGTGACAATGATGCACACCACACTACCTCCGGTGGCATCCACCCTCTTCCCATGGTCCCGCAATTCAACCCAGTCGGGAGCCAGCCCGGCAGGTTTGCATATCCGCTTTGCCGCAAGCAGCAGACAATAGAACATTGCCTCTAAACCAAACATACTGTCTCTAAACTAAAAATGACGAAGCTGTGTCTTACAAGTAACGCCAGCTACATCGTCACGTAACGTTGTTTAAACCGCTTAGTGACTAAACTGCTCAGCTTGTGACTTTTAGCTTCAGAGCTACACCGCGTAGATTTTACTTTGCAGATGATGACAGATCAAGCCTGTGGGACTGCCCAGTTAGGAAAATAAACATGACGTTCTTGCCGTCTATTGCCCTTGTCACCACCAAGCTACAGTGGAGTGCCGCTCCGCAACCCATCAACCCACGCCTATCCATGCATGACCGGCTGCCGCGCCGACTGCAGCCCTTCCTGACCTGGCTCACCGCGCAACCCGCGCCAGGCGAGCCGCTGCAGGAGCGTTCGCCGCTGCGCTTCGTCGCCGTCGCCCTGTTGCAGACGCTGCTCGGCGCCGCGCTGACCGTCGTGGCGCTCCACATCTATGCGCCGCTCGCGCTGATCGGCATGTTGCTGACCACCGCCGGCCTTGGCCTGTTCCAAGTCGTGGTGTTCCATCACTGCTCGCACGGCACCGTGTTCAAGCAACGCGACACAAACGCCGGGGTCGGCCAGCTTGTTTCGGCAATCCTGCTGTTCAAGCACTTCGACCGTTACAAGCACGAGCATATGCTGCACCACAGCAACAATAAGCTGCTGACCGAGGAGGACGAGTTCGCCGACTTCGTGTTCAACACCTGCCGCCTGGACGCCGGGGTTCCGTTGCCCGTGCTGCGGCGCCGGGTCCTGCTGAACCTGGTGTCGCCGTGGTTCCACGGGCTGTTCCTCGTGCGCCGCATCCAGGCCGCCTGGGGCTCGCACGACGCCCAGCACAACACGGTCGGCATGGCCGTCTGGGGCGCGATGGTCCTGCTGGCGCTGGCCACCGGGCAGTGGACGGCGTTCCTGCTGGCCTGGGTGGTCCCGGTCACGGTGCTGCTGCAGGCCGCGACCGTCGGCCGCATCCTGTGCGAGCATAGCTTCCCGGAGCCGGAGCTGATCGCCGCGCGCGGCCGGGACCTCACGTGCCACGCCACCGGCGGTGTGTTCCCTGGCCTAATGCCGCCCACGGCGCCGGCCCGCTCCGTGCGCGGCGCGCTGGCCTGGTCCGGCTGGTGGGCGAACATGCTGGTGGTCCAGGTTTTCGTGCGCATGACCGTGCTGGTCGGCGACGCGCCCTGCCACGATTACCACCACCGCAAGCCCGCCAGCAAGCGCTGGACCAGCTACATCCAGGCCCGCCAGCTCGACAAGGAGGCCGGGTCCACCGTGTTCCAAACCGGCTACAGCGAGACCTGGGGCCTGTTCCGCGCCGTCGATGCGACGCTCGCGAGCCTGTCGCGGCTGCCGCACGGCACGCCGCTCTAAGTAGGCAGGGTGAGCCTTGACGCTCGCTCGCGGGCGAGCGTCTTGGAAAGAGCAGCACGGCGTAGAGCGCGCCCGCATGGACGAGCATGCGGGCGTGATCGGGGTGCCGACCCGGCAAGGTGTCCACTCGACGACGCAAGGCGAGGAGGGCATCGGGCGGCACCACGGGCGGCCGCCCCGGCCATCACCCGGCCCTGTGGCTGGGCTAACGCATGAGATTACCTCGATAGCTCAGCCTGAGATCACAAACGCGCTGTGGTTGATGAAAGAGCCTGCCGCCACAACTAAGCACGATTGGTGCGGCCGTAAGCACGACGTTTGAGAGCTTGCCGGCATCTACTCACTGATCAAGGCTTGGCGGGCTTCGTCAGTCTGTTTGAGTGTAGGTTTGGGTGTAAGATGCGGCATGGTCTGTCCCGCGCTCTGAAGGGCTAATTTGCTGCCAGAGAAAGACGGCAACAAAGCCCACACCAAGGACGGTTACAACCAGAGTAAGGCTGCCATTGTTCGCAGCTCGAAGATGGAACTGTTGTCGCCTGGCCAGCATCCTTCCCCGCAGCTCATCCAGATGTCCGCTCATACAAAGCCTACCTTTCTATCAAGCTCTTCATATTAACTACGTCATTGCTTGTGTAAATTTAGGAAGCGTCAAAATATGATACAGCTCAAGGCATTCCCAGTGTAAGTCGACCGCGCGTCTAAATCTATCTATGAACGGCTAAAACGTATCTATTATAAGATATTGCTCATTGTGATATAAGTTTCTTTTGAATGCGCATCAATATCCTATGCATCAGCTAGCGACGCCACACCTGCTGGCGTATGATGTTGGACACCCATGCGTGCGAAGATGACGAACCAACGGCCGGGTTGCTTATCCGCAGGCTGGAACAGGTTGGCTCATTGTCTAAACAGGAACGACAGCTGGTGCAGGGCGCCACGTTCACGATCCGTCATGTGGGTGGCAACCAGGATCTGGTCCGCGAGGGCGATCCTCCGCTGCACTGCCCGCTGCTGCTCGACGGGTTTGCTTGCTGCTACAAGATGCTGGAGAGCGGGCAGCGGCAGATTGTGGCGTTCCACGTGCCCACCGACCTTTGCAACCTGACCAGCTTGCTGCTCGGCACGCTTGACCACGGGATCGCCACCCTCACGCCGGGGCGCGTCGCGTTCATTCCGCATGCGACCCTGCTCGGTTGGGCGAGGCTCTTCCCGGGCCTGGGCCACCTCCTGTGGCGGCACGCACTGGTCGACGCGGCCGTATCGCGCGAGTGGATCGTCAACGTCGGGCGTCGCAACGCCGCCCAGCGCACCGCTCACCTGCTATGCGAGCTGGCGCTGCGCCTGCGCCGGGCCGGGCTGGCGCGGGGACCAACCTACGGCTTGCCGCTCACCCAGGTGGTGTTGGCCGATGCGCTCGGGCTCACGGCGGTGCACGTGAACCGCACCCTGCAGTGGCTGCGCGGCGAGGGCCTGATCGAGTTTGGCGGCGGCACCCTCACGGTGCGCGACTGGACCGGCCTCACACGGGTCGCCGGGTTCGACCCAGCCTATCTGGAGTAGGGTGAGGGCTTGCGGTAAGGGCACGCAATCGTCGAAGTGTCAGCAAAATACATGACCCTCCTGACCATCCATCAGTTTGAGGATTATCGGTTGACGTGCTGAGGCTGGGTGTGA
>CAXTCN010000177.1:0-9549 GCA_964242575.1 uncultured Acetobacteraceae bacterium | reverse complement strand
TCGACGGCACCCTGTTCGGTGCCACCCAGCGCGGCAACTCGGTCGTGAGCCTGGCACCGGGCGGGGTGCCGACCACCATCGCGACGGCAGCCGACGGCCTGTTCGGCGATGCGGCCGTGGCGTTCGGGCGCACTGCCGCGGATGCCCGCTCGATCTACGTCGTCAACAACGGCGGTTCGTTCCTGATGCTGCCGGGCGGGCCGCAGGATGGCTCGATCGTGAGGTTGGACGTCGGCATCGCCGGCGCCGTGCTTGACGCGCGGGCGGTCAGCGTCCCGGAACCCCTCACCGCGCATCTTCTCGCAGGTGGTCTGGGCCTGCTGTTGCTAGGGCGTGTCCACAAACGGCGGTCAAGCTAGGGCACGCCTTCTGCCTCACGAGCCGCCATTTGAAGATGTAGGCCTGCACGTACAAACATCAGTGGTGTCCGTTCTCCCGTCCGACAATCAACGTGTCCGCTTTCTCATGCGCAAGCCAACATTGGCGGACACATTCGGAATGGCCGTTCAATAGTCGTTTGACGGACAACATTCGATTGAACCTTTTACCGCGTACGGCGATTGCATGCTGGATGGAGCGTCAGGATGTAGCCCGCAGTTAGTAGACCGTGGATTGCCGTAGGTCCGTCCCGGCCGGTGGTGAAGGACATGGCAGTGAGTTCTGAGGAAACGAGTTGAGCGCAATGACAAGCCCCCATTAGGTGGTCCGGGCAGAATGTTAGTGCAGTATTGTAGTGAGGCGCTTGGGCTTGGTGGTCCAGATCCAGCGTTAGCCCTCGACGGCTGCGAGCGATGTCCCCGGGAGTGAACCGCCCGTCAGCAAACGATATTCCTGCGGCGTTCGATGGCCAAGGGCCATGTGAGGCCGGCTCTCATTGTAGTCCTTCCGCCAGGCCTCAATCACGCTCCTGGCTTCGTTCATGGTTTCGAACCAGTGCAGGTTCAGGCACTCGTCCCGCAGCGAGCCGTTAAACGTCTCAATGAATGCGTTATCGGTCGGCTTGCCAGGCCGCGAAAAGTCGATCCGGACCTTGCACCGGTAAGCCCAAAGGTCGACCAGGTGCCCGGTGAACTCCGACCCGTTGTCGGCAAACAGGTAGCGCGGCGCACCACGTTGCCGCACGAGGCGGTTCAGCACCTCCACCACATGTTCGGCCTTCAGCCGCTGCCCCACCTCAATGGCCAGCCCCTCGCGGCTGAACACGTCAACCACCGTCAGCGCCCGGAACTTGGTGCCGCCGCTGAGCTGGTCGTGGATGAAGTCCAGGCTCCAAGCTTCATTCGGGCGTGTCGGCACGCACCGCGCCTCACGCTGCACCACCATCTTGCGCCGCCGCCGCCGCGGCCGCTTGCTGCGCAGCGCCAGCCCTTCTTCCCGATACAGCCGCCAAACGACGTTGCGGCCCAGCGTCCAGCCTTCACGTCGAAGCAGGACGTGGATGCGCCGGTAGCCGTAGCGCACCCGGGTTGCCGCGATGTCGCGCATCCGTTGCCGGACTTCCAGCCGCGGATCGCGTTGGCTTGGCTTGCGCTGTGTGGAGCGGTGTTGGTTGGTCAAGGAACAGGCCCGGCGCTGGCTGTAGCCGTGGCTTTGCGCCACGTAGGCCACAACCTCCTTCATGAGCGCGGGCCGGGGAACTTTTTTGACAGCACGTCCTGCAACACGGCTTTGTCCAGGCTCAGCTCGGCGACCAGCCTCTTGAGCCGGGCATTCTCCTCCGACAGCTGCTTGAACTCACGGACTTGGTCACTCTCGAGCCCAGCATACTGCTTCTTCCATCGATAGAAGGTCTGCTCGGAAATACCCACCTTTCGGATCAGGTCGGCCACCGGCTGGCCCAACTCAGCCTGCTTCAGCACCGCGACGATCTGCTCCACCGAGAACCGCTTTTTCATGGCAAATCTCCTCATCCAAACTGGGGAAATCCGCCGAAAAACTAACACCAGAACCGGACCACTTCCGCCGTGTCACCTCAGTTGGGACAGGGTTGCCGGGCGGTATCGGCATGCCCAGCACGATGACGTCCGGCGCAGGCGGCCGGTAGCCCAAGGATGAGTGTGGGCGTACGGTGTTGTAATGCGTCCGCCATTGCTCAATCAGCACGCGGGCTTCGAGGAGCGTGTTGAACACCTCCGCATTCAGCAGCTCGTCGCGCAGCTTGCCGTTGAAGCTTTCCACGTATCCGTTCTCCCACGGGCTGCCCGGCTCAATAAAGGCCGTCTTGGCACCGACGCCGCTGATCCAGCCCTTCACGGCGGTGGCCACGAACTCCGGCCCGTTGTCAGACCGAAGGAACCCAGGCGTGCCGCGGGCGATAAACAGGTCCGCCAGCACGTCAATCACGTCAGCAGAGCCCAGCTTGCGCCCAACCCGGATGCACAGGCATTCGCGGGTGAACTCATCCACGACATTCAGCATCCTGAGCTTGCGCCCGTCCCGGGTCCGGTCTTCGACAAAGTCGTAAGCCCACACGTGGTTGGCCCGCTCCGGACGCAGCCGCACGCACGAGCCGTCGTTCAGCCACAACCGACCGCGCTTCGGCTGCCGGGCAGGCACACGCAGCCCCTCACGGCGCCAAATGCGTTCAACGCGTTTGTGGTTGACCCTCCAACCCTCGGCCCGCAGCAAAGCCGTGACCCGACGGTAGCCGTAGCGCCCATACTGGCGGGCAAGCTCAATGATCGCCCCAGTCAGCGCCACCTCGTCGTCGGCCGCTCCTGGCACCTTGCGCTGCGTCGAACGGTGCTGACCCAGCACCTTGCAGGCAAACCGCTCGGACACGTCCAGCTTGGCCGAAACGTGCGCAACGCACGCCCGACGACGAAGGGCGCTTACCAGTTTCCCGACGCGGCCTCCTTCAACACCAGCTTCTCCAGCGTCAGGTCAGCCACCGCGCGACGCAGGCGCCCATTCTCCTGCTCCAGAACCTTCAAGCGCTTCACTTGGTCCAGCTTCAGCCCGCCATACTCGGCACGGTAGTACGTCCCTTCCGTCACCCCGATCGCCCGGACCGCGTCCGCCACCGGCTCGCCCTGTCCCACCAGCACCTCGACCTGCCGCAACTTGGCGACGATCTCCTCCGGCTTGTGATGCTTGCTCGCCATCCCAGTCCCTTCCGTGTTCACACCGAAGTCTCATCTCCGGCGGAACACTTCTAGGGGGTTAGGTCAGTCAGTCCCGATCGACGTGGCCAAGAGCACGGCCAGGTGCAGCCTTGTCGCGGATCAGCCGTTTCAGGGTCTTCACGTCGGGGAAGCCGCCGTCGCGCACCCGGTCCCAAACCAACTCGCCATCGACATCGATGCGGAACAGGCCACCGACGCCGGGACGAAGCACCACTTCGTCGATTTGAGTTTCGAAGGTTGAAAGAAGCTCCTGCGCCATCCATGCCGCCCGTAAGAGCCACCTGCATTGCGTGCAGTAGGAGATGGTAACCCGGACGCCAGGCTGCGGGCTCCCTGAGTCCTCGTTCACGACGCGCTCGGGACGTTGGCAATTTCCGGCTCACGCGAAGTCATGACCTCTACTTCAGCACCTGGGCCGCTGCCGTGTCAGGCCTCAGGTCGATTAACATCAGCATTCATCCTGGTAGCTTGCCAAGAACGCCAGCACACCACACCGATTGCACGCTATCGGACCCAATCAAACACCGCCGCCTCGACTGATGAAGCTGCACCTACAGCACGGCACGGCTCGGCCCACCGGAACTCCGCTTGGCGAAGCCGAGCGCCTGCCTGCTGGACTAAGGCCTATGAGTATCATTGCAAAACGAGGCAAATGGCGGCGAGGTGGACGAAGGCTGCGAAGCTTTGGTCTGTTTTGTCGTAGCGCGTAGTAATCCTGCGGTTTTGCCTGAGGTCACAGAACAGGTTCTCGATCAGGTGCCGCCACCGACACATGGCGAAGTCGCAAGGAGTGAGTGCCTTGCGGTTCGCCTTGGGCGAGATCACCGTGACTGCCCCGCGCCCGTTACGAACTCGTGGTGTCCAACAGCACGGTCAGGCTTCCGTCCGCCTCCACCCTGACCGGGTAAACTGACACTTTGCAGTCGGTGTTTACTCCAACGCCACTGCCCAAATCGTATGTCCGGTCGTGCAAGGGACAGATCACTGTTGCTTGGTCGATCAGCCCATCGGCAAGCGGGCCGCCAAGATGAGGACAGCGTTCCTGTGTCGCGAACACCTGGTCCGCATGGGTGCGGAATACTGCAACCTTTATAGGGCCTACCGCAAAAACCCGGCCTTCACCCCGTGGCACGGCGTCCAAAGGTCCAATCCGGTGTTCCATAAGGAGCTCACTCACCGCTGGCTCCCACGACATCGGCAAATTGGTTCGCCGTCTTGGGCGCAATCGCCTCTTTCCACGGATCGTAAGCCGCTGCCGTCGAGGCAGCCATGGCACGGTCCAGCGCCTCGGCTGTGCCGTCGGCGTCATCCACCACGATCGCCTTGATCTTGGCGAGGCCCACCCGCTCCATGAAGGTGTAGGTGCGCTCCTTCCACTTCGCGTGCTCCCGGTAGTACTGCATGAACCGGCCAGCCATCTGCATGGCGGCTTCCTCGCCCTCGACCACGCACAGGATGTCGCCCTTGCGCACATGCGCGCCCGCCGCGCCGCCGACATAGATTTCCCACTTGTCGTCACCGATGGCGACAAGGCCCACGTCCTTCACCATGGCCTCTGAGCAGTTGCGCGGGCACCCGGCAGTCGCGAGCTTCAGCTTCGCTGGCGCGTCAATGCCGCGGAACCGGCGCTCGATCTTGAGTGCGAGGCCCATGCTGTCGCCTAGGCCGAAGCGGCAGAAATCCGTGCCGATGCAGCTCTTGCAGGTGCGGTAGCTTTTACCCCACGCGGTGCCAGACGGCATGTCGAGGTCCTGCCACACGCCCGGCAGGTCGGCCTTGGCGATACCCACGAGATCAATACGCTGCCCGCCCGTCAGCTTCACCAAGGGCACTTGGTACTTCACCGCGACCTCGGCGATGCGCATCAACTCCGCAGGCGTGCAAACGCCGCCGGGCATCTCCGGGATGACGGAAAAGGTGCCGTCCTTCTGGATGTTGGCGTGGACCCGGTCGTTGATGAAGCGCGCATCGCGCTCGTCCTGATACTCGCCGGCCCAGATCGTGCTGAGCAGGCTTGCGAGCGGCGGCTTGCTGCCCGCGTCCTCGCCGGTGGGCGACAGCTTGGCGAACACGGCGGACACCGAGCGGAGGCCGTGCTCCTTGATCTGGGCCACCAGCTCGGGCTTCGCGAGCGGGATAGCAGGGACGTAGTAGTGGATGCTCGGGTCTTCCTCCACCTGGCCACCGGCGAACCACTCCACCAGCTCGCCGACCAGGCTTTTGCAGGAACCGCAGCCCATGCCGGCGCGGGTCGCCTTCATCACCGCCGTGCTGCTGCGGGCGCCGGCAGCGACGCAAGCGCCGATCGCGGCCTTGCTGACGCCGTTGCAGTTGCAGACCTGCGCGTCGGCCGGCATCTCGTCAAGCGTTACGGTTTGCGGCGGGGCGCCAAGGTCGAACAACAGCTCCAGCCGCTCGTCCGGCAGCCGGCTGTCACGGTCGAACGCCTGCATCAGGTAGGCGGCCTTGCTGATATCGCCCATCAGGATGCCGCCCACGAGCCGGCCGTCGCGGACGATCAGCTTCTTGTAGGTGCCGCGCCGCGGCTCGCTGAACTGGATCACCTCGTCGTCGTCGCTGGCCGGTTCGGTAATGCCCATGCTGGCCAGCTCGACGCCCATGACCTTCAGCTTGGTCGCGAGCTTGCTGCCGGTGTATTCGGCACGGGGGTTGGCGCCTGTTACGTGGTCCGCGAACACCTTGGCCTGGTCCCACAAGGGCGCCACCAGCCCATAAACCTTGCCGCGGTGCTGCACGCACTCGCCGACCGCATAGACCCGGGCGTCGTCCGGGCTGCGCATGTGGTTGTCCACCACGATCGCGCGCTCGACCGACAATCCGGCGCGGCTGCCGATCTCGGCATTCGGACGAATGCCGGCGGATACCACCACCATGTCGCACTCCAGCTCCGTGCCGTCCTTGAAGCGTAGGCCGGTGACTTTGGCGGTCCGTGGGTCATCCCCCTCGGTCATGACAGCGGTGGTGAGCTTGCCCAGGTGGACCTTGACGCCCATGCTCTCCATCGCCTTGCGCAGCATGACGCCGCCGTTGACATCGAGCTGCATCTCCATCAGGTGCTGAGCCAGGTGGATGACGTGCACCTCGCAGCCATGGTTCAGCAAGCCCCGTGCGGCTTCCAGCCCCAACAGGCCGCCTCCGATGACGGCCGCGCGCTTGCTGTGGGCCGCTTGGGCGATGATGCCGGTGCAGTCGTCAATGCCGCGGAACGCGAACACACCGGACCGCAAGTTGCCGTCGTCGCCCCAGACGCCCTCCATCGGTGGGATGAAGGCACGGCTGCCGGTTGCGATCAGCAGGATGTCGTATGGCTCCTGGATACCATTCTCGCCCGTGACGATGCGGGCGGCGCGGTCAATGTGGGTGACGCGGACGCCCGCGTGCAGGCGAATGTTGTTTTCCTGATACCACTCAAGCGGGTTGATGTAGATTTCGCTGGTGTCCTGCTGCCCGCTCAGGATGTTGGACAGCAGGATGCGGTTGTAGTTGCCGTACGGCTCGTCGCCGAACATGGTGATCTGGAACTGCTCCGCTCCGCCACGGGCCAGGACCTCTTCCACAGCGCGGGCGCCTGCCATCCCGTTGCCGACCACCACAAGCTTTTGCAGCGTTGTGCCAAACGTCATGCCGTCCATCGTTGCCCCCTAGATCTCGACCAGACCCACGTCGAGCGCCAGCGTGCCGCTCGTGCCGGTGGGCGCCACCATCATCATCTCAAGTCGGGTGTCGGGTGGCAGATCCTCGACCACCGCGAGCGGCACGTGCACCGCGTCCTTCGCGCCGATGGGAAAGGTCCGCATGGCAATGCCATCCCGCATCAGGATGACGGCAACCATCTCCGCCGTGCTGTTGCCGGCGCGGAAGTAAACCATCTGTGCCCGGCGGTCGGCAGGAACCTGATATGATACGCCGAGCGGAACCGGCGCAGCGTAGCCAGCACCGTTGAACTCGTGCATTCCGGTCAGGATGCGGGGTGTGCTTTCTCTCATGAGGCATGTCCTTCTGGGGAAGACCCGCGGTCCAGGCGAACGGCACAGACCTTGTACTCGGGGATGCGCGACACCGGATCGAGCGCCGCGATGGTAAGCCGGTTGGCGCTGCCCTCGCCGCCCCAGTGAAACGGCACGAACACGGTGTCCCTGCGGATACGGCGCGTGATACGCACCGCCATGCGGGCGCTGCCACGGCGGGTGGTAAGGCTGACCATGTCGCCCGCGAGGATGCCGTGCTGGCGGGCTGTGTCGGGATGGACCTCAGCAAAAGCCGCAGGCTCGGCCTCGGCCAGCTCGGGGACGCGCCGGGTCTGGGTGCCGGACTGATACTGGCTCATGATCCGCCCGGTGGTCAGGATCAGCGGAAAGTCGGCACACGGCGGCTCGGCCGGCCCGTGATGCTCGACCGGATGGAAACGAGCCAAGCCATCGGCATGGGCGAAGCGGTCGGCGAACAAGCGGGGCGTGCCGGGGTGGCCTGCGTCCGGGCACGGCCAGAATACGCCGGCGTCGTCTTCGATCCGGTCCCAGGTTGCGCCGGCGTAATCCGCCGGGCCGCCGGACGTAGCCCGGCGGAACTCGGCGCTGGTGGTGGCCACGTCGCCGGTGAAATGCGATCCAGCACCAAGCCGCTCCGCCAAGGCTGCGATCACCTGCAAGTCGGTCCACACGCCGGGCGGCAGCGCCTTGGCCTGCCGGCGCAGCAGGATGCGGCCCTCCAGATTGGTCATGGTGCCGTCCTCCTCCGCCCACTGCGCGACGGGAAGCACGACATCGGCGATGGCGGCCGTCTCGGACAGGAACGGGTCCGCCACGACCAGCAAGTCCACCGCTTGCAGTCGTTGACGCAGAGCGTCGGCATTTGGGGCCGACACCAGCAAATTGCAGGCGAACACCAGCAGCCCGCGAATAGGCGACCCAGGGCCGCCGGTGGCGTCCAGCAACTCGCACGCCGACAGGCCGGGCTGCGGCAGGGTGCCGGGATCCACGCCCCATACGGCCGCGACCTGCGCGCGGTGCAGTGGGTTGGCGAGCAAGCGGTAGCCTGGAAGCTGGTCGGCCTTCTGCCCGTGCTCCCGGCCGCCTTGGCCGTTGCCTTGGCCGGTGAGGCAACCCCAACCGCTTCCGGGCCGCCCCGGTAGGCCGAGAGCCAAGGCAAGGTTGATGAACGCCAGCGCATTGTCCACACCGTGGCTTTGCTGTTCCGTGCCGCGTCCGGACAGGATCAGGGCGGTCGCAGCCTCACCCATCATTACGGCCGCGCGCTCCACGTCACGCGCCGGCACGCCGGTGATGCGCTCTACCCGGTCCGGCCAGTAGCTGGCGATAGTGCGGCGCACCCGGTCCCAGCCCGTAGTCCGGCTGGCGATGAAATCCATGTCAATCAGGCGACGCGCTACCGCGACGTGCAGCAGCCCGTTGGCCAGCGCTGCATCGGTGCCTGGCGTGAGCTGCAAATGCAGGGTGGCAACTTGCGCAGTAGCGGTCTGCCGCGGGTCGGACACGATAATCTGGCCGCCGCGGGCCCGTGCCTCGTCGAACCACTGCATGATGGGCGGCATGGTCGCAGCCGGATTGCTGCCGCTGATCAGGACGCAGTCCGCGCCGCCGATATCGGCTAGCGGGAACGGCAAGCCCCGGTCCAAGCCGAAGGCACGCAGCCCAGCCGCGGCGGCTGACGCCATGCAGAACCGGCCGTTATAGTCGATATTGGCGGTACGCAACGCGATGCGGGCGAACTTGCCGAGCGCATAGGCCTTCTCATTGGTAAGCCCACCGCCGCCAAACACCGCCATGGCGTCGAGCCCGGCCTCGGTCTGGATAGCCTGGATCCCGCTTGCGATGCGGCTGATGGCCTCGTCCCAGGTTGCCGGCCGCAGCGATCCGCCTTTCGTATCGCGCAAGAGCGGAGTACGGAGACGGTCGGGATGGTCGAGCAATGTGGCGGCCGTCCAACCCTTTTGGCACAGGCCGCCTCGATTGGCCGGGAAGTTGCGTGCTTCGACCTGCCAGCCTGCCCCTGCTGGCACAACGTTCATGCCGCACTGCAACGCGCAGTACGGGCAGTGCGTCGCCGTGCCAGCAAGGCTTGCGATGCTGCCATCCATCAGGTCTGTAGGCTCTTAGGCATGGTCAAACCGCCCTCAATTCGGTTGCACTATAGCAAGGCAGATTAATGCTTACCAAGCTTGAATCCACTCTGGTCTGTGAAAGAGAAGGCCGTTTCCTGTGCATCAGCATGACCTGTAACACCCAAGATCATGCTTATGCCTAATCTTATGCGTTGTTGCCTATGAAACAGGCACAGAGGGCCAGCAGGATTTTGCGGCTGTTCCAGGGATGTTATGAAGCACCAGCTAGGTTGGACATCCCGCTAACCCTTTGTGCCACGGCCATGTCATACAGGCGCTGCT
>CAXTCN010000176.1:0-9558 GCA_964242575.1 uncultured Acetobacteraceae bacterium | reverse complement strand
TTGACACCGTCGCCGACCCAATGGCCCAACACTCCACTCCGACAGACTGCTAGGAAGCGCAATGCCATCAAACATCCTGCTGAACCGCCGCACCGCGCTGGGCGGCCTGTTCGGCGCCGCCCTGTCCTGCACCGCCGTACGCGCACAATCGACGAGCGCGCCGCCGCTCCAGCCGCGCATTGACGTCCATGCGCACTTCCTGCCGGCAGGCTACCGTGCAGCCGCCGCGGCGGCCGGGCATGAGCGCCCCGATGGCATGCCCGGCCTGCCGCGCTGGGACACAGGTGCGGCGCTGGGCATGATGGACCAACTCAACATCCGCACCGCCATGCTCTCGATCTCCTCGCCCGGGGTGCACTTTGGCGACGACGGCGCGGCCCGTAAGCTGGCGCGGGAGGTGAACGAGGAGGCGGCCAAGGCGGTGTCCGACCACCCAGGGCGGTTCGGCCAGTTCGCCTCCCTGCCGCTGCCCGACATGGACGGCGCCATCGCCGAGGCCGCCTATGCGCTGGACGTGCTGAAGGCCGACGGCGTGGCCGTCGAGACCAACCACCACGGCATCTACATGGGCGACCCGAAGCTGGACCCGCTGTTCGCCGAGCTGAACCGGCGCCGCGCCGTCGTGTTCATGCACCCGACCTCGCCCACCTGCCCGTGCTGCCAAACCCTGTCGCTTGGCTACCCGCGGCCCATGATCGAGTTCATGTTCGAGACTACCCGGGCGGTGATGAACCTCCTGCTCACCGGCACGCTGGACCGCTTTCCGGACATCCGGCTGATCGTGCCGCACGCGGGGGCGGCGGTGCCGGTGCTGGCGGACCGCGTGGTCGGCCTGTCGCCAGCCATCGGCCTCGCCAACCCGGTTGACCCGGACCGCTTCTTTGCCACGCTGAACCGCCTCCACTACGACCTGGCCGGCTACCCGCTGCCGCGCCTGGCACCGGCGCTGCTGCAGGTCGCCGACCCCGGGCGCATCTTCTACGGCAGCGACTGGCCGTTCACGCCGCTGCCCATCGTGGCCCGGCTTGCCGGCGAGGTGGACCGCGCGCCCGTGTTCGACGACGCGACCCGTAAGCGCGTGCTGCACGACAACGCGCTCACCCTGTTCCCCCGCCTGCGGGCATGACGGTGCGGCGCATCGTCGACCTGTCCATCCCGCTGGAAAACGACGTGCCCGCGGACCCGGCGTTCCAGAAGGTCCGCATTGACTATCGCACCCACGCCGAAACCGCGGCCGAGATCGCCGCCGTGTTCCCCGGCCTGCGTCCAGACCAGTTGCCGGATGGGCAGGGCTGGGCGGTGGAGCAGGCCAACATCTCGACCCACAACGGCACCCACGTGGATGCGCCCTGGCACTACCACCCCACCATGGACGGCGGCGCGCGGGCCAGCACCATAGACGAGCTGCCGCTCGACTGGTTCATCCAGCCCGGCGTCAAGCTGGACTTCCGCCACCTGCCGGATGGCCACCTGGTCACGCCCGCGGAGATTGACGCGGAGCTCGCCCGCATCGGCCACACGCTCAGCCCGTTCGAGATCGTGGTGATGAACACCCGGGCCGGCGCGCGGTATGGCCACGCGGACTATGTGGACAGCGGCTGCGGCTTCGGACGGGACGCCACGCTGCACCTGGTGCGCCAAGGCATTCGTGTGGTGGGCACGGACGGATGGAGCTGGGACGCGCCGTTCAGCCACACGGCACAGCGCTTCGCCGAAACGGGCGACGCCTCGCTGATCTGGGAAGGCCACAAGGCCGGGCGCGAGGCGGGCTACTGCCAGATCGAGAAGCTGCACAACCTTGAAGCCCTTCCCGCGACGGGCTTCGTCGTGTCGTGCCTGCCGGTGAAGGTCCGCCGGGGATCAGCCGGATGGACGCGCGCCGTTGCCATCCTGACGGACTGACGTGCCGTGCCAAGCCTGTCCTGCAACCAAACGGAGGCACCATGCACACAATCGCACGGCTGGCAGCGGCGGCCCTGCTCGCATTCACCCACCCCGCGGCCGCGGAAATCTCCAATGGCGTGATCAAAATCGGCGTGCTGACCGACATGTCGGGCGTGTACTCGGACCTGGCGGGAAGGGGGTCTGTGATCGCAACCCGGATGGCGGTTGAGGACTGCCTAAAGGCGGAGTGTGCCGGGCTGCGGATCGAGGTCCTGTCGGCCGACCACCAGAACAAGGCGGACGTGGCGCTCGCCGTCGCGCGCGAGTGGATTGACCAGGGAGGGGTGGACGCGATCACCGACATGGGCAATGCGTCCATCCAGCTCGCGGCGCCGGCGCTGCTGCGGGACAAGAATCGGGTCGGCCTGTTTGCCGGCGGCACGGCACGCCTGACGGGCGACGCCTGCATGCCGAGCCATGTCGTGCAGTGGCTGTGGGACACGTATGTCCAGGTGTCGGGCGTGGCCAACCAGCTCGCCCAGCCCGGCGCCAAGTGGTTCCTCGTCACGGCGGACTACGCGCTCGGCCACCAGTTCGAGGCCGACGCCAAGGCGCTCGTGGCCGCAAAGGGCGGCACCGTGCTCGGCTCCACCCGCCACCCGTTCCCGTCAGCCGACATGTCGGCGCAGCTTCTCACGGCGCAAAGCTCGGGCGCCAGCGTGATCGCGCTGGCCAACGCCGGCCGGGACACGGTCAACAGCATCAAGGCCGCACACGACTTTGGTTTGTTGCGCGGCCCGCAGAAGCTGACCGCATTTTTCCTGACTGTCCTGGACGTGAAGGGCATCGGCTTGGAGGCGGCGCAGGGGACGATCCTTGCGGAGGGGTTCTACTGGGACGTGGACGAGCGCACCCGCGCCTTCTCCGAGCGTTTCAGGGCGCAGAACGGCACCATGCCGTCCGCCAACCATGCCGGCATCTACTCGGCTGTGCGGCACTACCTCAAGGCGGTTGCGGCAACCCGGAGCGACGAGGCCAAGACCGTTATCGCCGCCATGCACCAAGTTCCGATCGCCGACGAGGTGGTCCGCAACGCCCGTTTGCGGGAAGATGGCCGCATGGTGCACGACTTCTATGTGTTCCAGGTCAAGTCGCCGGCGCAATCGAAGGGCGAGTGGGACCTTTACAACACCTTGGCCACCATTCCGGGCGACCAGGCTTTCCGTCCGCTCGCTCAAGGCGGATGCCCGGCCATCGGGAAGTGAGGCGCCGTAGGGATTGGAACGCGAGGCGTTGCGGCTTGGCGAGGTCACGTTCCTGAACAAGACCGAGGCGGCCAAGGCCATGGAAACCAACGCGGCCCAGGTGAACCGGCCTTGGGAGCTTTGGCGCAAGAGGGTGGTGGAGAGCCGCTGACCGGTTGGGTGCGACCACGAGAAATCAGCGAACTGCAACGCGTTCGACCAGGACGGAGACGAAAACGAATGAAATCCAAAAACACTCCGCCGGTTCGGTGGTCCGGTTCGAGCCGGAGCCGGACGGCCACGGTCGCGCTTGCGTTGGGTCTGGCCATCCTGGGCGTCGGCGCCCCGCAGGCCGTCACGGCGGCCACGGGCGCCATGGTCCCGACAGCAGCAGGCTTTGTTCAGGGCGCCCCAGCCGACGCCAATGGCGTGACCTCGTTCAAGGGTATCCCATACGCCGCCCCACCGGTTGGCGCGTTGCGCTGGCGCCCGCCGCAGCCGCCGCTGGCGTTCAACGGGGTGTTGCAGGCCACCGCTTATGGCGCCGCATGCCTGGCCGCGCCGCCGGCCAACAGCCCGGCGCAGAGCGAAGACTGCCTCACGCTGAATGTTTGGACGCCTGCCCCGTTCACCGGGGCGGCCAAGCCGGTCATGGTGTTCCTGCACGGGGGCGGCTTCGAATTCGGCTCAGGCGCATCACCAACCTATGACGGTTCCGTTCTCGCCACCAAGGACGTGGTGGTCGTCACCATCAACTACCGCCTCGGCGTGTTTGGCTTCCTGGCCCATCCGAGCCTGGACGCGGAGGCGGGCGGCTCCGGCGCGTATGGCCTGCAGGATCAGCAGGCGGCGCTCCGATGGGTGCAACAAAACATCGCCAACTTCGGCGGCGACCCGTCCAACGTCACCCTGTTCGGAGAATCGGCCGGGGCGCATGCCGTCGTCATTCTGATGGCGTCCCCGCTGTCGGCAGGCCTGTTCTCCAAGGCCATCCTGCAAAGCGGCTCCTACTGGGACAGCGAACACGGCTCCTTGGCGACGCATTCGGAGGCCCTCGCGCGGGGGCAGGCCTTCTTCACGCGGCTCGGGGGAACGCAGGACGCGACCGGGCTGCAGAGCCTCCGCGCGGTTCCGGCCACCACCATCAACGCCAACGCTCCTTGGAACCAGGCGACCGATCCAGGGATCACCGCGTTCTCGCCGAGCATCGATGGCCAGGTGCTCAACGACTCGCCTGGAAACGTGTTTGCCCGCGCCCGGGCGCTGAACATCCCGCTGATGGGTGGCTGGAACGCGGCTGAGTACCACCTTTTCCAAACCCGCCAGCTGCCATCGTCCACGCCGCAGCAGTTCAACGACGCGGCGGTGCAGTTGTTTGGCGACCGCTGCTTCGCGCAGTTCCAGGCGCTCTACCCGGCCGCGGACGCCAACCAAGCATTGCAGTCGGCCCAGCAACTCGACGGCGACCTTATCATCGCCGAACAGACTTGGGAGGCGCTGTCCGTCCGCCGTCCGGCGGGGAGCCCGAACGTTTATGCCTACCGGTTCTCCTACACCTCGCCCTACTCGCGCATCGCGTCCCACACGGCGGAGCTGCCGTTCGTCTTCGGCACCCTCATGCCGGTGCGTTTCGCCCCCAGCTCGCCGCCAACCGCCGCCGACGCTGCAGTGGCAAACATCATGACCAGCTATTGGACCAATTTCGCCCATAGCGGGGACCCAAACACGGGCCACCCGTACGGTGCGGCGGTGCCAACTTGGCCCGTCTACACAGGCGTGGGCTCGCAAATCATGCAACTCGACGGCGTTGCGCCGTCTGCTGGCCCGAACCCGGACGAGGCTCGCTTCCGGTTCATCGCCCAATACCGCCGGTTCGGCCGCTTCCCAGAGGCGTGGCGCAACTTGGGCGTTGGGCACAGCACCACCTACGTCCGCAACAGCTGCCGCTACGACGGCTGATCCGCCAGCGGCTGCACGGACGCTCTGAAAGGGATGAACGACCAAAATGCTGATACGCAAATTCGGATATGCGCTCTTGATGTGCACGGCGTCCTTAGGCGTCGCCCACGCGACCAGCGTGAACGTCTTGCTGAACACATCGGCGCTCGCGGCCGACACGTCAGACCAGCCGTTCGCGCTCGAGTTTGATCTTGAGAATGGCACCCTGAGTTCGAACCCGGTCAATTCGGTTTCGATCTCGAACTTCAACTTCGGCGGCGGCGCTGCCTTCCCCACCACTGACCTGACGACCTACTTCACCGAAGGCGGCGGCTCAGGCGATATTGCCTCATCTGTCGTGCTGCTTGGAAACAGCCCGCGCAATTTGCTCAGCCAGGGGTTCACGCCCGGCGCGACACTGAGCTTCACCATCAACTACACCAACAATCCAACCAGCGCTCCGGCTCTGGACACCTTTGCTTTCGGCATCCTCGACAGCAGCGGCACCGAAATCCCGACCAGAGGCGGGCGGATCTTCGATGCGTTCATACAGATCGATTTCAGCAGCGCCACGCCCACAATTTTGTCATTCGCATCAGACCCCACCCGCGCGACCGGGGGACCCCTGGCGCCCGTGGGGCAAGGTCAGTTCCTGACAATTGAGGCGGCTGCAATCCCCGAGCCCGCTACGCTGGGCATTCTCGCCTCAGGGCTGGGCTTTTGCGTTTTACGAAAGCGGAACCGAGCGCGGCTGCACAACGCTTAGCTGTCTGGTTGTGAGACCTCGGTTGCGAAGTTGATCGAGCGATAACCTACGCCGAGGCAGATGCCACGGCCTCGATGAGTGTGGCGATTGGACGAAGTGGACCGATCGGGATCAGTTCGAAGGTCAGCACGCCGATCACGCCGAGCGGCAGCGCTTTCAGCAGAGCGTCCGCCTCCTCCATCGTATCGGTCGTCATCACGAAGATGACCCCGCCTCGGTCGTAGCGGTGCCAGAACTGCTCGATCTTGCCATCCAGGTAGAGCTGCATCGTCGCCGTCACTTCACTAAGCATGTGTTCCTGCCGCTGCTCGGGAGACATTGGCTTCGAGGTGCCGATGGCGAGGAACTTCGTTGGCCCAGCCTGAACGTTCGTGGACATGCGTGCTCTCCTGCCTGCTTCCGGGGACCAGGCGTCGATGACGTGAACGGCTTTGACAAGTCACTCTGTTCGGACCGGATGGACACGCCTGCCAAATGCTGCGGCGCGTTCCGCCGCGGAGGCGACGCGGTGATGGACCGACTGCCCCGCGGCAGGACCGGCTTCGATGCGAAAAGCAGGGTCGCTCAGTGGCCGTCCCGTGCCCCGGTCAACCATCACCGGCTCCGCCCATTCGCCCGTGTCGCCGTTGACGACGATCACGCTAGGCCCCTCGGGGGCCAAGTGCCGGTTTCCCCACGCGAGCAGCGCGAAGATGATGGACCGGGCGTCCCGTCCCGCCTCCGTTAGGCGATACTCGTAGCGGGGCGGGCGCTCGCTGTAGCGGTGCCGCTCCAGCAGCCCGTCTGCGACCAGCGCTTTCAGCCGCGCCGTGAGGATGTTCGGGGCGATGCCAAGGCTACGCTCGAACTCGTCGAACCGCGTCATCCCGTAGAACGTGTCGCGCAGGATCAGCATGGACCACGGGTCGCCCAACCGCGCCAGGCTGCGGGCGACGGGGCAAGGCGAGGTTTGAAGCACGTCCCGGTTCATAGGCGTGAGATAGCTATGTGACTTGCGATTGACAAGTCACTCATGGTCGCTATCAATAAGAAAGTCACAGGCGCTGCCATCGGCGGCGGCTTCGTCGCGGCGACCCTGATGGTGCCGTTGATGCGGCGTGCGACGCGGCCAGCGGGTCCGTCCGCAGACGCGCACTGACCGGGAACGGGCTCCCGGAACGCCAGCCAGAGAAGGGGAAGACAATGACAGAACGCATCTACCTCGACGATATGCAGCCCGGCCAGACGTTCGGGTCGGGCGCCGTGACCGTTGACGCCAACATGATCCGCCGGTTCGCGGCCGAGTACGACCCGCAACCGTTCCATCTGGACGACGCTGCGGCGCGGGGCACGCTGTTCCGCGGCCTGGCCGCAAGCGGCTGGCACACGGCAGCGCTGACCATGCGCCTGCTGGTTGATGGCGGCCTGCCCATCGCGGGCGGCATCATTGGGGCCGGCATGGACGAGGTGCGCTGGCCCGCGCCTGTCCGTCCCGGGGACGACTTGCATCTCCACATCGAGGTGCTGGAGGTCCGCCCCTCCCAGTCCCGGCCGGACCGAGGCACGGCCAAGGTGCGGGTGACGACGCTGAACGCCCGGGATGAAGCCGTGCAGGTGCTGGTCGCGAACCTGGTCGTGCCGCGCCAGCCGAACGGCGGCGGGGCCTAGCGTGGCGCAAGCAGGCAACCGAGAGAGGATTGGAGAGACCATGCCGTCAACGGCCATCAACCAACAAAGTCCCGTGGACCGTCCGGCCGCCGAAGCATGGCTGACAGACCTTCCCGAGCAGCATATCCAGACGCAGCTTGGACTTGTCAGCGTTCGTGTCGGTGGCAAGCCTGACGGGCCGCCCATGGTGTTCTGGCCGAGCCTGCTCGTTGAGGGCTCGATGTGGCGCTACCAACACGAGCACTACGCGCCGACGCACCGGGTTGTGCTGATCGATCCGCCCGGTGCAGGTAAGTCGGAACCTTTGCACAGGAGGTTCGACCTCGCGGAGTGCGGCGAGTGCCTGGTCGCGATCCTCGATGTCCTTGGGATCAGCCAATGCCTGTTCGTCGGCACCAGTTGGGGCGCGCTGGTCGGCAGCGTCTTCGCCGCCCTTCATCCCGAACGGCTTCACGGCGCCGTCCTGATCAACGGCTCCGCCACGCCACCGGCCGCAGGGGAGGTGGCGCAAATGACGGAACTCGTGACGGCCCTGGAGGGCATGGCCTCCATGCCGGATTGGCTGTTCGGCGCCACGCAGGCGTCGTTCGCCGGGCCGACGGCCGAGGCGAGCAAGCCTGAATTCATGGACTACTTGCGCTGCGTTCTCAGGGAAGACCCCAAGTCGGTCGCGTTCGCGATGAGGAGCGTCGTGATCGAGAGCAAGGACCGGCACGCCTTGCTGCGCACGATCAAGAACGTGCCCGTCCTGGTGCTTGCAGGGGAGGAGGACCAGCAGTTTTCGGTCGCTGAGGCGCAAAGCATGGCTGATGCCATCCCGGGCAGCCACTTCGTGGTGCTCGCGCGCACAGGGCATTTGGCTGCGCGCGAGACGCCTCATGCCGTGAACAAGGCCATCGATGCGTTCGTTGCGGGGCAGTTGCGCTGATGGATGCCTCCAACACCGGGCGCACGTTGGCAGGAATCCACGTGGCGACGGTCGGCCTGGCTGCGACCACAGCTGCGCGCCGCCGGCTGCTCGGGGCCGTGTCGCAGACCACGGCAGGAGCCGCACCATGAACATCGCCACCCTCACCCCGAGCGCCACGATCCGAGACGTTTCTACGCCGGACGACCCGGCGACGATGAACCCGCGCACTCGCCGGCTGCTGCACGGGCCGATCCTGCCGACGCTGTTGAGCATGGCGTGGCCGAACATCCTCGTGATGCTGGCACAAGCATCCACCGGCCTGATCGAGACTTGGTGGGTGTCCCATCTCGGCACCGACGCGCTGGCCGGCATGGCCCTGGTGTTCCCCGGCTTTATGATGATGCAGATGCTGTCGGCTGGCGCGATGGGAGGTGGCATCTCATCAGCGATCGCCCGCGCCCTGGGAGGCGGCAGGCGGAGCGACGCAAGTGCGCTGGTGCTGCACGCTGTGATCATCAACGGGTTGCTGGGCTTGTGCTTCTCGGCGGCGTTCCTGCTGTTCGGGCCGCAGCTGTACCGCTCAATGGGCGGGCAGACGGGGTCGCTGGACGCGGCGCTGCAATATTCCAACGTAGTGTTCGCCGGCAACGTCCTGGTCTGGCTGCTGAACGCACTGGCCAGCTCCATCCGCGGCACCGGCAACATGCTGGTGCCATCGGCGGCGGTCTGCGTCGGCGTGGTGCTGCTCATCCCGCTGTCGCCCCTGCTGATCTTCGGCTACGGCCCGATCCCGGCTATGGGCATTGCCGGCGGGGGCGTGGCGGTGGTGCTGACGACGGCGCTGACCGCAGCGGTGCTGGCCTGGTACATCCTGTCCCGTCACAGCCTGGTGCGTCCGAAGCTGGCCCGTCTCCGCATGGCGCTGTTCGGCGACATCCTGCGGGTCGGCGCCGTCGGGTCGGTCAGCACGTTCCAGACTACCCTTACCATCGCATTGACCACGGCGCTGGTCGGCGCGGCCGCCGGACCGGACGCGGTCGCCGGCTATGGAACCGGCTCGCGGCTGGAGTACCTGCTGATCCCGGTGGTGTTCGGCCTTGGTGCGCCGCTCGTGGCGCTAGTACCTCTGCACAGAGGTTTTGACTGTTTGAGCGTATCCAGGATTGAGC
>CAXTCN010000175.1:0-9750 GCA_964242575.1 uncultured Acetobacteraceae bacterium | reverse complement strand
AGCAGCGTGGTCTTGCCGGAGCCGGACTCGCCCACGACGGCCAGCACCTCGCCGGGCCATAGGTCCGCGTCCACGTTGTCCAGCGCGGTGATAGCGCCGAAGCGCAGCGAGAGCTCGCGCGCCGAGAGCAAGGCGTCCTCGGCGCCGCTCATTCCGCCGCCGCCCGCAGGTCCGCCCGTTCGCCGCAGTGGTCGGTGTCCGAGCAGACGAACATCCGGGTGCCCCGGTCGTCGGTCACCACCTCGTCCAAGTAGGTGTCCGCTGCCCCGCACAGCGCGCAGGAGTGCGGCGCGCGGGTGGTGCGGAACGGGTGGTCGTCGAAGTCGAGCGAGCGCACCGCGGTGTAGGGCGGCACGGCGTAGATGCGCTTCTCCCGCCCGGCGCCGAATAGCTGGAGCGCCGGGTTCATGTGCAGCCTCGGGTTGTCGAACGCCGGGATGGGCGAGGGGGACATGAGGTAACGCCCGTTCACCATGACGGGGTAATCGTAGCTCGCGGCGACATGGCCGAACCGGGCGATGTCCTCGTACAGCTTCACCTGCATCAACCCGTACTCCTGCAGGCCGTGCATGCGCCGGGTCTCCGCCCGGCTGGGTTCGAGGCGCGCCATCGGCTCTGGCAGCGGCACCTGGTACACCAAGATTTGCCCCTCTCGCAGCGGCGTCTCCGGGACGCGGTGCCGGGTCTGGATGATGGTGGCGTCCGTGGTGCGCGTCGTGGTGCGGACGCCGGCGGTGCGGGCGAAAAAGCGGCGGATGCTGACCGCGTTGGTGGTGTCGTCTGCGCCCTGGTCTATGACCTTCAGCACGTCCTGTGGCCCCAGGATGCTGGCTGTCACCTGGATGCCGCCAGTGCCCCAGCCGTACGGCAACGGCATCTCCCGGCTGCCGAACGGGACCTGGTGCCCGGGGATCGCCACCGCTTTCAGGATAGCGCGGCGGATCATCCGCTTGGTCTGCTCGTCCAAATAGGCGAAGTTGTAGCCGGTCACGCGCCCGCGTCCCGCCGCATCCGCCGCACGGTCTCCAATTCGCTCTGGAAGTCCACGTAGTGCGGCAGCTTCAGGTGTTCCACGAAGCCGGTGGCCTCCACGTTGTCGCAGTGCGACAGCACGAACTCCACGTCCTGCGCCGGCGCGGAGACATGCTCGCCGAGTTCCTCCGCGCGCAGCGCGCGGTCCACCAGCGCCATGCCCATCGCCCGGCGCTCGTTGTGGCCAAAACACAAGCCGTAGCCGCGGGTGAACTGCGGCGGCGTGGTGCGGGAGCCGGCGAACTGGTTCACCATCTGGCACTCCGTCAGCACGACGTCGCCGATGTCGATGTCGAACCCCAGCTCCGGCGGCACGATCTCGACCGCCACCTCGCCGACCCGCAGCTCGCCCACGAACGGGTGGGCGTTGCCGTAGCCGCGCTGGGTGGAGTAGCCGAGCGCCAGCAGGAAGCCCTCGTCGCCCCGCGCCAACGCCTGTAGCCGCGCGTCGCGCCCGGCCGGGAAGTCCAGCGGCTCCCGCGTCAGGTCGAAGGGGGTGTCGCCCGGCGGAGGGTCCGGCTCCACCAGGCCCTCAGCGCCCAGGATGCCGAACGCCGGCGGGGCCGCCATGTCGTCGGCCACAGCCTCGGCCGGGGCAGGGGGCGCATCGGGCAGCGCTGTGTTCAGCAGGCGGTGCGTGTAGTCGTAGGTCGGCCCCAGCACCTGGCCGCCCGGCAAGTCCTTGAAGATGGCGGACACCCGGCGTCGTGGCCGCATCGCCACAGTGTCCACCGGCTGGCCGTGCGCGAAGCGGGGCAGGGTGGTGCGGTAGGCGCGCAGCAGGAACGCGGCCTCGATCAGGTCTCCTTGCGCCTGCTGGATCGCCAGCGCCGCGAGGTCCCGGTCGTACAGCGAGCCCTCGGCCATCACCCGGTCCACCGCCCGGCCGAGCTGCTGCGCGATCACGGCCGGGTCCAGCAGCGGCAAGGCCGGATCGCCCCGGCGCTCGGCTGCCAGCCAGGCGTGCGCGGCGTCGATTGCCCGCTCGCCGCCCTTTACCGCGACATAGGCCATGGCTAGGCGTCCACGATATGCACAGAGCGCGGCAGCGCCGCCAGCCGGTCGCCGGCGCACAGCACCACGTCCACCCCGCGCGGGAACAGCGCGGCGTTGCGCGCCCAGTCCGCGACGAAGCCGTCCGGAAGGCCGTTGATTTGCAATGTGGCCGGCGCGGCAAGGCCCGGTCCGGACAGCGCCAATGCCCGGCCCTGGCCCAGCGCCTCGATTTGCAGGATCACCGTCGCGCCCAACTCCGGCTGGTCGTCGACGCCGGCGTGGAACCCGTCCAGCGCCATGGGTGCGAGCGCCAGGCCCAGCGCGGCACCCGCCATCGCCGCCCGGGGTACGCCGCAGTGGAACGTGATCCAATCATGCGCGGCGGCGGCGGCGGGGCAGAGCCACAGCGGCGTCTCCGCGTCCGCAAGGGTTAGCAGCACGGCCGCGGTTGCCCGCTGCAACGGGAATGGCGGCTCGGCCGGGGCACGCACCGAGTGAACCGTGCCGGGCCGCGATAGGGCGTCCAGCACCGCACGGAACACCGCCTGGCTGTCCAGCACTGGGTCGGCGAAGCCCGGCGTCATGAGCGCATTGTGGCCAGGGTGAAGAACTGCACCTGCGTCGCCGCCGCGCGCCGCGCCGTCAGCGCCCGCCGTTCCGCTTGCGCTTCGGCTAGTGGCGCGACCACCGCCGCCTGCACCGCTGGCCCGGTCGTTGGGTCCTGCAACGCCGCGTCCAACGCCGCCGCCAGCTCCGCCTGCCGGGTGTCGCGCCCGAGGCTGTAGGCGTGCCCGACCACGCCCGCCGCCGTGCGAACGCTGCACCGTGCGACCGTCGCCTCACCCAAGTTGAACGCTGCCCCGGTCCCGCCAGCCCGGCCTTGCAGCATCACCAGCCCCAACTCCGGGCCGCGCAGCCGCGTGTAGGCTGGCAGATGTCCGGCTCCGGCAGCCTCAAGCTCATTAGCAGTGGCGCGGGCCAGCACGGACAGCCAGGTGCGGCGCGCTTCGGCGGAGACGGTCATGCGGCACTCCCTCAACTTGTCTAGACAACTACGCGCGGGCGAATTAGAGGTCAAGCCCAGTTGCACGCCAAAGCCAGGCCGGGGATGATGTTTGCATGACGCTTCGCGACCCGGAGCCGCCGCGGTGGCGCCAGATCGCCCAGGCGCTCGCCGCCGGCATCGGCCCGTCCGGCCTGCAACCCGGCGCGCGCCTGCCGACCGAGGCGCAGCTTGCGGCGCAGCACGGCGTCAACCGCCATACCGTCCGGCGCGCCGTCGAGGCGTTGGTCCGCACCGGCCTGGTGCGCGTGGAGCAGGGCCGCGGCGCGTTCGTAGCCGAGGACCGCATCGACTACGTAGTGACCTCCCGCACGCGCTTCTCCGAGTGGATTCGCCGCGAGAACCGTGAACCCGAGGGCCGGGTCTTGCAGGTCCGCGAACAGCCGGCGACGCCGCAGGTCGCGGCCGGGCTTGGCGTGGCGCCGGGGGACACGGTCGCGTTGCTGGAGCGGCTCGGCCTCGCGGACGGCGTGCCGGTCAGCCTCGCCTGCCACTGGTTCGACACAGCGCGCCTGCCCGGCATCCTGGACGCGTTACGCGCCGCGCCGGGCGTAACCCAGGCGTTGCAGGCAGTCGGCGTGCCGGATTACGTGCGCTGCGCAACCCGCGTCGGCGCCCGGATGCCAAGCGCCATCGAGGCCGGCCTGTTGCAAGTGGCCCGCGCCCGGCCGCTCCTGGTATGCGAGAACACCAACGTGGACGGGACCGGGGCCATCGTGGAGTTCGGCGTGTCGCTATACCCCAGCAGCCGCGTGCAGGTGGTGTTTGAGCCTTGAGCCAGCCCAGCGCCCTACGGCGGTTCCTGGCGCTGTATGCCGCGCTGTTCGCCGCGTTCGGCGTGGCGTCCCCGTTCTTTCCCGCGTGGCTGCAAAGCCGCGGCTTGGACGCGCAGGCCGTGGGCTTCGTGCTGGCGGCGGGCACCGCGGTCCGGATCGTGGCGGGTCCGTTGGGCGGGCGGCTGGCGGACTGGGCGCGGACGCCGCGGCTGGTGCTGGCCGGCTTCCTCGGCGCGGCAAGCGGGGCGGCGTTGGGCTACCTCGGCCAAACCGGGGTGTGGCCGCTGCTGGCCCTCAGCGTCCTGCACGCCATGGCCCTGGCGCCGCTCACGCCCATCGCGGACGCGCTGGCGCTGCGCGCGGGCGGCTTCCACTACGGCTGGGTGCGAGGCGCAGGGTCGGCGGCGTTCATCGCAGGGGCGGCGCTGTCCGGCCAGGTCGTGGAGCGGTTCGGGCTCGACGCAATCCTGTGGATGAACGCGGGCCTGCTCGCGGTCGCCGTGTCGGCGGCGGTCGTGCTGCCCAACCAGGCGCGCCAGGTGTCGCCAGGCTGCGCCAGGGGCGCGCTGCCGGAGTTGCTGGCGCTGCCGGGGTTCATGCGCCTCATGCTCGTGGCGGCGCTCGTGCTCGGCAGCCACGCGCTGCATGACGGCTTCGAGGTGATCCGCTGGGCCGAGGCCGGCATTGGCCCGGGACTGGCCGGGCTGTTGTGGGCGGAGGCGGTGCTGGCGGAGGTCGCCGTGTTCCTGCTGCTCGGCCCATGGCTGCTGGCGCGGCTCGGACCCGGCGGCGCGCTGATGCTGGCCGCTGCCGCCGGCGTGCTGCGCTGGGCCGTCGAGGCCATGACCGCCTGGTGGCCGGCGATGGCGCTGGTCCAGCCGCTGCATGGGCTGACGTTCGCGCTGCTGCACCTGGCCTGCCTGCAATCCATGGCGCGCATCGTGCCGGAGCGGCTGACTGCCACGGCGCTCGCGGTCTATGCCACGGCGGCCACCGGCCTGGTCACGGCGCTGCTGTCGGCGGTGTCCGGGCGGCTGTACGGTGAGGTGGGCGCGCACGGGTTCTGGCTCATGGCGGCGCTGTGTGGGGCCGCGCTCGCGATAGCCATTCCGTTGCGACGTCCCGCCTCAGCCGTGCCGTAGTGGATAAAACCTGACACTTGGTACCCGCCGAAAAGTTCCAAAATTCAGATTAGACGGGTATCCTCGCGGGACTCTTTTGTTAGGTTTTGACCACTAGGAGAGTATCGTCGGCCCTCACGTTGCTGTAACCACATATGGGTATAGAATGATAAACCGACCGACACTGGCGGTTGCTCTACTCCTGAGTTCCTACCCTTTGTCCGTCATGGCACAAGCGGCTCAGACGATTGACGGTGGCGTACCCATGTTTTGCCGCGACAGCAGCGGCACCTACCAACCGTTTCTGCGGACTAACTACGCGCGGCTTCAAGAAAGCTTCGTACGACAATTTGGCTGGAAACACTCGCTCAGGTCCACGTCGAATAGTATGGGCATTCTGGAGTTTGCTCCGGAGCGGTCCGTCAGAACACGCGAGCGGATCTACTACGATGTAGAGCCCTACAATGGCGGTATCGCTCTGCTACACATGCATGTCCGACTTCAGGGTGTGACGGAAAACTTATCTGGCACGCCCATGTGCACGCAGACATTCAGCATCGTGAACGTCACATTGCGAAGCGGGCCATAGGTGTGCGCCAGCCTCATGCTTTACTCAACCTTAGCGATTGAAACCTGACAAAAGAGTCCCGCAAGAATGCCCATTTAATTAGAGTTTTGGAACCTTTTGGTAGATACCAAGCGTCAGGTTTCATCCAGTAGCCAAACCGCGTCCCCCACCGCCAGCCGGCCGGGCGCGGCCACCGTGCAGTAGGTTCCGACCCGGTTGCCAAACCGCTGCACCACGGTCCGCAGCACCGACGCGTCGGTCGCCGCGGTGTCCGGGTCAATCGCCACCATGGCGCAGCGCGGGATCGGCAGGTCCAGCCGCAGCCGTGCTGGGTCCGGCCCGGCGCCGAACGCCAGCTCGCCCCCTAGCCACTCCCGCTCGGGCGCCGCGCCCGGGTCTACCGCCACCAGGATGTTGGCCCGGAACCGCCCGGCGCCGACCGCCGCGCCGTGCGCCTGGCCGATGCTGTCCACCGCCGTGGTCGTGAGCACCGAAACCGGCATGGCGTCGAACGCGCCCCGGCCTATCCGCAATAGCCATACCGGCTGGCCGGCCTGTTCGCCCAGCCGTTCGGCCAGCGCAGGGTCGCGCACGTCAAGCTCGTCCCCGTCCGGTGCCCGCACCGAAACCGGCGAGCGGCCGGGGTCCGGCCCGGTGAAGCGCGCCGCGTACCGCACCAGCGCCGGCAGGGCGCGGGCGGTGAGCCAGGGGAAGTCCGAACGGTCGTGGGCCTTGACGAAGGCGTAGGCACGGTCGCCATGCAGGCCTGTCCAGTGCAGCGCGGACACGTCCAACGGCTCGGCCAGCATAGACTTCACGGGAAAGCGGTTGAGCGCGGCGACGGTGCCGACGCGGGTAGCTCCAGGCATCAAACCGGCGTCCGGTCCATGATGCGCCGGCCGAACAGGCTGGCTAACAAATCCACCAGCAGCAGCGCGCTCCGCCCCCGTTCATCCAGGAACGGGTTCAGCTCCACCACATCGAGCGACGTCATCAGCCCGCTCTCATGCAGCAGCTCCATGACCAGGTGCGCCTCGCGGAACGTGGCCCCGCCCGGCACGGTGGTGCCGACGCCCGGTGCAATCCACGGGTCCAGGAAGTCCACGTCCAGGCTCACGTGCAGCAGCGCGCCCATGGCCGCGACCCCGTCCAGCACCCGGCGCAGCGGCACCGAAACGCCGAACTCGTCCAACAGGCGCATGTCCACCACGTCCACCCCGCGGGCGCGCAGCAGGGCGCGTTCCTCCCGGTCGATGGAGCGGATGCCGAACAAATGCAGGCTGCCGGGCGGGATGGAGACCCGCGGCTCCGGCCCGAACACCGCGTCGAAGCCGGGTTCGCCCGCAATCAGCGCCGCCGACATGCCGTGCATGTTGCCAGACGGCGTGGTCTCGGGCGTGTTGAAGTCGGCGTGCGCGTCCAGCCACAGCACCACCAGCGGCCGGCCAGCCTGTTGCGCGTGCCGTGCCACGCCGTTCACGGTCCCCATGCTGAGGCTGTGGTCGCCGCCCAGGAAAATCGGCAGCCGGCCCGCCTGCATGAGCGCGTAGGCGCGGGCGCTCAACAGCCGTGCCCAGGCCGCGACCAGCGGCAGGTTCAGGCTGCGTCCGATTGTGCAAGCCTGGACCTCATTGCTGGACAGCAACGCCGGTGCCGGCAGGTCGCCCGCGTCCTCCACCTCAAGGTCCAGGCTCCGCAGCGTTTCCACCAATCCGGCAATCCGCAACGCCGTCGGACCCATCGACGCTCCGCGCTGCCCGGCACCCGCGTCCACCGGCGCGCCCAGGACGGTGATCGTCATGCCTGTGCCGTCGTGGGCTGTGCTGGTCCGGCCATGTCCCCAGCCATCAGGGAGAACAGGTCCTTGGGGTTCGGAAGCTGCGCGGTCGCGATCACGGCCGCGCCCTCGACCGCCGCGACGGAAGGCGCCGCCGTAACGCGCAGATGCGGCGCGCCACCGGTATGGCGCAACGCCTTGGCGACCGTGGCTGGGTCGATATCGAACACATGAACCTCCTTGATGCCCAGCACCGCCTGAAGCCCCAACGCCTGGAACCCTGCCTGCACTCCCGCGCCGATCAACGCCCTGCGCCGGCTGGTGCCGTGCGCCATGCAGCGCGCCACCAGCGCCGAGGTTGCCGCCGCGTCGCTGGCGTCGATGAACTGGACTAAGATGCCCTCCGGGGATGCCTGGCACCAGAATGTTACCATCGCTCGCCCGCAACCGCAGGGTGCCGAGATGCTGAAATCCGGGACCGGGCCATGCAACTGAGGCGCTGCTAGGCGTTTTAGCCCTAGAACAGGAGGCGGCGCATGGCTCAGCAACCCCACACCGAAGAATCGATCGAACACACCGACGGGCAGCAGAACACCGGCAACCACAAGAAGCCGGGCGAGCCTGACAGCAAAGGCGCTGACCGCCTTGGCGGCACGCGAACCGGCGCGGAGAACCTTGAGGACCCGAAGGGCACCGGCAAGCCTGGTTAAGCTGGTGAGGCCGGGCAATTAGGCCTGGCCTTACTGCTCGTCAAATTACGCCGTCGCGCAGCATGGCGGTTTAATTCAGTTTGATTATAGGAGCATGGGTCGAGCAGCTATCGCTTCCCACAGGTTCAGGAGCAACTGCTAAGACATGCCACTACGCAGCTTTGTTTACTGAAGGTGCGTCAAACCCCATGCTGGTTTCCTCCGGAAGGCTGCTTATGGCTGCCTCATAGGCGTCGAACTGCGCATCGTTCAAGTCATCGATCTGGAGCAACTGCCATGCTCTGTCACGCCTCCGCTTAGCACGGCGCACCAGACGCCCAGGTACCTCACCGACCAGGTTCACGCGCCAAATGCCATCTTGGGCGAGCGGCTGGCATTCGGGCACAGTAGCAATCACGCCAGTCATGCCGTAGCCTGTGGCTTGCTGTCCGGGACCGGGCCGAAGGGGGCCAAGCACAGCCCGCCGCAACTCGGCAAAGGGCGGCTGTTCCAAGTTGTGTTTTGTCGTATCCGCCTGTCTCATAACAGACGCCCTATACCACGTCGGAATGCAAGCTCCCGGAATGGCAGTCACCACGAAGCCGAACGCAAGTGGAACGGCAATCATGACGCCGGGTGGAACTGGATTGATCTCGGACGGATCATTAACGAGATAGACTATGGTCCAGTTTAGCGGGAGTAAGCTCGCTGCCACGACTGAGCCACACAGCAGCGCGTCAAGGCAGCGCTGCCATTTTAGTGGCAAGGCACCCCATCTGATGTCGCATGCAATAGCGACCGTAATGGCGGTAACGGCTGCATAGAGCGTGAAGTGTACGTAAGGAAAGCGCAGAAGCGCGCCTGGACTGCTCCAGGAATGCGTCAGTGCGAAGATGAGCAATGCAGCGCCCGATGCCGCAAGCAGCGAGAACGCGAACGTTTTACAGTAATCTACGACCAAGCCGTGATTGCCGGCGCGCCTCACGCCAGATGCGTAGAAGTGCTTGCACAAGACCGCAGTGAGGATCGCGGCCACGTGCGTCGTCCAGGTCAGCGCCGGGATCGAGGCGGGCGGGACGCCTGGAACTAGCGGGAACGTCGGCAGCGTGAGATGCGGCATTACCGCAGGCCCTATGACCAGCACGAGGAGCAAGCCGATGCTGACACATGCTACTTGGTCAGCTGGAAAGCTAGGCACCTCCGCCGGGGCCGACGAGAAGCCTATCTCTCCGATCGTCTTGGAAATCGCTTTCTCATTCGGCTCACACGCGAGCACTGCCCGCGCCAAGAACCTTGCCATCACGTTGAACATCACCTCGCAATGGGTCGTATAGCTCTGCCGGAGAGAGGTTAGTTCGCGGTTACTGCCCTGATCCGGCTTTATGGAGGAGAGCACTCGTATAGAGGCGAACGTGGACAGGGACTGGGCATAAAAGACTGAGAAGCGCTCCATGACGTCCAGCCATTCGGTGTCATGCCGCCGGAAAAAGCGTGCATACCTGTGCCGGGTCGAAGACGTGTGCAGCCATTGATACAGCATCAGATTGCGAATTAAATTTGTCGTAGCCTGGGGTTCTTGCGTTCCGGCGACATCGTTCAGCAGCTCATTTGAGACCCGCAACTTCTGCTCGATAAATACCCGAAACGGCTCGATATCGGGAATGGCATGGAGCTTTGAGAGCCTGTTTGACTATGCTGCCATGTATTCGGGGCGGTGATAGGCACGCA
>CAXTCN010000174.1:0-9758 GCA_964242575.1 uncultured Acetobacteraceae bacterium | reverse complement strand
CCCGGTGCGCATCGGCCGGGCGGCTGGGTCTCGGAGGACGAGATGCCAGCAGAAGGATGGGAACGATGAGGACGAGGATGACGATGCGCGTGATTGCGGGAGCGACGCTGATGGCGGCTGCGCTCTACGCGGTGCTGGCGATGCCTGGCTTCGTGTCGGACATGGACAGCACGATGCCGACCCGAACGCAGGAGGCGCGGCGATGAACGTCAGCGCATGGGCTGGCTGACATCTCGAACAACCCTTCCCGAAGGCCCGCCATTGCGCGGGCGTTCGCGTTTCTGGAGATCCATGATGGCCAACTACTATGCGTCCTTGTCCGTACTGTTTCCGGTCGGCACGCCGGAGAACATCGCCCCGGCGCTCGCGCTATACGGCCAGTTTGCGGATGAGCTCGAAAACGGCGACGAGACGATCGGCTTCGAGGCCCAAGCCGACGAGCCACCGACGGGTGCCCACCTCTGGCTGCACGCCGGAGAGAACGCAGAGCCTGAGCACGTCATCACGTTCGCCCTGCGCTGCGCGGAGGAACTGGGTCTCACTGGTTTATGGGGGTTCCGCTGGAGCCTGTCCTGCAGCCGTCCAATGTTGGACGGGTTCGGCGGAGGCGCGCAGCTGCTTGATCTGGGGCAACGCAAAAGCCTGGCCTGGGTGGATACGGAAGAATGGGTGCGAGAGCGGCTTGCCGCCGGCGAGGATGCCCCGGTGTCGGCCGAGGCTATCTTTGATCCTGTTGTGGTAAAGCAGAGTTGGACTGAGGCGACCCAGGCTTGCGAGCTGCTGGCCTTTGTCAACCGCGAGATCGCGGCCGATCCCACCGTGGCCGGGCGGTTCCGGGCATTCCTGGCCGAGGTGTCGGCCGGTCCTGACGAGATGTGCTGCCGCGAGTGCGGCGAAGCCATGTTCATCGCCGATGCCGGCACGTCGCATCACCTAGGTTCTGGCATGGACGACATCGACCATGGCCGCGACCGCGACCACGTCGCCATCCCTGAAACGGAGGGATAGACCATGGATACGACCACAACCGCCGTGGTAGTGCGTCGGTCCCGGCGCCGAGGCCCAGTGCGGCATTATCCGGAAGAGCTGCACATCTTCACGTCCCGCTTTTCCCCCATGGTCCACATCCGCTGTGTGCGACCGTGCTGGTGCGGGGCAGAATGAGCCAGAACGCGGCGATCGGCCCGGCTTACGACCAGGCGCAGCAGCGTCTCGACGAGTTGCTGCCCTGGAGGCAAGTCTAAGCTTCACCACCTGCCCTGGTGAAAAACGAACCTTGGACGGGTTCGAACCCGCCGCACTCATGCGCAACGGGGCAGATGCTGGCCGGGTAGGAGATCGTAAGGGGCCTGCCATCCAGGCAACGCCGCGATCCGTCCCAGCCACGCGTGAACATGGGGGTGGCTGAAACTGAGATCGTAGCCCGTCTCGTCCGCGGGGAAGGAGAGATACGCGCACATGGACAGGTCAACGATCGTCGCGCGGTCTCCGACCACGAACGGACGGTTGGTCACGCGCTCCTCCACGATGCCCAGAAAGTCATCCACCCGGCCGCGCAGGAAGGCGAGCACCGCGGGGTCGGCATTCCGCGCGAAGGTGCGGCGAAAGCGATAGGCCGCCATGAAGCCCGAGAGCTTCTGGTTGTCCCAGAACAGCCAGCGAAGCACCTCGAAGCGCTCCCCCTCGTCGATGCCTCCGAGACGGCCATACTTCTCGGCGAGGTGGAGCAGGATCGGTCCGGTCTGCGTGAGGCTGACGCCGTTCGCCTCAAGCACGGGGATCTCTCCCATGGCGTTCACGGTCCGACGCCATTCAGGAGTCCACGTCACCCGCGCTGCGAAGTCGGTCCAAACGGGTTCGAACGTCTGCCCGCACAGGGTCAGCATCAAGGCCAGCTTGTAGCTGTTGCCGGACTCCGGGAAGTAGTGAAGACGATACCGATCCACCTGCACGATCCTGACGACGTGGTAGGCGCACCCTCCATCCGGCAGCGCTCCACGTCCAGCGTGCTTCATGATCGCCCAAGCTCGCCTCCTGCATCACATCGGGACTGTCGCAAGATTGGGGGTCAGAACGTTCTCAACCGCTGAGCGCCGTAGTTTTTGGTGAGCGACGCTGTTTTATGCCGGATACCGGCCAGCACCAGCCTTGCTGCCGACTGGACCAAACTTGAATTGGGGGGCCGCCGAGCGCGTCAAGGTATCTGAAATTGTTGCGACCCCCAATCTTGCGACACTCCCCACGCTGTCCAGCAGGCGCCGCATATCGGTTGCGCGCGGGCGACCTGCAGGCCTAGCGGGCGGGATCAGCGGTTGCAGCATCCGCCATTGATCATCTGTCAGGGCTTGGCCGGACCCGTAGTCTCCGACCAGCGCGCGATCCGCGGGCGTCCACATGGCGAACTCCAGGAGAGAAAACCTCCTGAAACGCCGCCAGAGCCGTCCCGGTCAGCTCGTCACGTCAGCCGAGCCAACCTTCTAAAACGGGGTCTCATACCAGATGCCCTTTGCGATGACCGGTCTGTATCAGCCTTTCTGCTCCAAAAACGCCTGCGATGATTGCAGTTGAAAGCGGTCAACACATTGGGCGCTTGGTATCATACCAATTGCCATAAGTCTCAACCTGACCTTGCCGGTGTTCGCGGCCCAACCTGGCCTACGCATCACGTCGACGGCAGGGGTCAGCTTTTACGGCAACTGGCATCAGCGTCACGAACACGCTGATGCGCTCCTCAGGCCAAACCGCCGGGGCGACTGGCAGCAAACTCTAACGGGACGTGTCGCCCTCCCCGGCCCCCGATGCTGGAGTACTTCACATCTGGGAGGTCAGGCCAGAAGCGCGAAGCTCCCCAGGGCGCTCACCTGTAACCGTTCGGCCAGTAGATCGATGGACTGGTCCAGCCCGTCCAGTGCCGCTTGTGCGCTGATTGCGTCCGCAGTCGCAACCCGGCGTGGGCTGAGTGCGTCAGGCTCCGGCACCTGCTTCTCCTCAGCCAGGCCGGCCAGCTTTGCCTCGATCCTGGTTGCCCGCTCAAACAGCCCTGCCGCATCTTCCACAGCTCCGCGGCCCTGCGCCGCGGCCGCTAGCACCCGCGCCCAGTGCACGCAGTCCAGCAAGGCCGAGACCGAGCGGTCCGTTGGGATGCGCCGCAGCAGCGCACGGCCGGCAACCAGGGGCGCCAGGGCCAAGCGCAGGTCTGCCACTTGCCGGTCCACGGCGCGCATCGCCTCAGTGGGCGGCACGTCCGGCACGCCGAGCAGCGCGTGGCGACTGGCGCGCACCGTAGCGGCCAGCGCCACCAGCACCGCCCGGCCCGACAGCGCGACTTGGCTGCGCGTGCTGGTCGGGAAAACGAAGACGGCGACCAAGATCGCAGCCGCTGCTCCTACCGCGGTCTCCTCCAGCCGCAGGGTCAGCACTGTGTCCAGCGACGCGCCGAGCATTCCATACAACAGGCCCAGCATCACGGTCACGCAGAAGATGCCCGCGGTGTAGGACACCAGGAACAGGTAGTACATGCCGAACACCGACCCGACCAGGGCCACTGCCTGCAGCCCGGCGCTGCCGGCAAGCCCTACTGCCAGCACAAGGCCGCTCGCAATGCCCAGCAACGTCCCACCTAGACGCTGCAGGCCACGGGTGATGGCATCTCCACGGGTCCGTGCGTTCAGGAGCACGACATAAACCGTCATGACGGCCCAGAACCAACGTTGCGGCGACAGCGCGATGCCGCCCGCCATCGCAAGACCCGCCGCTAGCGTGACCCGCACGGCCGCCTTCCACGCCAGCGGACCTGGTGGCGGCGCGGCCGGCCGGGCCGATCCCGCGCCGGCCTCGGCTGCAGCCAGGGTCAGAGCATGGGTGGCATGGCCTAGATCCAGCAGGGCGTCACGAAGCGTGCTCGTGTTCGGCAGCCCATGGGCCATAGCATAGCGGCCCCCGCGGCGCATCCGGGCCTCGTGTAGCCGGAGGCGGACGGCCTGACGCGGGGTAGGGGTGGTCCCGCCAGGGGGGTCGCTGCGCAGCGCCACAACCATGCGAGCGGCGGCCAACTCCACGTCCACTAGCCCGGCGCGCAGGGCTTCGCGCCCACCGGGATGGATCAGGCTAAGCTGGTCATCGGCGGCCAGCGCTGCCTCATTCAGCCGGACCAAGTCGCGCTGCAGATGGGCCGGCGCCGCATCGCCGCGCGCGGCCTGCAGCACCCGTGCCGCACGCGCCTGGACCGCCGCCACCATCCGGCGCTGCGTCGCGACCGGGTTGACCGGCACGGCGACAAAGCAGGCAAAGGCGATCACGGGCAGCGCCGCCGCGATTGCGAGCATCTGCCGCGGCAGGGTTTCGGGCGGCAGCTCCAAGTAAAGACCGACATAGGTCACCACGACAGATACCAGCCCGACGCCCATGAACCGCGGGCCGCGCGGCTGCAGCAGGAAGCCCAGGAACACCAGAAGCAGGAAGCAGCTGTCGCCAATTGGACCCTGGCCGTGAAGCAAGGCGGTCGCCGCCGTTGCCGCTACGGCCGGCAACGAGAGCACCAAGAGCGTGCGTTGCCGCTGCCGGAGCGTCGGCTCCCGGCTCAGGAACGGCGTCATCATGCTGAGGGTGATCGCGGCGGCGAAGTCCAGCACTGGCCAGCCCAGCAATCGGGAGGCCGTCATCGCCGCCGCGGTGGCAAGGACCACGGACAGCGTGCCGCGCAACGCGAGCGTTAGACGCAGCAAGCCGGGATCGGCGTCCACCAAGTGGTCCTCGACCCGCAAGATGGCCTCGCGCACGACCAGCGCGCCCTGCTTCAGGGCGCCTCTTCGCTTATGCAGCATAGAACCCACCATAGGACGGGGCTGGCGCGAGCCACAAGTTGGGGCGGCTGTTTAAAACGGGGTTTCACCTCTCCGGGCGCTTGGCAAATGAAATGCGGAAGTCCCGCGTCAGCCTGATGGGGCGTGTCCATACGGGCTTGGAACGCGCGGTGATCCTCCACGCTTTGAGACCATGCAAGATTGTGGAAGGTGACTACGCTGCCGCTGCTGTCGGCCTCCAGTCGTCGTTGGCGGGTCGGAAGCCGAGGTGGCGACGGCGGAAGGCATCCTCGAGCGTGCCGTTCAGCACCGCCGTGCGCACGTCGAGGAAGGGCTGCACCGTCGCCCTGCTCCAGCGCATCTGCTGCTTCTTCGTCATGCGCCAGGCGATGATCTCGTCCACCGCGCTTTCCACGAACGAGGTTGCAATCGGCTCGCCACGTTGGCGCCGGGCAGCGTAGGGCACCAGCGCCGCCTCATTGCGTTCGAGGTAGCCCAGCAGCCCGACGACCTGCCGCAGCAGCTTGTCCGCGCCGGCCACGTCGCACATGATCTTGCGCCCCGCCCAGCGGCACAGGGCGGCAAGCTTGCGCCGGCACCCCGGCCAGTTCCCGTGCCACAAGCGCCACTTCGCCCGCTCCAGGCCCCGGACCGCCGTGTCTGCAACGTGTGTATCGGCCGTACCTGCGCCGAGGCTGCGGGCCGCCTGCAGCGCGTGCTCGAAGCGCACGGCGGCGTGCCACCAATCCAACACCGGCGTGGCGTTCGGCAAGACCTCGCGCTGCAACTGCCAGAGGCCGGCATCCCCGTCGCACAAAACGGTCGCGGGCGTATCTGCGTCCATTCCCGCCGCGGCGAGCGCCTGCCGGAACGCCTCGGACGCAGGCACTCGGCCGTCGCGGACAAAGGCAAAGCGGTGCTGGGCACCATCAGCACGGACCACCTTGCCCGCGACCACCTCGAAGCGGCGCCCCTCGTCCCGGTGCCGGTCACGCACGTAGCCGCCGTCCAACCCCACTACAACCGGACCCGACGCCTGCACTGCGGGTTGGTTCGGGCCTTCGACGGCGTGCACCTGCACGATTGCCGCGCCGAGCAACCGGGGCAGATTCCCGGGCATTCAGGCCATGGCTGCGGCTTGACGGACGAGGTCTGGGAGCGGCGTCACCGACCAGCGCTTCGGCGGCAACCCGCTCGCGGTGTTCCCCGACGCGCGGGGCCTGTCGGACGCCGACATGCAGGCGCTGGCGTCCGAGTTCAACCTATCCGAAACCACCTTCGTCCTGCCGCCGGCCGACCCGACGCACACGGCGCGGGTGCGCATCTTCGGCCCGACGCACGAGCTGCCGTTCGCCGGGCACCCGAACGTCGGCACGGCGCTGGTGCTGGCGGCCCGGGCTGAGCCGCCGCCCGACGCGATGCTGTTCGAGGAGCTGGCCGGCCTGGTGCGGGTCCGCCTGGTGCGGGAGGGCGGGCAGCGCACGGCCACGGTGGACGCGCCGAAGCCGCTGCACCTCGGCGCGGACGTGCCGGCGCCGCTGGTCGCGGCCTGCGCCGGGCTGTCGCCGGGCGACATTGTGACGGACGCGCACGGGCCGCGCATCGCGTCCGTGGGCCTGGGCTTCGCGTTCGCCGAGGTCTCCGCCGCCGCGCTGGCCGGCGCGATACCCGATGCCACCGCGTTCCGCGAGGCCGCGGCCAGTCACCCGACCATGCCAGGCACGTTCTCCCTCCACCTCTACGCGCGCAGCGGCGACGGCCTGCGCGCCCGCATGTTCGCGCCGCTGGCCGGCATCCCCGAGGACCCGGCGACCGGCAGCGCCAACGCGGCGCTCGCGGCGCTGCTGCTGCACCTCACGCCAGGGCGCGACCGGGCGGCGTTCGACGTGGTGCAGGGCGAGGAGATGGGCCGGCCCAGCCTGCTGCGGGCCGGCGCATGGCGCGTGGGCGGCGAGGTCTGGGCGGGCATCGGCGGCGGGGCGGTGCCGGTGCTGCGAGGGATGGTGGACATCTGACGCCTGCGCCGTCCCGCATCGGCTCCGTGCTGAGAAGGGGTGATGCCGCTTGCTCATCCAGCGTTCTCGCTTACACCTATGGGTGTGGGCCGTGGGCGCAGCCTCCGTCAGCCGTGCATCCGCGGCCGTTCTTGAAGGAAGTTGAGATAATGACGTTCCGCTTGCTCCTGACCGCGGCGGCGCTGGCCGCGCCGACCTTGCTCGCGACGGCCGCGTTGGCCCAGCCGGCGCCGGAGCGCGCCGCGCCGGCCGAACCGCCCAGCCAGCACGACACGGAGACGCCTCGCTCCCAAGCCGAGACGGTGCGCGGGCCGGGGGGCAGCGAGCACGCCGAGTGGGGCTACACGGGACCGTCAGGTCCAGGGTACTGGGCCGAGCTGAGCGCGGCCAACAAGCTCTGCTCGGGGGGCCAGCAGGAGAGTCCGATCGACCTTCGCGGGGCCGTGTCGGCGCGCTTGGGCAAGCTGGACCTGGTATGGAAGCCGGTCCCCCTTCGGGTGGCCAACAACGGCCACACAATCCAGACTGACGTGCCGGCCGGCAACACGATGCGGGTCGGAGGTCGGAGCTACGAGCTGGTGCAGTTCCACATGCATCACCCGAGCGAGCACCTGCTGGATGGGCGGCGCTTCCCGCTCGAGCTGCACTTCGTGCATCGCGGGCCTGACGGCGTGCTGGGCGTGCTGGCTGTGCTCGTCGAGACGGGAAAGCCGAACGCGACGCTGCAAGCCATGCTGGACACCATGCCCGCCGAGGCCGGGTCGGTGCGGGCGGTGGAGGGCAGGACGCTCAACCCGAGTGGCTTCCTGCCCCGCGGCAGCCGCTTCTACCGCTACGAGGGATCGCTGACGACGCCGCCCTGCTCGGAGAGCGTGGACTGGGTGGTGCTGGCCAAGCCGATCCAGGCGTCGGACGCGCAGATCGACGCCTTCGAGCGGGTCTACCCGATGAACGCCCGGCCCTTGCAGGACCTTAACCGCCGCTTCCTGCTGCGCAGCCAGTAGGGCGCTGACCATGGCCCGGCACGCCGGCGCGCCGAGCGTCGCCCAGCCGTCGGCCGTGGTCGCCCCGAGGCGCATGGCCGGGCTGGTGATCCACGGCACGGTGGGGCAGTCCCACGGCAGTCCGGCCGCATCCACGCGGCGCCCGGGCGTGCGAGGCGCCGTGCGCCGCATGACGACTGCGCGACGGCGGCTCGACGCGCGGTAACCAATCGCGTTGCCGGTCTCCTTATGCTGCCGCCTTGGCTTCGTCGCCGAGTGCAAAGCGCACGGCTGCAGCGACATGCAGGGCGGTCGTGTCGAACACCGGGAACCCCGGCAGGTCGTCTTGGCCGATGAGGAGGAAGATCTCCGTGCAGCCGAGGATCACCCCCTCCGCACCGGCGTCGCGCAGCCCGGCCACGACCCGCAGGTACTCCGCCTTCGACGGGGCGCGCAGGTCGCGGCGGACCAGCTCGTCGAAGATGATCCAGTCCACTGCCTCGGCATCGCCCTTGGCGGGGGACACCACCTCGAAGCCGAACTTGTCCCGGTAGCGGTCCGCGAGCTCGGCCGAGCGCATCACCGGCATCGTGCCGAGCAGCCCCACCCGGTGGATACCGAGCAGGCCGATGATGGAGCCGATCAGGCCCTCGGTCTGGCGCAGCGCCAAGCGGAACACCGCGCGCAGGGTGAGCGCCGTCAGGATGGCAAGCGGTGAATACCAGGGTTGCCCGCCTGAGGTGGTGCGCGGCTCTGCCCGCCAGGCCGCGATTGCCTCGTCCGTAGTAGGGTCGGGGACTGGCGCGCCGGCTGCGGTCGGAGCATTCCGACCAAGCCACGTTTCCAGCCCCCGCCACATCGAACGCAGCGTGCGGATTTCCCGCACTGCGCTCCCCCATTCGCTTCGCCTCAAGGCTTATGGGACCTATCCTGCCAGGGCGACTTTCGGCCTGCCGTATTGCACCCCATAGCTGTTGAACAGCCTCAGGGTCCCATACAGCCACTGCCAACTCCACCGCTCCCAGCCGAAGCCCTTTCGCTTCTGAGCCCGCGCCAGATGGCGCCTAACCTTCTGCTCCACCCACTCTTTGATGATGTTGAAGCACTTGCTGGAGTGCCCAACCGCGAAGTAGTTCACCCACCCCCGCAGCACCGGATTGATCAGGTTGATCACCCGTTCGACCGGTTGCGACCGGTGGCGGCGAAACACCGCCTTGAGTTCGCGCATCAGCGCCGTCCGCTTCTTCAGCTTGGGCGTGTAATGCGGCCGCCATACGCCGCGTAGACTGCGCAAATAACGGAAGTCGAAGCCCAGAAACCCGAAGCTCTCGCCTCGCTCAAGGTCGACCATTCGGCTCTTTTCATCATTGATCTCAACCTGCAGCTTGTCGAACTCCTCTCGAAGCCGCTTGTTGACCGCTCCAATCAGCCAGTCATGCCGCCTGTGGGCGTCGATCAAGATCACCAGGTCGTCAGCGAACCTCGCGTATTCGACATGGGTATACTTGCCCTTGCGCGTGACCTCTCGCGCCCGTTCCAGCATCCGATCTACCTCGTTGAGGTAGAGATTGCTGAGCAAGGGTGAGATGACCCCGCCTTGGGGAACGCCCTTCTTGCCGGACGCCTTCAGCATGACCTTCAGAAGATGCATGATGTCCGCGTCATCAACCCGCTGTGCCACTTTTTCCAACAGCCGGTCGTGCCGGACGTTGTCGAAATAGGCTCGCAGGTCGAAGTCGAGGACGCGCGTCTTCCGTTGGACAATCGCTTCAGCGACCCGCTTGACCGCGCCATGAGCTGTCCGCTTGGGCCGATATCCAAACGATCCCGGTTGGAAATCCGCCTCGAAGACAGGTTCGAGTATGAGCTTAAGCGCACCTTGTGCCACCCGGTCCCGGATCGCCGGCACACGCCAAGCGAACTGCACTCAGGCCCAACCAGTCTTTGGGGTCTGCTGA
>CAXTCN010000173.1:0-9798 GCA_964242575.1 uncultured Acetobacteraceae bacterium | reverse complement strand
TTAGGCCATTGAGCCCAGCTTCCGCGACACCAAGGACCTGCGCTTCGGCATGGGCCTGTCGTCCACCCGCATCGGCGAGCCGACCCGGCGCGACCGGCTGTTGCTGGTCAGCGCGTTCGCCACGGCGCTGCTGACCCTGCTCGGCGCCACAGGCGAGAGCCTCGGCATGGACCGGCTGCTCAAGTCCAACACCAGCAAAACCTGCAGCCACTCGCTGTTCCGCCAAGGCTGCATGCTCTACGACCTGATCCCGAACATGCCAGAACACAGGCTCGCGCCGCTCATCGCAGCATTCGCCACGGCCGTGTCGCAGGCCAGCGAATTCAGCGGCTTGTTTGCTAAGCCGGGTAACCGGGGCAGATTCCCGGGCATGGAGGTTGCGTTGAACGCTGCGGCGTGATTCCTGCCTCGCATGTCGCTGCCGAACATCGCATCGCTGGAGGGGTTTTCGCTTGCCGAGTTGCGTGACCTCGTTGGTGTTTTGCTGGCCGAGGTTGGGACGCTACGAAGCGGGTCCGAGGCGCAGCAGGCGACGATCACGGCGCTACGGGCTGAGAACCAGGCGCTGCGCGACGAGGTGGCACGGCTGAAGGGATTACCGCCGCGTCCGCCGTCGCGGCCGTCCGGCATGGAACAGGCGACCCAACCTGGGGCGGCCGACAAGGATGAGAAGCGTCCGAAGCTGCCGCGGGGCGTCAAGCGCGACCGGGATGCGGTCACCGCCGAGCGGGTGCTCAAGGTTGCGGTGCCGAGTGGCTCGCGCTTCAAAGGCTACGAAGACATTCTGGTGCGCGATCTGCATGTTTCGGCCGAGCTGATCCGTTACCGGCGCGAGCGCTGGGTGCTGCCGTCAGGCGAGACGGTGCTGGCCGCCTTGCCGGCTGGGATCGTCGGCGGGTTCGGCCCAGAGCTGCGGCGCTTCATGCTGGCGCTGCACGCCCAAGGGCAGGTCACTACGGAGCGGCTTGTGGCATTGCTGAACGGGATCGGGGTGGAGATCTCCAAGCGCCAGGTGGTGCGGCTCTTGGCCGAGCCGCTGGACGACTTCGTGGCCGAGGACCAGGAGGTGTTCCGTGCCGGCTTGGCCACCGCGCGCTGGATCACGGTGGACGACACCGCCGCGCGCCATGCCCGCACGGACGGGTTCACCACCCAGATCGGCGACGACCGCTTCACCGTGTTCCGCACCGGCGCGTCGAAGTCGCGCGAGGCGTTCCTGTCCGTGCTGCGCGCCGGACACACGGACTATGTCGTGAACGCGGCGGCGCTGGACTTCATGCGCGGGCACAGCCTGTCAGGACAGGTGATCGCGTTGCTGGACGCGCACCCGGCCAAGCGGTTCGCGGACGCGCCGGCGTGGGCCGCGCACCTGGCCCGGCTCGGCATCGACACGCTCGCGGTCACGCCTGACCCCGTGCAGATCGCCAGCCAGGGCGCGCTTTGGGGTGCCATCTGCCACCACGGCCTGCTGACCGAGGCGGTGATCGTGTCCGACGGCGCCGGGCAGTTCCGGGTCGGGCTGCACGCGCTGTGTTGGGTGCATGCCGAGCGCCTGGTGCACAAGCTCGTGCCGGCCACGCCCGAGCAGCGCCGGGCGGTCGAGGTGACGCGGGCGCTGATCTGGTGGCTATACGCCGACCTGAAGGCCTGGGCGCGTGATCCCTGCCCACGGCGCGCTGCGGCGCTGCGGGCGCGCTTTGAGCGCATCTTCAAACGCCAGACCGGCTACGTCACGCTCGACCGGCTGCTGGCCCGGCTGCACCGGCGCAGGCATGAACTGCTGCGCGTGCTGCAACGTCCCGAGACCCCGCTGCACACCAACGGCTCGGAGAACGACATCCGCGCCTGCGTCACCAAGCGCAAGGTCTCCGGCGGCACCATGAGCACGGCAGGACGCACCGCACGCGACGTCATGCTCGGTCTCATGAAGACCTGCAGCAAGCTTGAGGTCTCGTTCTACCGCTACCTCGGCGACCGCCTGCACGTTCCGAGCGTCATCGCTATCCCGCCGCTTCCAGACCTCGTCCGTCAAGCCGCAGCCGTGGCCTGACTGCCCGGGAATCTGCCCCGGTTACCTAAGCCGGCATGAGGGGATGGCTGAGCTTGGAGCCTGCATCTTACCGGCTCTCATTGTGAGTGTAGGTCCAGCACTCCTTCCGTGTCATGAACCGGCGCAGATGTTTGCCGATGAAATTTGTGCGATGCAAAACTGCATTCGTGCAGCGCAGAAATGATTGTTTGTGCAAGAGGATGTGCTTGGTAAGTCTCGTCCTACAGCGCGCTTGGCGCGCTGCAGGACGTTTCCTCCCTAAACTTGGCGGTCTCTTCGGAGGCCGCCTCTTTTTTGTTTCAGCGTATCGGTCACCATCTTAGGAACTACAACGTCGTATGTCATCCCAAAAGCATGGCCCAGCCGCGCCGGCGTCTCAGATGCTGTTCGAACTCGCCTGGGCCTCCCTGGAGACCATCATCCAACGCAGCATCATGGTAGCCCAGAGCACCTGCTCCGCCGCCGAGTATCTTCAGAAGGTTGACGAGAAAACCAAGGCCGCACTGGAAGTCGGTGAACTGTTGTTCTTGCCTCACAAAGCATCAGCGCAAGCTTTCCTGACGCCTTGGCACAGCAGAGCAACCGCGAACGCAAAGCGTCTGAGCGGCAGGTGATTTGGGCCAGAGGCCGAACGCTGTAGATCTGCACCGTAGTGATAACGTACCTGGGGCCCGAGGCCCATCGCTGCAAAGATTTTCCAGACCGTGCAAAGACGCGAATGTGCCTGGCTAGTGCGTCAAGTGACTTTGCTGAACGAATGACTTTCGCAAGCTCGCATCGCAACAAAAGATCTCGGCATCGAACAATGCTCATTGCCGTGTCACTGCGTTGACCCGATGTGCTATTTGCTATGCGCTCTGGGCAGGGGGAATACGCGGATGTTGCGCTTTCAACGCGTTGTCTGCCTGCTGGGGAGCAACGTTTCCAGCAAGTTCGGATCAAGGGCCTCGAAGTGAGCCATGCACCGATCATTGTGGTCGGCGCTTCGTTGGGCGGGGTGGAGGCGATACGCTCCCTTGCCGGCCGGCTGCCGGCTGATCTCGCCGCCGCCGTGTTCGTCGTGCTGCATATCGGCGCGCACAAGAGCGAGCTGCCATGGCTGCTGAACCAGTCGGGGCCGCTTCATGCAAACCATGCCGGGGATGGCGACCCCATCCATCCCGGGCAAATCTACGTGGCCCCGCCGGACCACCACCTGGTGATCGAACCCGGACACATGCGCCTGACGCGAGGGCCGCGCGAGAACTGGGCGCGTCCGGCCATCGACCCGTTGTTCCGCAGCGCGGCCCGGGCTTATGGGCCGGATGTCATTGGCGTGATCCTGACCGGCGGACTGAACGACGGCACGGCCGGTCTCATTGAGATCGAGCAACGTCACGGGACCACTGTGGTCCAACACCCTGATGATGCCGCAAACCCGAGCATGCCGCTCAGTGCGCTGAAACACGTCGCAGTCGATCACTGCCTGCCGCTGGCCCAGATCCCGGCGCTTCTTGCAAAGCTGGTTGCTGAAAGGAATGCCAGTGCCCTCCTCAACGAGACGCAGCCGGCGTCCGCGGCCGAATGGAGCCGAGGTATGACGGCAGAGTATAAGCTGGACCAACCAATCGCGGTGACCTGTCCCGACTGCGGCGGCGCGCTGCGTCGGATCGAGCTTGGGACCTTGACGCAGTTCGCCTGCCACATCGGCCATATCTACACAGCCGAGGTCATAGTGGCGGCGCAGTTCGCCGCGATGGAGTGGTCGCTTGGGGCAGCGATGCGCTCCCTGAGTGAACGCAGTGAGCTATGTCGACAAATGGCCGAGAAAGCCCAAGCTGCCGGAGAGGCACCTGTTGCATTGCAGTGGGACGGGGCAATGCGGGAAGCGAGAGAGCGAACCGTAGTGCTGCGCCGGCTTCTCGAAGATAAATGGACGCATCCCGGCGACGTCGACATGCCTGCGTCGTCAGGCAGCTGACAGCAGTGGTCCGCCCGATGATGATTGCTGCAGGGCAACCTGCACCTGCTTCACGAGATCTTCTGATGTAAACGGCTTGATCAGGCGAGGCCGGTCCCGAAAGGCCTCCTGGAGAGCCCAATCCTCATACCCGCTCGCAAACACGAACGGGACACCACGGGCCTGTAGCTGTTCAGCGACTGGATAGACATGCCCGCCGCGGATGTTCACGTCCAGGACGGCGACATCCAGAACCTCATCGGCCGCCAACCGAAGCGCAGCGTCCAGCTTGGCGACCGGACCCACGACGATGCAGCCAAGCTCCTGCAAGGCCTCCTCGATCAACAAGGCGATGACCATTTCATCCTCGACCACCAGAACGCGGCACCCTGCCAACGTGTCAGTGGCCATCACAACCTTCCCTCCAGCTTGGTCGGAAACCCGATGTCTTCCGTGAGTGGGATCGACACAGCGCAGCGAAGGCCAGCCGGCAGGAACTCCCGACTCACCTCGGCATCGAGTTCGTGGGTCAATGCCCGCTCGATCAACGTTGTCCCGAACCCTCGTCGTTTGGGGGGCTGCACCGCCGGGCCGCCGGTTTCGGTCCAGGCAAGCGTCAATGCGGGCTTGCCCGCGCCGTCCACAACGTCCCACGTCACCGTCAAGCGACCAGATGTGGTCGAGAGCGCGCCATACTTTGCAGCGTTGCTTGCAAGCTCGTGGACCGCCATGGCAAGCGCCAGCGCCGCCTTTGGTGTCAACGTGACGTCAGCACCGGTGATGGCGAGGTTGCCCTTTCCACGGTCATACGGAGCCAGTTCCGTCGTGACAATGGCGCGAAGCGACACCTCGCCCTCCCCGGATTGCGTGAGCAAGCCATGTGCTTTGGCGATCGCCTGGATGCGACCCTTAACCTCAACGGCGAACGCCTCTGGCGTACTGGTGCTCTTCAGCGTTTGGGTCACCACGGCGGACACGATCGTCAGGATGTTCTTCACGCGGTGGTCGAGCTCACCGAGCAGCAACGCCGCCTTCCGCTCGGCCGCCTTGCGTTCGCTGATGTCGCGGGCGACCAGCGAGGCGCCGGCAACCCGTCCGTCTCCTTCCCGGACTGGCGAGATCGTCACCGACACCTCGATCGACCGGCCGTCCTTGGCGCCCCTGACGCTCTCGAAATGCGCGATCGGCTCGCCCTGCTGCAGCTTTGCCAGCACGTGCGCCCAGTCGTCGGGCAGGGCGCCCTCCAGCAGCAGGGGCATCGACTGGCCGATAGCCTCGGACGATGAGTAGCCGAGAAGCTGCTCGGCGCCGACGTTCCAGCTTGTGACGACGCCGTCCAGGTCATGGCTGACGATCGCGTCCTGCGACGACTCGACGATCGCGGCCAACCGGGAGCGTGCCTGCTCGTGCTTCTTGCGCTCGGAGATGTCGACGAAGGTGATGACGGCGCCGTCAATGACGTTGTTCAGGTCCCGGTATGGCCGGATCTGCATCAGGTAGCTCATGCCACCTTCCGCCACCGCCACTTCGCGCTCGACCGGCGCCAGGGTGCGCAGCACCTGCCGCACGTCGCGTCCCAACGCTCCGTCGCGGGTCAGATGGGTGACGATGTCGCTGATCGGTCGTCCCTCATCCCCTTCGCGGACCTTGAAGATTTCCAGCAGCCGGGGAGTGAAACGCCGGATGCGCAGGTCGTTGTCCAGGAACAGAGTGGCGATCGAAGTGCTGTCGAACAGGTTGGCAAGGTCACTGTTGGACCGCACCAGGCTGTCATTCCTGTTGTTCAGTTCGGCGTTGATGGTCTGCAACTCCTCGTTGAGGGACTGCAGCTCCTCCTTGGAGGTTTCCAGCTCCTCGTTCGCCGACTGCAGCTCCTCGTTGACCGAGAGGTACTCCTCATTGGAGGATTGCAGCTCCTCGTTGGCCGCCTCCAACTCCTCAGTAACGTTGCGAAGCCGCTCCCGTGTCCCCTGCGCATCCCTGCTCAAGGCTTGGGCGGCAGCGTCGCCATGCTCCTCTTGCACGCCAGACGAAGCCGGATTATCCGCGCCAAGCACAGCCGGTCCAACCTCTTGGAACGCCACGACGAAGAGCTCCACCGGTCCCGCGCCGTGAAGCGGCTCGATGATGACATTGACGGCTTCGTATTGCTCGCCTGCTTCAACGCAGACAGCCTTCTGCAAAACCCGCTCGCCGGTCGCAGCAGCCTCCTTGAGAGCAGCGCGCACTGGCACCCGCAAGTCGTTGTGCAAGAGACTGAACAGGTTGAGGCTCGCCACTCCCATGACGGGCTCGATGTATTTCGCGGTTTGCCCGGAAAACCGCACGATGTCGTGTTGCCGGTCCACGACGAGGAAGGCGGGCGCATACCGGGCGATGGCGCGCGCCGCGCGCCGGTCGATGTCGTCATCAGCCCGGAACATAGCTTGCTTGGCTGGCATCCTGGCTTCTGGCGAGCGTGAGAGGGAGAAGGCTGGGAAATTCGCTGTCGTGTCCCGCCTGACGTAAAGACGATGCCGCTTGTCAAGCGGCGCGAACAGGCGGGACTGCGCGGCGACGCTCTCCGACGGCCCCAACAGCAGGTGCCGTCCCGGCCGGAGGGCGTAGTGGAAGGTGGTGATGACCCGCTGCTGCAGCGGCGGCTCGAAGTAGATCAGCAAATTGCGGCAGGAAACGAGGTCAAGCTTGGAAAACGGCGGATCCTTGACAAGATCGTGCGTCGAGAACAGGCACATCTCGCGGATGCCTTTGCCGACGCGGTAGTTGTCGTCTTCCTTGACGAAGTTGTGCTCCAGGCGATCTGCGGAAACGTCCGAAGCAATCGTTCCCGGATAGACGCCGGCCCGTGCGATCGCGATCGCCCGGTCATCGACGTCGGTTGCGAAGACCTGCACCGGGCGGCGGCACTCGGACCGGTCCAGGCACTCCGTGAGAAGGATCGCCAACGAGTAGGCCTCCTCGCCCGTGGCGCACCCGGCTACCCACACCCGGATCGGATCGGTGTTGCGCGGCTCCGCCAGCAGCCCCGGCATGATCTTCGCCTCGAGCGTCTCAAACACTTCCCGGTCGCGGAAGAACCGAGTGACGCTGATGAGCATCTCGCGGAACAGCAGTTCAGCCTCGGTCGGCAGCGTCCGCAGCTGCTCGATGTAAGCGGGAACCTGGTCTGTTTGCAGCACGTGCATGCGGCGCTGAATGCGGCGCATCAGCGTGCCAGTCTTATACTGGCTGAAGTCACGGCCAAGCCGGCTGTGCAGCACCGCGCAGATCGTCGCCAAATGGCTCGGCAGGTCCTGGCGGATGCCTTCCGGGCCCTTTACTGCGTCGCAGATCGCGCGGTGGCGCCGGTAGTTCAGCAGGGCGTCCGGCATGTCCTCGACCGAAAGCACATGGTCGACGAAGCCGCTGGACGCGGCACTTTGGGGCATGCCGCTTTTGGCGTGGTGGTCGAACTCGGCTTGACTGAGGGTCAGGCCGCCATGCTCCTTGATCGCGGCGATGCCGAGCGCCCCGTCGCTCCCGAACCCGGACAGGATGACGCCGACGGCATTCTCGCCCTGATCCTCTGCAAGCGAGGTGAGAAACGTGTTGACCGAGGTGCGGCGTGCAACGGGCGGCGCGGGACTGCTGGTGCGCAGCAGGCCGTGTTCGACCGTGAGGATGGCGTCCGGTGGTATGACGTAGACCTGGTTTGGATGAACGGCCATCCCGTCTTCGGCAAGGCGCACCGGCATGGCGGTATACCCAGCGACGATCGCCACCAAGGCGCTGTCGTAATCGGGGTCAAGGTGTTGGACGATGACGAACGCCATCCCGATGTCGACCGGCGTTTTCGAGAAAAACGCCCTGAAGGCGTCGAGACCGCCCGCCGATGCGCCGATGCCGACGACCAAGCCGGCCCGCCCCAGGGCGGTGTCGGGCTGGGCAGTCCCTCTCGCATTGGGATCAGACGGCTCGGCAACCTTACCTAACGCGGACACTTTTTTCGACCTGCTGGCTCTAGCTGCCATTGTGCGCCATGAAGACAGCTGTCCCTTTTTTCGGACCGTATTGGCACGTCCTGAACAGCCAACAACGTTCAGAAAAACGGACAGTTTCCGTAAACCTGTTCACCTCAGTGCCCGCAACACTGGAATAAACAGAAACCCATTCTGATTGCGAATATAATAAAGTAGTTTTTTGTCTATGGAAATGTTTATACAAACAGATGTGGGATATCCATGTAAGACCTGGTTGACGATGAACGTAGACGTCAGCAGCCGGGAAATAAGTGCGTTTTCGTTCAGTTATTGAACGCTGGGAACATCATGCCGCGCTATTTTTTCGACACCGACGACGGCAAACATTGTATGCGAGACGACGAAGGATACGAGTTCCCGAACAGCCAGGACGCTTGCGACGCAGCGATCCGCCTCTTGACGGATTTGGCCCGTGATCTGGCCCCTGATGGTCTCAGGCGAGGTTTCATCACGACGGTCAGGGACGCCAGCAAGCGGTTGGTGGTCAAGGTGACGCTGTCGGTCAGGACCGAGTGGCTGACCTCTCCTGGCGATCTGTCCGTTTCCCAGCACCTTCCGCCGACCGTCGTGCCGGACAGCGAGGACGGCGTGCAGAGGCTGTCAGGCTGAGACATGATGTCCGGCGACACTGCCATCAGCCGACGGTGCCGCGCCCCTCTCCTCGTTCTTCCATCAAGCTGCAATGGATTGATGCAGGTACGTTGGGTCAAAGTTCGCAACCCGCCTGAGCTCGCGCCAGTTCCACACCGTCAGGTCACCACCGCTGAACTCGATCAGGCCTTCGTTGCGCAGCCATTGCAGGGTGCGGTTGACGTGCACCGGGGTGAGCCCGAGCGCGTCGGCCAAGTGCATCTGGGTCAGCGGCAGCTTGCAGGTAAACCCGTCCGTCAACCTGGCCCCGTGCATACGCAGCATGAGTTCGCAGAGCAGGTGGGCGGTGCGCTGATAGGCGGTGCGGCGCCCGAGGCTGACCATCCACTCGCGCGACAGGGCCGCGTCGGTCAACGCGGCCCGCCATAGATGTTGACCCAGGCCTGGAAGCCGCTCCGCCCAGCTGGCGATGGTTGCATACGGGATGAAGGCGACTTTTGCCGGCGTGAGAGCGCTGATGCTGTGGTCCCGCGTTCCAAGCAGCAAGCTGGTGAGGTCGCATAGGTCGCTCGGCAGGTGGAAGGCCAGGATTTGCCGCTGCCCGGTTTCCAGCAGCTTGTAGCCGCAGGCGAACCCATCGAGCAGCAGCGGGCAGTGCAACGGGCGACCGCCCTCGCGGACAAGGTCCTGATCGGCTTCAACTTGCCGGACGGGAAGCGCCACGCTTTCCACGGCGCGCTTCTCCGGATCAGACAGAGGGCCAAATCGCTCCAGTTTTCGAATGATGACGTCGTTCATGACCCCGTACCTCGTCTTGCGCGACGATCTGTTCGTTCCTTACCTGATGTAGAAACGTCATTTGTTAACCGTTCTATGCTGCATAAAACGATCCGTTGAGGGCGCTAGTGTCTGGTAAACGAGCAGTATGCATTTTTGCACGGATCCTGCGCAAAAATGCACGCTGTTATTTCAGGTCTATAAATCAGCACGTTCATTGAACCAGTGGAGAGCATGAATATTTGGAGTCTCACAGTGCTGATCAGCACTGTAATCCCTAGGTGATTGACAAACGAGGTCTCTGACGGTTCGTTGGACTCGTTCAGTTGACATGGACAGGCGCACGGAAACCGAGCGTCCTCCTCGCCAGGGCTGTTCAACGCTGTAACACGGCGAGCACTCTAAGCAGTTTTCCGATGCCT
>CAXTCN010000172.1:0-9818 GCA_964242575.1 uncultured Acetobacteraceae bacterium | reverse complement strand
GGATTGCGTTGCTGTCGACGATGACCTCGCCCTCGCTCTCCAGAACGGGCACCTGCCCGAACGGGCTGAGCTGGACGAAGGCGGGCGCCTTCTGTGCGCCATTAATGAGGTCGACCTCGATGAGGTCGAACTTGAGACCGAGCAAGGACAGCATAAGCTGGGCGCGGTGCGAGTGCCCCGACAGGGGATGCCAATGGAGACGTGTGGTGGCTGCGGTCATGGAAATCCTTCAGGCTCTGGTTTCCAGAACTTGGTTGCCGCTAGCACGTGAAACTATAGGTGCCTACGGAAAGGCACCACTGTGCGGAGTGGAATAGTCGGTGGACATCCTGAAGGCGATGCGGTCGTTCGTAGCCGTGGCCGACAAGGGCGGCTTTGCCTCTGCGGCGCGGTTCCTGAGACTGTCTCCTCCTGTCGTGACGCGTGACGCGTGACGTTGCCTCCCTCGAAGCCCGGTTTGGCTGCAAGCTCATGCAGCGCATCACGCGGCAGGTTAGGCTGACGGAGGCCGGCCAGCGCTATGTGTCCGATGCGCGCCGCATCCTGGCGGAGGTCGCCGAGGCGGAGGCCTCCGTGATTGGATCCCATGGCGACTTGCGCGGCCCCATCACCGTCACGGCGCCTGCGATGTTCGGTCGCCTCTACGTCGGACCGCCCATCGCCGACTTCGCACGACAGCATCCGGGCATCGTGTTCACGACCCTCTTCCTCGATCGCATGGTTGACTGGATTGAGGAGGGCATTGACGTGGCGGTTCGCATTGCACGCCTCGCGGACTCCTCCGCGACCGCAATCCGCGTCGGTGCAGTGCGCCACATCCTGTGCGCCGCGCCCATCTACCTCGACGCGCATGGTGTGCCGAGGACGCCCCGTGACCTGGAGAGCATGGAAGCGATTGACGTCCTGGGCTCACAGCTTCCATGGATTTTCCGGAGCAGCGATCGCACCTCGTCCATTCAACCCCCAACGCGCCTGGTGGCGAATAGCGTCGAGATGGCGATCGAGGCAGCATGCGCCGGCTGCGGCGTGGTCAGGCTCCTGTCGTATCAAGCAGAAGACGCCATCGCGGCTGGCAGGCTCATGCCCATTTTGCAGCCTTACGAGCCCGAACCGCTGCCTGTCCATGTTGTCCACCTCGAGGGACGAGCATCTCCGGGACGCACTCGCATGTTCATCGACGACCTCGTCGACCATCTTCGCAGCCAACAAACGCTGAAGCAGGCCGGGGAACAGCGTGCCTGAGCATCACCCATAACCGGCGGGAGGTGTGGTCTTACCCCCGTCTCTGGTCCGGGTGTTATACCAGTTGCTTTATTTGCTGACCTGATTGATGGCGTGGATGATCCAAGGACAGCTGGTGAGCGTGGTGAGTCATCCTGTTTCGTCACGTAACGCGTTCCAAGCGGCGCAGAGCGCGTCCGTGATGGCCTGCTCGCTCTGATACAGGCGGAACGACAGAAAGCGCTCCCGCAGATAGAGTCATACCCGTTCCACCGGGTTGAGCTCCGGCGCATACGGCGACAACGGCAGCAGCGTGACGGTGTCGGGCACCTGCAGCGCCGCCCGGCCATGCCAGCCGGCCTGGTCGAGCATGAGCACGGCACGCCTGCAGGCAGGGTATCGGCAAAGCGCGCCAGGAACAGGTCCATGGTCACGGCCCTTGCTTCAGGCAGCACCAGGGCGAACGCGTCGTCGTGGCCGGGCCGAACCGCGGCGAAGATGTAGGTCGACAGAAAACGCCTGTCGCGGCGCCCCGGCGGTCGTACGCCGCGGGTGAACCAGCGATGGCCGGTGCGGCCCTTCTGGCCCTCGTGGGCCTCGTCCTCACACCACAGCTGCAGCGTCTTGCCGGGGTGGGCCGCCGCGATCGCCTCCAGCGTGGCCGCGAGGTTTGTCATACAGGTCCTGCGCTTGCGCGTCGGCCCTGGGGTGGGCGGGCCGCGTCGTCTGCCACGACAGGCCCATGCGGCGCAGCAAAAGCGACACCGACGACAGCCCATACGACACGAACCAGCGCTGTTCGATGTGGGCCGCGATGTCGACCAGGCGGTAGCTGCTCATGCCGTCCGCGTCCGGGTCCGGCCCAGCAAGCGCCCAGGCCCGCAGCTCCTCCCGTTGCGCCGGGCTCAGCTTTCCCGGCTGCCCCGGCCGAGGGCGGTCGTGCAGCCCGGCCAAGCCTTCGGCATTGTAGCGCTCCACCGCGTCGCGCAGCGACTGGCGCTCCCGCCCGACAACCCTGGCCGCCGCCGCTCGGCTTGCTCCTTCCAACGCTTGCGCAATCGCGAGCGCCCGCAGAGCCGCGCAACGGTCCGCCTCGCCTTGCGCGAACCGGCGCAACTCGGCCGCGCCCACGTCATCTCGGATCACCAAGCCACGTGCACCCATCGTGTCCTCCTGCAGCAAACGGACCGCAAGCAAATCAAACTTCAGCCATGATAGGGATCACATCAGAGTCAGCAGTTGTGGCAGTTGGTATTAAATGAGCGGCTGGGTTGCGTCTCGGTGGCGCGACATGAAGTCTCGGACGGCCTTGTTGGCGAGCAGGAAGGTGTCATCATAGAAGTCGACCACGCCCGTCTCGATCCGGTACATGCCGCCGATCAGACCGACTTGACCCCAGGGCCATTCAGTTCTGTTGTAGCGGCCTGGGCGTGAGCGTCGCGGCGGCGGGGTGACGTAGCGGCTGTATGGAGGCGGCCTTCCCGCTTTGTGAGGTCGCCCGGTGCCTTTCGCTGTCCTGCTTGCCGCACTCGCTGAAGTGCCTGACCCGCGCCGTGCCCAAGGCCAGCGCTACAGCATGAGCCACCTGCTGCTGTTCTCGGTCCTCGCCACGCTTGCGGGCGCGACCTCCTACCAGAAGATCATCGCCTTCATCGCCCTGCAGCGCGAGCGCCTGAACGCCGTCTTCGGCGCCTGCTTCCGGCGCGCTCCGGCGGTGAACACGCTGCGTCACCTGTTCCTGGCGCTCGGCCGCGACGATCTCGAAGCCGCTTTCCGTCGCCATGCTCGCGACCTGAGTACAAAAGACACGGCCAGTATGCCGCGCACGGTCGCGCTCGATGGCAAGACGCTGCGCGGCAGCTTCGACCACCTGACCGACCGCAAGGCGGTCCACGTGCTCAGCGCCTTCGCCAGCGACGCCGCCCTGATCCTCGCCCATCAGGAACTGGGCGGGGCACCGGACGAGATCGCAGCGGTGCCAAGGCTGATGGCCGAACTTGGCGTCACCGGCGTGCTGTTCACCGCCGATGCGCTGCATTGCCAAAGGGACGCGTTCGCGCAGGCCGCCGCGACCGGCAACGCCTTGCTGGTCCGCGTCAAAGACAATCAGCCCACCCTGCACGCGACCCTGACCGGGCTGTGCGCCACCGGGTGCCCCTTCGACAGCGACGAGACCGTGGACCGCGGCCGCCATGGACGCCAGGAGCACCGGTGCGTCGAGGTGTTCGACACCACCGGCCAGTTGGACGCGCCTTGGCAGATGCTGGTCAGCTGCGTCGCCCGGGTCTCGCGCCTGACCTACATCAAGGATACCCGCTCGGGCCTGTGGGCCACGCGCGAGGAGGTCGGCTACTACCCCTGCCAGACCCGCTACGGCGCCAAGGTCCTGGGCCAAGCCATCCGCGCGCACTGGGGCATAGAGAACCGGTCCCATCATGTCCGCGACGTGACCCTGGGCGAGGATGCCAGCCGTATCCGCACCAGGCCCGGCGTCATGGCCCGCATTCGCTCGGTTGCCCTCAACATCCTGCGCGCCAACGGCATCCAGAACATCAGCCTCGCACTCTATGCCAATGCCGTCAGCTTCGATCGGCTGCTCGCGCTCGGCACGGCATAATCAGAACTGAATGGCCCTGGACTTGACCCTGTGTGATCATCTCCCTCAGGATCTCGCTGCGCTCCACGACGATGTCGAGCGAGCGCCGCACATGGATTTCACTTACTTTGTTCACGAACTCGATGTTGCTGGAGTCGCGACCGGAGGTGATCGTGGTCTCGGCCTCGACTGCAGGACGGATGCTGGCCAGCAACCCTGTCAGATTGCCCATTTGGACGTCGTCGCACGCCCCCTTGATCGCCTCGCACCCGGAGTGGCCCAGCACAACGACGAGCTTCGCGCCGGCGAGCTTGGTGGCGAACTCGATGCTGCCTAGCACCTCCGTGCTGATGACCGAGCCTGCAAGCCGGATAACGAAGAACTGTCCTAAACCCTGATCGAACAGCGCTTCGGTCGGCGTGCGGCTGTCGATGCAGTTGACGATGACCGCCAGCGGATACTGGCCGTCCCGTGAGGTCACAACTTCCTGCAGGGAGTTGCGACTGGCGCGAAGATTGTTCGTGAAGCGGTAGTTGCCCTCGCGCAGCAGCCGCAACACCGACTCTGGCGTAGCCGCAGCCTGCATCTCCTGGTCTGGGACCGTCATGTCGGCGACCTCCCAAGTGCAGCAGGTGCAAGCGCATCGATAAGTCCGCTGTGCCCGTGCCGGGGCTCAAAGATGGCCATCCCCTTGCCGCCCGCCCCGGGGACGAGATCCGCAGCTTGCTTCTCGAGCGTGTTCGCGACGTGGTGGTGGGGCTCGAAGCCGACCGTGTCGACCTTGATGCCTCGTTCGGGCGCTTGAACCTGTAGGAACTCCCGGATGATCTCGATGACGTCGTGGTGCAGATAGACGGTGTCGCTGGCATCCAGAATGACATAGACGTCGCCCTGCAGCTTCTCGAAGGTGAACTTGATGCTCGCCTTGTTGAGGAAGGTGACCTGTTGGGCGAAGTGGATGTGGATGACCCCGCCTCCTTCCGAGACTTGCCGGCGGTAGAAGTATGGCGCCTTCGAGGCCTCGATCAGGATGAAGAACACCGAGAACGCCAAGCCGAGACCGACACCCTCGAGCAGGTCGGTGAACACGACCGCGACGATCGTGACCGCGAACGGCACGAACTGATACCAGCCCTCTCGGGCCATCTTGATGAACACCTCGGGCTTGGCCAGCCTGTAACCCGTCACCAGTAGAACGGCCGCCAGCGCCGACAAGGGAATCTTGTTGATGAACATCGGCAGCAGCGACGCGCCTACGACGAGTAGCACCCCGTGGGTGATGGTGGAGAGTTTCGACTGAGCCTTCGCATTAACGTTGGCCGACGAGCGGATCACCACCGAAGTGATCGGCAGGCCGCCTAAGAGGCCGCTCACCAAGTTGCCGATCCCCTGGACCTTCAACTCGTGGTTCGTCGGTGTGCGCCGCCTGTGCGGGTCCAGGCGGTCGATCGCCTCGATGCTGAGCAGCGTCTCGACCGAGGCGACAGCTGCGATCGTCGCGCCGACAATCCAAACTGCCGGGTTCATCAGGCCCGAGAAGTCGGGCCTGATGAACTCTGCGAGGAACTCGCTCACATTGTGCGCGACGGGAAGCTGGACGAGGCCCGCCGCATCCACCACCAGCCCGGGGCTGACCGCGCCGAAGATTTCATTCATGACGACACTGACGATCACGACCGCGAGCGGCGCCGGAAAGTAGATCACCCTTCGCAGGGCTGGGATGCGAGGCCAAGCGATCAGGATCGCGAGCGAGACTGCAGCAATCAGCGTGGGGCCGGGTGTCGCGGCCCCGAACGCGTCGGCCAAAAACGTGAAGGTGTTCCCATTAACCCCTCTGTCGCTGTAGGCATAGTGACCGTGGAAGAAGAAACTGTAATGTTCACTGTTATACCCGATCGCAAGCGGGATTTGCTTCAGGATGATGATGATGCCGATCGCCGCCAGCATGCCCTCGATGACGTTGGTCGGCAGGTAGTCGGCGATCACGCCAGCGCGCAGGAAGCCTAATGCGATCTGGATAACGCCTGCCACCAAGACGGCGCACAGGAAGAGATCGAAGGCGCCCAGCTGGGTGATAGCCGCGAATACGATCGCGGTCAGGCCTGCGGCCGGCCCCGATACACTCAGGCTGGATTTGCTGAGAAGCCCGACAACGATCCCACCAATTGCTCCGGCCACGATCCCCGAGAGGAGGGGTGCCCCGGACGCCAAAGCGACGCCAAGGCAGAGCGGTAGAGCAACGAGGAACACCACTAGGCCGGCTGCCAAGTCGCCGCTTAGGTTTCCAAAGACGAAGATTCTTCTGTTCATTTTTCTTCGATTCCCATTGCAGCCAACCGGGTGAGCTGCATTGATGTTCATCTCAGTATTGCGGATTACCTCTTGGGGTGTCGGCAGCATTATGTAGCGCGTCTGATCCTGCAACGTGCTTGACTGCCAAACTGTGTTTTACCTGGCGGGTAGTGCTGCGGCGTCCGTCCCGCTCCGATTGCGATTTTTGTCCTTTGCGTGGGCGCTTGTGCCAAAAATATGACAGCGGTCAGCGCCACTAGAGTGACTGGAAAGGTAGTCTTGATCTCCTTCGGCGTTGGTCCAAGGCCATGAAGCACCTTCCGCTGGTGGTGAGAGTGGCCTTGAGGCGGTTGGGCGGTCTAGGACGGTGCTATACAAATCCCCAATCATTGTCGGAGGCCGAGGCTGCCACAGCATCGCTCGGTCATAGCCAAGGGCTGGCCTAGGTTTTGTGTCGTCGAGTGTCGTCAACAACGCGAGACACTCGCGGTCACGTTCGACAGCGGCTCGGAAGCGTTCCCCGCCTCAGGACGGCCAGGCGACGCGGGTCGTGGTGGGCCAGGAGATACCGCCCGAGAGCAACGAGGGCATCATGCAGACCGCCAACTCGCTCCCGCAGGGCCATGCCGCCGGTGAGGTGACGTTTCTTACGGGCACAGGCCGTGCTGCCCAGGCCCAGCAGTCGGCAGGTTTGACCCGCACCAGCGGCGGGCACCTGTAGTTTTCGGTGCTGGTAAGGTCAGGGCAGCCCCGGCCGGCAACGGTGTTCGGTGCGGGACAACCCGGGGAGCGCTGCAAAACAAACGCCGGGGCACAGCGTCCCCGGCGTTACCGGGCCGGACCGATTGGCATATGAAGTCTCAGCCCCTCCTATGCCGGATGCTTGCCGGCCCGCTGCGGCAAGAACAGCACTAGCCCGATCATGAGCGCTGTCAGCACGGCCGACGCGGAGAAGCGGTCCAGGTTCAGGCCTCCATTGGCCAGCGGTTTGTCGAGGAAGTCGCCCACCGTGGCACCGAGCGGCCGGGTCAGGATGAACGCCGCCCAGAACAGCAGGGTGCGCGACATGCTTGTATAGAAGTACAGCCCCGCCACCATCGCCAGCGCCGCCCCGAACACCAGCGCGCCGCCGCTGTATCCCAGCCCGCCCGTGTCGGCCAGAAAGTCGCCGAGCGCCGTACCGAGCGTTTGGGAGAACATGATCGTCGCCCAGTAGAACATCTCCGCCCGGGGTGTCGTCACCGTATCCACCGACACCGATCCCAATGTCTGGTGCCACAGGCCCAGGGTGACCAGCAGCAGCACAAACAGGATGGATGAGCCGCCGACATAGCCGATGCCGAGCGAGCGGTCGAAGAAATCGGCCAGCGTCGTGCCGGCGGTCGTAGTCGCGACGATCACGGCCCAGTACAGGAACGGGTGGAACCGCCGGGCCATGATCTGGGCTGCGACGGCCACAATGAACAGGGTGGCGAAAATGGCGGTGCCGACGAGGTAGCCCAAGCCCAGCGTCATCGTAACCGCATCCCCCCCTGTCTCACCGAGGGTGGTCGCGATCACCTTGATGATCCAGAAGCCCAGCGTGACCTCCGGCACCTTGCTGACCGCATGTTTCAGGGTCTGGTTCATGTTGTGCTCCTACGATCATTGGGATGGTCACGGCCCGAGATGGCACAGCAAAGCAAGCCTTCAGCTCACGGTCTGCACTACCCGGGGCACGTCCAGCTTGGGGATTTGCGGCCCGGAGCGCATAGCCGGAGCTGCGGATGGTGTGGATCAGCTCCAAGCTGGTCTCGCCGCGACAGATCGTGCCGCATAGGCGGCTGACGTGGGTTTCCACGATGTTTGTCTTGGGATCGAAGTGGAAGTCCCACATGCCTTCCAGCAGCATGGGGCGCGTCACTACCCTGTCGGCGTGCCTTACTAGAAAGTCCAGCAAGCGGAACTCGCGCGGCTGGAGTTCCACCCACCCAACGCCACGCGTCACGGTGCGGCGCAGCAGGTCCAGCTCCAGGTCGGCCGCACGCAGGGTAAGCGCTGGGACGACGCCACACGGTTCCCAACCCGCCGCCCTGGATGGCACGGTTCAGACTCTGCCCGCCGCGCCGTCAATGATCGTCAGAAGCTCCGCCAGGGATGCCCTGCAGACGGTGGCGTCCGGTGTGCCGGCGCGTAAGGCCCCAAGCGCAAGGTCAATGTACTTGTCTATGGTGTGCCACTCCGCAGCAGCACGTGGTTTCAGCGACGGCGCCGCTTCGTCCCAAGACAGTTCAAGGTCCTTGATCCGGGCCTTGGCGCCGGCGAGGTCGCCCTTGTTCACCAGGGCCGCCGTGTCCACGACGATGGCTCGGTAGGGAGACAGGTCGCCGAGCTTGGACGCCGCGTGTGCCGGGGCAGCAAGGCCGGGCAACGGCAGTACGGCGGCGACGCCGGCCAAGGTCATCCCGAGCGCTGTGGCCAGGGATGCGGTGCGGATGAGCTTGTTCATGACGTGACCTTTCCGTGCTGATGTCTGGTGGTGTGCGGGGATGCTTGGTGGGATAGTCGGCCTGCACGTCAGCTATGGCCCTCACACGGTTGCTCCGAGCAATCGGGCCGACGCTGAGGAATGTGACCAGGGTGATGATGACGGCCAGGAAGACTGGGCTCTTCCCGGCCGTGCCCAAGCCCAACCCTCCGTTCGGATGGTACTGGGATGGCAGGTCGCCGAACGAGGCGCCGAGCGACTGGGTCAGGATATAGGCGAGCCAGAAGGGGAGAGCCGCGTTGCCGCCGAGATGGTAGGCAAGCCGGCACCGGTCTCGCCGACCGTCGTGACCTGAAACCTTTCAACAACTGGCGAGCGGTGGTGGGGACGCTGGCGGCTGACATGCCTCAACTCCATTAAGGTGGCTTCAGGGTTGGGTAGGATGCGGAGGCCACCATGCTGAATGCCAGGTTGGGGCGCGTTGGACGTGAGATTGGGAATCGCCAACGTCCGTCGCCGGTTGGTGGCGGCCGGACTGGCTCGATGTAGCCGGCGCAGCAATCATGCGGCGGCTACCGCCGCAGTGGAGCCCGATGATGTTCTCTTGGAACCCGGCCCTCTTGTCCCTCAACGCGGCCAGCAGGCCCGATCCGGCATTGCAGCGTCTGGTCGTGGCTGTCGTGGGCGCACCCGTGCTGCTGGCCTCCTGTGGGTGTGAGCACCACCTTCCCGCCGGGCCGCCCTGTTTGCGATAGGGGCCGGAGTGTTGCCGGGCAGGGCATCAACCTCCTGCTTGACCTGATGCAGTTTGAGCCGCGGCTTTTCATGGCGGGATTGGCCCCACTCGGCTGGGTCCGTGGCAGACAAAGACTTTCCCAGTACATACCAATGTCGGCCTGGAGCTTGCGTTGACGGGCGCGTTCCGCGAGTTGGGCGCGCTCACCTGCCCAGTCGGTGTGGCAACAGGCTGGGCTCGGATCTCCCTCGGCGTCCGCTTTCCATTGGACGTGCCGGCATTTGTATCGACCGGGCTGTTCACTGCCGGCTTCGCATGGACTTGCTGCCGCCGATCCGGCGTTGAGCCGCGCCACTGGCCGAAAACGCTCGAGACATAGCGCTCAGGTCTCTATCGCTTTGATGATGAAGGAGCCTGACATGCAAGTCGGAGCCATATCGGCCCAGCGTACCTAGCCTGGAAAATTCATAAGGGTTGGCGGGCATAGTACAAGCCGTTGATCCAGC
>CAXTCN010000171.1:0-9857 GCA_964242575.1 uncultured Acetobacteraceae bacterium | reverse complement strand
CTGCGCCGCAGAAGGCAGCTGCCGCGCCAGGGATGGCGTAAAGAACGTTATCCATAGGGCGCTTCTCTAACGGCGATTTCGGCTGATAACTGGCCTGAACCGAGCATCTCCGGTCCGCATCCGTTACAAACTGGCGGTTTGCTGCGTGCAGCCATGGCGTTCAATACATACTGACTATTATCTATTGCGAACCGCAATCATCTGCGCGTGGGATCGCAATCATTGGCGGGCCGTGCCCGAGATCATTGCAACGGGCCTGAGGGCTTGGGCCCACAATCACTGCAACTGGGCGCATAAACATTGCCAGTGGGATCGCAATCATCGGGGGCGTGCCCACGCTGATTGCAACGGATAGCGGACTGGGGTGGGCCAGGAAACGACCGGTTTCGTACCCTGGCCCGACTTCTGCCCGAGCCTGCGCGCTTACGGCTCGACACCAGGCAAACAACTCGGTCACCCTTTCCATGGCCAAGTCGTCTCGATCTTGACGGGTTTCTTGCCCGCCGCGGTCGGACTGCTTGCCGGTATGATCTGGCCTATGCTGCCGCAGGCAGCCCTGCACGGGACGGACCGCCATGGACGTGGATGAGGACCGGATCGACGAGGCAGTACTCGCACTGCTGTGGCTGACGCTGCACAACGGCGCGCGTGCCTGGAAGGGCCACGACTGGGCCGCGCTGGACCGGCTGCACCACAAGGGGTTCATCCTGGACCCGGCGAACAAGGCGAAGTCGGTGGTGCTGACCGAGGAAGGGTTGCATGAGGCGGAGCGGCTGTTCCAGGTGCTGTTCACGCGCCGCAATGGCCAACCGTAGGACGGCCAGCTATCGTTCTGTCCAGGTGCAGTCAGCGTGGGCCGGGCGCCGATGATTGCGGTCCCGCGTGCAATCTTTATGCGCCCAATGGCAATGAGTGTGGGTTTGGCTGCTCAACCCTGTTGCAATGAGCGTGGGCACGACGCGCCGATGATTGCGATCCCACGCGCGGATGATTGCGGTTCACAACAGCTATCGTGCTGAACCCGGAACGCCACCAGAGGATTGTTTTCTGGACCTGCGTGGGACTACTTTGCCGCTTCACCAGGACAGTAGTAGAACGCCCCGCACGCCGGCGCGATCACAGGCCGAGCGGCAGCTCATCGCCAGGGTCAGGCGGACGGTCCGGCACCAAGGCGAGGATGGCACGCAGATCTTCCGGCTGGGCATCGCGTGCACGGTGGCGGAAGAACTCAGCCGCGGTCTCGACGGCACCTAACCTCCTGCGCCACTGCCGACGCGATCCACTGGTTAAGCGACACGCCATCCGCCTTGGCCAGCTGCGCCGCGGCGGTCTTGATGGAGGCCGGCAGCTTGAGGGGATAGGTCGCCTTGTTCATCGCGTCGCTCACCCAAGCCCGAGAAACAACGCCAGGGCACGGCTGACCGCGAGCATGGTCGCACCGTCCAGGCGCCCGATGACGGCGCCGACCTTGCCCCGCGGCGGGGTTTGCGGCTTGTCCACCATGATCTGCGACCGCTTGGCCAGCCCGTTGCGTGCGCTCGGCTCCACCTCCACCCGCAGCAGGGGCGCATCCAGCAGCGTCCCGGTGATCGGCAGCACCGTCACTCCCGTGAGGTCGGCAAAGCGGTCAGCCTGCACCACTAAGGCCGGGCGCGGCTTGCCCTGCTCGCCTTGCAGGGCGACCGTCACCAAGTCGCCGCGCCTCACGCTGTCCAGCCGGCCGTGTCCGACACTTCGAACCAGGCCTCGTCCTCGGCTCGGCTCTCGGGCGTCTCCGCGTCGCGGATCACCCGCGCTTGCCGGGCGCACTCCTCGGCGAAACCCGCAGCCCGCGTGTCCGGCACCCAGATCTGCACCGGCCGCAGCCCGGCCGCCCGCAGCTTGTCGCGCCGGCGCCTCACGCGCTCGGCCCCTGTTCCTGTGTCCGTCATGCGTTACATGTAACAGATCAGGGGCGCTACGGCCAGGACCGGCCGCCTTCGCGCACCCAAGTAATCGCATCCTCTCCGGGTGCCCGCGCGGGGGCTGAAATCCAAGTCCTCGCGCGTCCTATGCTGCCCTTCGGCCCCGCCTGCCCCTGGCGACTGCCCCGCTACTCTCCCTCAACTCCGCCTTACTTTCCATAATGGTTGTTATGCGATGATGCGGTGCAGCATCCGGCAACGACATGCCGAGGGTGGGTCGCACCAGCGCTCGCAGCGCAACCATCCCGCCCGGAATCTGCCCCGGTAATTATATCCTGGATGAACACTGTTTTACGTTCCTGGAGCACATGGATGCTGCGATCTTTCGCCAACCTCAAGCTGGTCTACAAGCTGCTTATCCCTGTCTCCTTTCTTGTAATTACGTTGGGCGCGGTTTTATGGACCGCCCAAAGCGGGTTCTTTGAGCTGCATGAGGCGGCGAACGCCATTGTTGAGAAGCCAGCGGCACGACAAGCGTTGGTCCTGACCGCCATCGGCGACATCAACGAAGCGTCGCTGCTGGAAAAGAACATCATCCTCTCGGACGATGAAGCTGAGATGAAAGCTTACCAGGAGCGCTACAAAACCAGCCTTGCCAAGTCGCTCACCGCTGTCGATCGGCTGATAGGGCTTTCGGATACGCCTGAACGTCGCGCTGCCAACGAGACGCTCAGAAACAGCTTTCTAGAGTTCCAGCGAGTGGCGGACAAAAGCATTGCATTTGCGTTGCAGAAGGACGATGTCGCGGCCTTAAAAGTCTCGCGCGGTGAGCTGCGTGAAGCACGCGCTAAGAGCATGAAAGTCGCGAGGGAGCGCGTTCAAATCGCGGATGAGGATATAACGCAAGCGAAAGCCAACATCGGCAAGTTGGAGAACTCTGTCCTGATGCGCCTCTACATCTTTGCCGGCGTTGGTCTTACGGTGTCGCTAGGCTTGCTTACCGCGATCATCACGCTCCTCGTTGTTCGACCGCTTGCTGCGATGGTCGGCTCAATGCAGCACTTGGCAGCGGGCGATCTCACAATTGACGTTCAAGGCACCAGCCGCAAGGACGAGATCGGCACGCTGGCGCGGTCGCTGCAGGTGTTCAAAGACAATGCGGTTGAGGGAAAGCGGCTCGCCGCCGAGCAGGCGTCTGAGCAGGTGATGAAGGAGCAGCGCACGGTCCGGCTGGAGGGCTTGGTGCGCGAGTTCGAGGCCAAGGTGGGCGCGATGGTGGGGTTGCTGGCGGCGGGCTCCACGGAGCTGGAGGCCACGGCGCAGTCCATGTCGTCCACTGCGGCGCGGACCAACGCCCAGGCGGGCACGGTAGCGGCAGCGGCCGAGGAGGCGAGCATGGGCGTGGGCACGGTCGCGGCGGCGGCCGAGGAGCTGTCGGCGTCCATCGGCGAGATCAGCCGCCAGGTGTCGCAGTCCTCGAAGATCACCGGCCAGGCGGTGCTGGATGCGCGGCGCACGGACGCCATCGTGCAGGCGCTGGCGCAGGGCGCGGAGCGGATCGGGCATGTGGTTGGGCTGATCACCAACATCGCCGGCCAGACCAACCTGCTGGCGCTGAACGCGACCATCGAGGCGGCGCGGGCCGGGGACGCGGGCAAGGGGTTTGCCGTGGTGGCGTCGGAGGTGAAGGGGCTGGCGAGCCAGACGGCGAAGGCGACCGAGGAGATCAGCGCGCAGATCACGCAGATCCAGTCCTCGACCAAGGAGGCGGTGGACGCCATCCGCGCGATCACCGGGACCATCGAGGAGGTGAGCTCGATCGCGGTCAGCATCGCCGCCGCGGTGGAGCAGCAGGGCGCGGCGACGGCGGAGATCGCGCGCAACGTGCAGCAGACGGCGCGCTCGGCGCAGGACGTGACGGCGAACATCGGCGGGGTGAGCCAGGCCGCGACGGAGACGGGCCAGGCGGCGGGCCAGGTGCTGAGCGCGGCGGCGGACCTGTCGCGGCAAGCCGAGCAGCTCACCAGCGAAGTGGGCGGCTTCATCGCCGAAGTCCGCGCCGCGTAGGAGCAAACGCTCCTGGCCGGCGTCACGCCCGGTCGCCGGCCGCCTTCGGTGTCGCAGGATGGAAACAGCGGCGCTCCAGGCGCGTTGTTACGCCACATGGGCAGGATGGGCGGGCTGTCCCGAACCCCACGAGGCAACAAGGCTTACGGCACATGCCTGGCACCGACGCAAACGGACCGACGCCGGACGACACAGGGGGCGAGGCGGCCGGCAGCAACGTCGTCCCGTTCTCTGGCCGCATCCGTCCCGTGGCGGAAACTTCGGCACCAGGAGCGGAGGACGCTGCAGCACGGCTGGACCGGGCGCTTCTAACCCTGACCCAAGCCCTTGCCAGACAGCAGGAAGCCATCCAGGCCCACCGGCAGCATCCGCGCGGATTTTTACGGTAGCGGCCGGGCCAAGGTCCCTCACCCGCCGCGTTCCATGTTAGATCAACGGCTTACGCCGACGCGGGAATGGCCATCGGCGCGGTACCCAGCCGCTGCAACGCCTGCTCGGGAGCGCCTGCTTCACGACAACCTCGGGTATGGTGGGATGATCGTGGATTGATTGCTGCGGGGTTATTGTAGGCGAAAACACCCCGTCCGGCGCGGAAATCTGCTGTTCATGACAACGGTTTGGTTGTCGTAAACCAGCAACCGCCGCCAGCCTACACGCCGCCACTCAGGCCCTTACCGTAAATTTCAGCACGGATGCTGCCAGTGGGCCATCCAGGCCTGGCGCCAGGGTCTCAAGAACCTGACGGGGAGCATGGGCAGCCTGGCCAACGGCCTTCGCGCCTTGGACGCCGAACTGCAAGCAGCGTCGGCCAAGTTGAAGGCCGTCGCGGATGGACAGCGTGGATGCAATCAAGGCAATGGGGCGTAACTCGTCCACGGCCGGCACAAACGGCCCGCAGGCTAATATCAGGCCACATCTTCTCATACCCGGTAAGCCTACCATTCCATATTTTGAGATTATCGGACTGAAGGGGGAACCTGTGCCGGTCACGTCTGGCATTCGACAATCTAAGCGATAGCTCCTGTTCGCTGCCATCACCGACAATACGACTATTTATTGCATAACTATAATATTATGAACGGCATTATACCGTACACTGATTGTGCCTGACTGTGACCAAGGCGGCCCGAAGATTTTGGAGCAAAGCTTTTGAGCGAGACCAAACGGGACCGCCGTGAAGGGTAGCGATCGGGCAGCCTTGCTGCGGCTGCAGGTCGTTCTGGCCGAATTCGGGCGGTTCGCGTTACGATCCGACGATTGCGGCGAGATCCTGACCGAAGCCTGTCGTCTCGTGAGGGAGGGACTGGGCAGCGACTTGGCCAAAGTGATGCAGCTGCAGGAGGATGGCACGACCTTGCTGGTGCGTGCGGGCGTCGGCTTGAAGCCGGGCATCGTCGGCGCAGTCACCCTACAGGCCGCGGACGGCACCTCGGAGGGCTACGTTCTCAAAACCGAGGAGGCGACGGTCTCGTCCGACATCGCGACCGAGACGCGGTTCAGCTACGCGCCGTTCCTGGTCGATCACGGCGTCAGAGCGGTCGCCAACGTCGCCATCATCGGCGGCCAGGGCAGGCCGCAATTCGGCATCTTGCAGATTGGCAGCCTGGCGCCTCGTGAGTTCAGCGATGACGACCGAGCGTTCCTAGGCAGCTACGCCAACCTGATCGCGGCGGCGGTGGACCGCCTGCGCGTCATCGCGGAAGTTCGCGACGACGCCAAACGGCTGCGCCTCGCTCTGAAGGCCAGCGAACTCGGCAGCTGGGAGTTCGATCTGGCCAGCGGTGTCGTGACCAGCGATCGCCAGCACATGCGGATCTTCGGCTACTCCGACCCGCTGCCGGCCTGGAGCTACGACACATTCCTGAGCCATGTGCTGCCGGAGGACCGCGAGCATGTCACCGGCACGTTCCACCGAGCTGTGGAGACCGGCACGGAGTGGCATTTCGAGTGCCGCATCGAGCGGGCCGGCGACGGCGAGCTTCGGTGGATCGAAGCGAAAGGCAGGGCGGCCGGGGACCGAGACGGCACCCGGGCCGCCCATTTGCTGGGCGTCGTCGGCGACATCACGGCGCGTAAGGCGGCCGAGGACATGCAGAAGCGGTCTCATGAGGCCCTGAGCGAGGCGCATAATGCGCTCAGTCAGTCCCACGAGGCGCTGAGCCAGTCCCATGAGGCGCTGGCCCGGTCGCACGAGGAGCTGAGCCATTCTCGGGATGTCCTTGAGATGAGCGTGGCCGAGCGCACCCGCGAGCTGACCGAAACGAACGCCAGGCTGCTGGCCGTGGCCGAGGAAAGGAAGCGGGTCGAGGAGGCACTGCGCCAGTCGACCAAGATGGAGGCCGTCGGCCAGCTCACCGGCGGGCTGGCGCACGACTTCAACAACCTTCTCGCGGCCATTTCCGGCAGCCTGGAGCTCATCAACATTCGCCTAGCGCAGGGGCGCACGGCGGCGCTCGGGCGCTATGTCGAGGCCGCAATGACCTCGGCCAACCGGGCGGCGACGCTGACCCACCGTCTGCTCGCTTTTGCCCGCCGGCAGACCCTTGACCCCAGGGCCACGGATCTCAACCAGCTCGTCACCGGCATGGAAGACCTGTTCCGCCGCACTGTAGGACCCTCGATCCAGCTTGAGACCAAGCTAGCTGGCGAGATTTGGCCGATCATGTGCGATCCGAACCAGCTCGAAAGTGCGCTGCTCAACCTCGTCATCAACGCACGCGACGCCATGCCCGGCGGCGGGCAGCTGTCGATTGAGAGCTTAAACGTGGTCCTCCCGGACCGGCGCGGAGCAGCCAAGACCATGGACCTGCTGGATGTCTCACCGGGAGACTGCGTTGCGCTTCGTGTGACCGACACAGGTGCCGGCATGACCCCTGCCGTGCTGGCGCGCGCCTTTGATCCCTTTTTCACCACCAAACCGACCGGCCAAGGGACTGGCCTGGGCCTATCCATGACCTATGGCTTCGTCCGGCAGTCAGGGGGCCAGGTGCACCTGCACAGCGACGAGGGGCAGGGCACGTCGGTGACGATCTACCTCCCCCGGTATGCCGGCGTGGTGGAAGCCAGGCCAGAACTCGATCTGGTCACCGGTTTGCCGGTCGCCGCAACCAGCGCGACCGTGCTGGTGGTCGAGGACGAGCCGTCCGTGCGCATGATCATCGCCGACGTGCTCTCCGACTGCGGCTACATCGTCCTGGAGGCCGGCAACGCCAGCTCTGGGTTGGATATCCTGCGATCATCGGCTGCCATCGATCTTTTACTGACTGATGTCGGACTGCCGGAAGGGATGAACGGCTGGCAGCTCGCCGATGCCGCTCGAATGCTGCGGCCCGGCCTCAAGGTCCTGTTCATAACCGGGTATGCCACAAGCGTCGTCGGCGACAGCCTGTTGGAGCAGGGCATGCAGGTCATAACGAAACCGTTCAAGGTGGATGCACTCGCGGCCCGGGTGCAGCAGATTATCGGCGCTCAAGCCATAACAGCATGCTGAGATGAGCCTCGCCCGTCACATCGACATCCCGTAGCCCCGCCGCGGCACCAGCCGCTGCCGCTCGGCCTCCAGCTTGCGCTGCCGGCCTTGTGGGCCCAGTGACCGCGAAGCTGTGCAAAATGGCCACTCCCTACAAAACACGCAATTTGTTAAGAGTATCGGTCCCGATCTCCAGCAAAGTCAGGCTCCGCGTCACCACGCGCCAAACATGCCGGGCGGCGAGATGTCAAAAGACATGGTGGTTGCCTGAAGCGCGGCAGAGTACAAGCTGCTGATAAATTTGGCTTCTGCCACAGATGGCCATTCTGCACAGCTTCGCGGTCACTGGGCCTACTCAGGCCTCAAGCCGAAATGCACTTTCGGTTCGCCTGCTACCGGAACCCCAGATAGCATGGCCAGCAGCGACCGGCTCAGATCGGGGTAGAGCACCTCGTTGGCGTGGCCGCTGAGATGGTCGCCATCGAAGAATAATGGCCCGGCCGGGGTGACAGCGGAACAGGTTGCCCCTGGGCAAAGAAGGGGCAACGGGCCCCAGACGCCGATCCCCGGGCCCGCGGCCGCGATCATCCGCATCGCAGCGAGCACCGGCGCCCGGAGTTCCTCCATCTCGCTCCGGGCGACCGACAGCCCGGCGTTGCAAACGGGATTGGCGGCATTGAACCAGTCGGAGCATCGGAACGCCGGGCTGCGGAACAGCGGCGTGGGCGCCTCGAACAGGATTGACACGCCGTGGACCCGAATGCGGTCGACCAGGGCGCGGCCTTCCTCGACCGCCAACGCCCGGGCGGCACCGGGTCCACCCTGCAACGGGGCGCCGTCCTGGGCCGTTGCGCCGGCATCAACGCCCCCCACTGGTCAGCGAACCGGGCAAGCCGCAGGGACGGCAGAAAAACGACGTCGCCGGCGTGCGCGGCCCCGAGCACCCTCTCGATGGCCTCGCTGTGATACGCCCGGCACTCCGGGTCCGCAGCCATCGCCATCGGTTTGTCCAGAGCGATGAAGCTGCACCCTGCCCTGGTATAGAGCCGTACCTCGATCCCCTGCTCCGCAGCGAAACGCCGGAGGCTCGGGATGTAAACCAAGCTATGAGAATCGCCGATGACGAATAGCCGGGCTTGGGCATGGCGCCGCGGGCATGGCCCCGGCCGCCATGTGTGCACGTCGCCGTTGGCGAAATGGTCGGTGGACCTCGACGGCATGCACGACGGGTCTGGCACAGAGATTGGCGTCCGGTCATTCGCATACCACAGGCCGGTCTGCGCAGTCTGGCTCAGGGAAATCCGGCTCTTGGCATACAGGAGCTTCGTTCCGCCCTTCCAAGCGCCAAGCACCGCGAGCAACAGCCCGGCGACCACCCATCCCCGTGGCAGCCGGGCTATGTGGCCATTCCGGCGGATCGGACGTTCGACCACCCAGAACGACAACGCCCCGGCCGCGACGGCCAGCAGAAGGGCGATGGCCGCCGAGGCGAAGCTCTCCAGCCCGATCGTCCAACGGCACAGCACGAACACCGGCCAGTGCCAGAGGTAGAGCGAGTAGGACAACCGTCCGACCGCTACCATAGGCCGCGACGATAAAGCGCCGCGGAGCCACCCCTGGTGGCCAGCGCACACTACGGCGATCACCCCAGCCGTGCCGGCAACAGGGAGGAGCGCGAGCGGGAAGGGGAGGTACCCCGAGGCTGGTGTCACGAACGCAGCCGCGATCAGCCCGAAGCTCAGGACGGACAGCGCCTGCACTGCGCGGCGCGGCATCTGTTGCAGCCACGCCGTCCAGGACCTGGCCAGCAGACAGAGGACCATCCCCGCGCCCAGCTCCCAAAACCTGGATGGGATCGAATAGAACGCCTGCTTCGGCTGCCGCCCCGTCAGCCACGCGCAAGCGAGCAGGGAGGCCACGGAGAGGACGGCGACCGCTGCCACGACCAGGCGCTGGGACCGTGTGCTTGCCGTTTGCCGCTGATGCCAGAACAGCAGGAACGGGAACGCCAGGTAGAACTGCTCCTCAATGCCCAGCGACCAAGTGTGGGTGAACGGGTTGAACTCCGCCCTCGGTGAGAAATAGGAGTTTTCCTCCAGCATCAGCTGGATGTTACTCATCCCAAAGAATGCGGCTTTCGCCACCATGTCGATTGACTGCGTCAGCCAGGCATCGGGGATGAACAGCGCATAAAGCAGAGTCGTCAGGAGCAGCATGACGATCAGCGCCGGCATAATGCGGATTAGGCGCCGCGCGTAGAAATGTAACAGCAGGTCTCGCAAGCGCTGGAACTGCTTGCCCATGAGCGAGCCGGTGACCACAAAGCCCGAGATGACGAAGAACACGTCCACGCCGGCGAACCGGAGCTATGCCGGGATTTGGGTGACGCCGTGATCAGGCGGCGTTCTGTGCTGGCG
>CAXTCN010000170.1:0-9869 GCA_964242575.1 uncultured Acetobacteraceae bacterium | reverse complement strand
CTCATGTCAGAGGGATGCTATGATGAATTAGCTTGACGGGGATGGCCCTCATGTGGGACAGATGGCAGCATCCGACCACGCGCCACGACCATCTTGAAGTTTTCCCTTGCCCAGACGGGAGCGTCCACAGATGGTCGAGCAACTCGCAGCGCTGGGTGACCCGCGCTGCTCAAGAAAGATCGAGCACCGGCTGGTGGACGTCCTGGTGATCGCGGTCTGCGCCGTGGTTGCCGGGGCCGAGACGTTCGAGGACATCGCGCTTTACGGCCGCTGCAAGCAAGCGTGGCTGCGGGGCTTCTTGGAGCTGCCTAGCGGCGCGCCGTCGCATGACGCGTTTCGCCGCGTGCTGATGCTGATCGACCCCGACGCATTCAAGCGCTGCTTTCTGACCTGGGTGTAGGACGTATTCCGTCGCAACCCGGCCAGCGGACCCGAGCAGATCGCGGTGGACGGCAAGGTGATGCGCCACTCCTTCGACCGCCGGCGCGGCCGCTCGCCGCTGCACCTGGTCAGCGCCTACGCGACTGAACGCGGCCTCGTGCTGGCGCAGCGCGCCGTGGAGGACAAGGGCGGCGAGCCTGCCGCGCTGCCCGCGGTGCTCGGCGGGCTTTGCCTGGACGGTTGCCTGGTCAGCCTGGACGCGCTCAGCTGCCAACGCGACGTAGCCGAGCACATCACGGCACGCGGGGCTGATTACCTGCTGACGCTTAAGGACAACTAGGGCCGCGTCCACAGAGAGGTGCAGGGCTGGTTTGCCGAGCACGCCTTCAACCGCGACGCCGGCCTGCGCCCCTGCTTTGACGCGTTCGGCGACATGTACGACCGCCTGGTGCGCCGGCGCGTGTTCGCCTGCCCGGACGCGAGCTGCTTTGCAACGCTGCGGGATTGGCCGGGTCTCGCTACGGTGCTCGCGACCGAGACGATCCGCAGCATCGACGGCACCGGCGTCGTCACGTCCGAGATACGCCACGACCTCAGCAGCTCGTCCGCGCCACCCGAGATGTTGGCCCAGGCCATCCGGCGGCACTCCTGAAAGGCAAACGCAAGGTCGCTGCTTGGGACGACGCGTTCATGGCCAAACTGCTCAAAGGGTAAGTAGCCTCATGCGTTTGCCCTCGTTCTTGGGGCGGGGGGCTTGGGAGCGCGATTGCGCTGGCGCTGGCGCGGGAAGGCACCCGGGTGGCGGCGGCCGACCGGGACGAGGCGGCGCTGGACCGCACCAGGCAAGCAATCGAGGCGGCCGGAAGGGAGGCGTTCGCGCTGCCCCTGGACCTGTCCGACATCGGGGCCATTGATGGCCGGGTCGGCGCGGTCGAGCGGGCGTTCGGCTCGGTCGCCACCCTGGTGAACAACACGGGCGGCCCACCGCCGACGCTCGCCAGCGGGCAGGACCCGGCGCTGTGGCGCGTAAGCTTCGAAAGCATGGTGCTGTCGGTCATCGCGCTCACCGACCGCGTGCTTCCCGGGATGCGCGCCGCCGGATGGGGCCGGGTCGTGACCAGCACGTCGTCAGGCGTGGTGGCGCCCATCCCGAACCTTGGCGTGTCAAACGCGCTGCGCTTGTCGCTGGTTGGCTGGCCTAAGACGCTGGCGCGCCAGGTCGCACGCGACGGCATCACCTGCAACGTCGTGCTGCCCGGCCGCGTGGCAACCGGCCGCATCCGCTTCCTGGACAAAGCCCGCGCCAAGCGGGAGGGCCGCTCCGCCGAGGAGGTTGCGGCCGAAAGCACCGGCTCGATTCCGCTTGGCCGTTACGGCCGGCCTGAGGAATACGCCGACGTTGTCGCCTTTCTCGCAAGCGCACGCGCGTCCTACGTCACAGGTTCGGTCCTGCGCGTGGATGGCGGGCTCATTGCGAGCATCTGAACATGGACCAAGAGAAAACGATGAGACTTGACCCGCACGCCGTGGCGGCGCTGTCCGTCATCTCGAGCGCCACCCTGACGACCGTGCTGCTGAAGAAAGGGCTGCGGAACGTGTGGATGCGCGGCACCCGCCCGTTGCAGCCCAGCCAGCCCCGCATTGTTGGCCCGGCGTTCACGCTGCGCTTCGTGCCGGCGCGCGAGGACCTGGCCACCCCCCAAAGCTGGTCGTCGCTGACCAGCACCCGTGCAGCCATCGAGGCCATGCCGCCGGGCTGCGTCGCCGTCGTGGACGCCATGGGCGTCTCCGACGCCGGCATCTTCGGCGACATCCTGTGCGCGCGGATGCAGAAGCGCGGCGTGGCTGCCCTGGTGACGGACGGGGTGGTGCGCGATGCAGCCGGGGTGCTGGGCACTCTGGCTTGCCGGTTTGGTGCCAGGGCGCTGCGGCTCCACCTTCGGCTGCGGGCCTGACGTTCGTAGGGTGGGGCGAGCCGGTGGCGTGCGGCGGGGTGGCCGTGTTTCCGGACGACATTGTAGTCGTGGACCAGGACGGCGCGGTGCTGATCCCGCAGGCGCTGCTGCCCGATGTGCTGGCAACCGCGCCAGCTCAGGAGCAGCTTGAGGAATGGATCATGGGCGAGGTGAACAACGGCGGCGTCCAAGGCCGGTAGGGCAGCCTGGCACGAGCAGCGTTCAGCTACACTTGCATGAATTCAGACCGGAACGCTTGCGTTCCGCCACCATGCGCCCCACGCTCACGGTGGAACGGCAGCGTTCCGCCGTTGGGGGGTTTGCACCATGACCAGCGCGCCAGCAGATTTTTTCAGCTTCGCCACTATGCTCAAACAGGGGCTGGGCAGCCTTGTTGGCCAGGACGCGGACGGGTTCCTGTCCATGATGGCCGAGGACGCGGTGATGGAGTTCCCGTTTGCACCTGCTGGCGTTCCCCAACAGGTGCGTGGCCGGACAAGCCTGGCAGCCTACCTCGGCCATGTCGGCGAGCTTTTGGAAATCAGCGCGATGAGCGGGCTGCGGGTGCACAGGACTGCAGACCCCGAGGTGGTCATCCTGCAATTTCATGCGGCAGGGCAGGGCGCGAAGACCGGCAAGCCATATAACCAATCCTACATCTCGGTCATCACGGCCCGGCACGGGCGTATCGTTCGCTACCAGGATTACTGGAACCCGCTTGCGGTCATGGAGGCCGTTGGAGGACTGGAAGCGTGGGCTTCCGGCACGGTAGGGGAGGACACCTGACATGGCGGAGCCTGGGATCCTTCTGACCGGCGGCACGGGCAAGACCGGGCGTCGGATCGCGGCGGGTCTTGCTGCCCAGGGCGTCAAGCCCCGCATCACGTCGCGTGACATGAAGACGGCCGGACCGCAGGCCGTGCGCTTCGAGTGGACGGACTCGGCCACGCATGGCCCCGCGCTGGACGGGGTGGGCGCGGCCTACCTCGTCGCGCCCGCAGGCGTGGCGGAGCCGCTGGACGCCATGATGCCGTTCCTGCGCGCGGCCCTGGACGCCGGCGTCCGCCGCTACGTGCTGCTGAGCGCCTCACCGCTGCCGGAAGGCGGGCCGATGATGGGCCAGGTTCATGCGTTCCTGCGCCACGCCGCGCCGGAATGGGTGGTGCTCCGACCAGCCTGGTTCATGCAGAATTTTTCCGAGCAGCAGCACCTGCCCACAATCCGGGACGAGGGTACGATCTACACCGCGGCAAGTGCTGGGCGGGTGCCGTTCATCCATGCCGATGATATCGCCGCTGTGGGCGTGGCTGCGCTGCTCGGCAAGGTGGCGGGCAATGGCGACTATGTTCTGACCGGGCCGCGCGCCCTGTCCTATGGCGAGGCGGCAAGCATCATTGCCGCCACCGCGGGCCGTCCCGTGCGGCACCAAAGCCTAAGCGAAGGCGCCCTGGCCAGGCGCCTGGCCGGGCACGGCTTGCCGCCGCCCTACGCAGCGGCGCTGGCTGCCATGGACGCCGCCGTCGCCCAAGGTTCGGAGGACCGCGTGACCGGCGCCGTCCAGGCCATCACCGGGCGCACGCCCATCAGCTTTGAGGCGTTCGCAGCCGGCGACCTGGACTGCTGGAAAGCGGAGGCGGGATGAGCACGAAAACCGCTGCTGGCGCGGCGCTGCTGCACAGCGATGTCACGGCCGCGATAACCCAGGCCGTGTTCCGCGAATGGGCACGGACTGGCTACGCCGCGCTCTCGATGGAGGCGGTCGCCAAGCGGGCCGGCGTGGGCAAGGCGGCGATCTACCGGCGCTGGCCGTCCAAGCTGCCCATGGTTGCCGACCTGCTGGCCAGGGTTGGCGCGCCCCTGGCTGAAGTTCCCGACACTGGGTCGCTTCCGGGGGACGTGCGCGAGTTCCTGTTGCGCACGGCGCGGCTGCTCCGCCGCCCTTTGGTCCGGCGCATCCTGCCTGACTTGCATGCCGAGATGAGCCGCACGCCGGAGCTTGCCGCGCTCATCCGGTCCGGCATCCAAGCCGAGCGCCGGGACCGGGGCTGCCAACTTCTGCAACGCGCCATCGGGCGCGGCGAGTTGCGCCGGGAGTTGGACATGGAACTGGCACTGGACCTGCTGGGGGCGCCTCTGCATTGGCGGATGATTGTCATCGGGTTGCCGGCGGGACCAGGGTACATCGGTGCGCTGACCGCCATGACCATGGCCGGGCTGCGCGCGCTTTGATGAGTGGAATGCCGGCCCGGTGCGGACGTTCGGGCCGGCAATGCCCAGCTAGGCCACTGCCTCCACGGCTTGGGAAGCCGCGATCCCGTCCAGCGCCGCCACGGCTTCGTCTGGCAGGACCAGCGACCCGGCCGCGAGGTTTTCGCGCAGGTGGGCGACGGAGGACGTGCCAGGGATCAGCAGGATGTTCGGCGAGCGTTGCAGCAGCCATGCAAGCGCCACCTGCATCGGGGTCGCGTGCAAGCGCCCCGCCACCTCGGACAGCGTGGCCGACTGCAATGGGCTGAACCCGCCCAACGGGAAGAACGGCACATAAGCGATCCCGTCCCGGGCCAGCATGTCAACCAGCGCGTCGTCGTTGCGGTGCGCGAGGTTGTACTGGTTCTGCACGCAGGCAATCTCCGTGATGCCGCGGCCTTCCTTCACCTGGGCCGCCGTCACGTTGCTGAGGCCGATGTGGCGCACTAGCCCTTGTCGCTGCAGGGCGGCAAGCGCTTCGAGCGGCGCGGCGATCGAGCCTTCCGCCGGGCCATGCGGATCGAACATGATCCGGAGGTTGGCCACGTCGAGCGCCTCCAGCCCAAGGTTGCGGAGGTTGTCCTCGACCGCCCGGGCAAGCTCCCCTGGGGCATAGGCCGGAATCCACGACGCATCGTCCCCGCGGCGCGCGCCGATTTTGGTGACGATCACCAGGTCGTCCGGGTAGGGCGCCAGCGCCTCGCGGATAATCTGGTTGGTGACGTGCGGCCCATAGAAGTCGCTGGTGTCTATGTGGTTGACGCCGGACGCCACAGCGGCGCGCAGCACGGCGAGCGCGGCATCCCTGTCGCGCGGCGGGCCGAACACGCCGGGGCCGGCGAGCTGCATGGCGCCGTAGCCAAGCCGCTTCACGGTGCGGCTGCCGAGGTTGAACGTGGCTGCTTGATGGGTCGTGTGCATGGTTGTGCTCCTTTGTCAGCCAACAGTTGGGCGTTGCCGGGCGTCCTGATTATTGGGCATAATCCGAACGGGCTGTGCGGAAAAACGGACAATGAAGGCCGACCTTGGCGACCTGAACGCGTTCCTTGCCGTGGCGCGGGCGCGCGGCTTCCGGGACGCGGCCCGCGCCGGCGGCGCCAGCGCCTCGGCCTTGAGCGAGGCCGTGCGCCGCCTGGAGGGCCAGTTGGGCGTCCGGCTGCTGCACCGCACGACCCGCAGCGTCACGCCGACCGAGGCGGGCGCCCGGCTGATGGACCGGCTTACCCCAGCGCTGGGCGAGGTGGAGGCGGCGCTCGGCGCGATGAGCGGCTTCCGCGGCCGCCCGGCCGGCACGCTGCGCCTCAACGTGCCGGTCAGCGCCGCCCGCCTGGTGCTGCCCGCCATCCTGCCGGGGTTCCTGGCGGCCTATCCCGACATACAAGTGGAGGTCACCGCGGAGGACAGCTTCGTTGACGTGCTGGCAGCCGGGTGCGATGCCGGCATCCGCTACGACGACCGTCTCGAGCAGGACATGATCGCGGCGCCGATCGGGCCGCGCGTGCAGCGGTTCGCCACGGCAGCGGCGCCCGCCTACCTCGACCGGCACGGACGCCCCGGCCATCCGCGCGACCTGCTGGCCCATGCGTGCCTGCGCGGCCGCTTCAGCAGCGGCAGCCTGACCAGCCCCTGGGAGTTTGAGCGCGCGGGCGAGGTGGTGCGCGTCGAGCCGCAGGGGCCATTGGTTGTCAGCGTCGGCGGCGCCACCGACCTGGCCGTTGACATGGCCGTCGCCGGGGCCGGGGTCCTGCAACTGTTCGAGGATTGGCTGCGCCCGCATTTGGACAGCAACAGGCTGGAGCCTGTGCTGCCCGACTGGTGGCAGCCCTTTCCCGGGCCGTTCCTTTACTACTCCGGGCGCCGCCTCGTGCCGCCGCCGCTCCGCGCCTTCCTGGATTTCGTCAAGGCGCAGGAACCGTGACATGGCCGCGGGCCGGCGCGCGGCTCCCCCCTCAAGCGGCGGCGCAGCCCGGCCTGCGTGACCGCGGGTGGCGAGCAGGTCGCCTCCAGCGTGCCCACATCGGTCCCCGGCGGAACCATCCCGTTAATCCGGTCTCACCGACGGGCTGCGCCACAGGGCGCCCAAGGCGGACGCAGCGCCGTGACCCGCTGCACTCCCCCGCGACGGGCTGAATGAGCTGCAACCAGGCTGCACCGGCGCTACCCCTCTGGCTTGCACCTCAGCCGTTGCGGAACGTGTAGCTGTATCCGTTCAGCGCCGGGGCACCGCCCAGGTGGGCGTAAAGCACCTTGGACCCGTTGGGGAAGTAGCCTTTCTGCACCAGGTCAATCATGCCCTGCATGGACTTGCCCTCATACACCGGGTCGGTGATCATGCCTTCCAGCCGGGCGGACAAGCGGATGGCCTCGATTGTTTCCTTCGAGGGCACGCCATAAACGGGGTAGGCGTAGCCGTCCAGCAGGACAACGTCGTCGTCCACGATGGGCCGGCCGCCGACGAGGTCCGCCGTTTTTTGTGCGATGTCCAGCACCTGGGCCTTGGTTTGGGCCGGCGTGCCCGACGCGTCTATGCCGATCACGTTGCGCGCCCGCCCATCGGCGGCGAACCCCACCACCATGCCCGCGTGCGTCGAGCCAGTGACGGTGCACACGACGATGTGGTCGAAGCGGATGCCCATTTCGGCCTCCTGCGCCCGCACCTCCTCGGCAAAGCCCACGTAGCCCAGGCCGCCGAACTTGTGCACGGACGCGCCAGCCGGGATGGCGTAGGGCTTGCCGCCCTTGGCCTTCACGTCCTCGATGGCCCGCGTCCAACTGCCGCGGATGCCGATGTCGAAGCCCTCGTCCACAAGCTGCGTGTCCGCGCCCATGATCCGGGACAGCAGGATGTTGCCCACCCGGTCATACACGGCGTCCTCGTGCGGCACCCAGCTTTCCTGGATCAGGCGGCACCTCATGCCGATTTTGGCCGCGACGGCCGCCACCATGCGGGTGTGGTTGGACTGCACGCCGCCGATGGACACCAGGGTGTCGGCGCCGCTCGCGATGGCGTCCGGCACGATGTACTCCAGCTTCCGCAGCTTGTTGCCGCCATACGCCAAGCCCGAGTTGCAGTCGTCGCGCTTGGCGTAGATCTCCACGCCGCCGCCGAGATGCGCCGTCAAGCGGGACAGCCTCTCGATGGGGGTAGGGCTGAACGTCAGTGGGTAGCGCTCAAACTTCGACAGCACCGGAACCGTCCCCTTCAATGTGCAAGGACGGCATCCTACCAACACAGGCCTGAAACGTGCTTTCGAACTACGGACGGGATTGCAGGTCCAGGCGCCTGGCATCCCCACGGGCGTTCGGCAATCTTCCGGCCAGGAGCCATTTCTTGAAACAATCATCCAATCCGCCTCCGCTGGATCGGATAGACCAGAAGATCATCCGCCTGCTGCAAGAGGATGGGCGCATGAGCAACGCGGACGTCGCCAAGCGCGTGAACACGAGCGCCGCCACCTGCCACCGCCGCATCCAGCGGTTGTTTGAGGACGGCTACATTTCCGGCGTCCGTGCGCAGATCGCGTCCCATCTCGTGGACCGGGGGTGCCTGGTCATCGTCGGCGTGGTCCTGGACCGCTCGACCCCGGAAAGCTTCGCCTCGTTCGAGGCGGCGGCGCGCTCCATGCCCATGATCCTGGATTGCCACTTGGTTGCGGGCGACTTCGACTACTTCCTGAAAATCCGGGTGCGGGACATGGCTGACTTCAACCGGCTGCACGGCGAGCGGCTGATCGCGCTGCCAGGCGTCCGGCAAACACGGACGTTCTTCGTGATGAAAGAGGTCGTGGACAACGCCCCGCTCAGCTTGTGAGGGAGCATGCGCCGGGCAGCCAATGGGGAACTGTGCCGCCGGAGCCCATCGCAACCTCTTGCTCGCACGCCAGGACATGACGGTGGCCGCAAAGGTTTGACATGGCCTAAACTCTCACTGTCATGGCTGCGCAAAGCCGAAGTCCCGCACGGTGGCCCAAGGTGCCGCCATACGGGATGGGACGCTCCACGGGGGAGTGCCCAGGGATTGGGGGACGAAGACGGGAGCGACATGACCGGCCGGGCCGCTGCTGGCCGGGAGATCATGGCGCTGGGGACCAGCCGACCCGGCGACCTTCGCGACATCGCGAACCTGGGGCTGACGCTGCCGGAGGCCAAGCGATTGCTGGCCCGCGTTCAGCATGAGGTGGTCGCCGTGCAGGCCCGCGACCATGCGGCGTTGCGGCCGGACTGCGCGAGCTGCGGCGGGAGGCGCCAGGTCGAGGACTGGCGGTCCCGTCGGATCGCAACGCCGCTGCCCCGGCGCGCCCTCGACACCCTGGGCCGAACCGACGACGCCGAGCTGACCGCCTTCGCCGGCGGCTGCCCCGGCCTGCGCTCCATCCTGGCCGGCGCCGGGGTGGCGAGCCCGCCGATCCTCGGCTGGTCCCACCTTTCCATGCGCCTCCAGCACGCGAAGCAAGCGGCAGAAGGCTGGCCCGCCAGCGAGCTGGGCCGGCTGCAGGCGAAGGCGGAGATCGTTGCCGAGGCCGAGCGCCTGCGCTGGCGGACCTGGAACGGCAAGGCCAAGGATGTCCGGACCACCCTCAAGCGCCCCTGCAAGCTCCTGCCCACCCTCAAAGGCGGGACCGCTCACAAGCTGAAGCGGGCGCGGGCCGCGGTCGGCCGCCACCTGCGCGGCCAGAGCGCCTGGCTGGTCGCGCAACCTGCCCTTGTGCGACAGCTTGTTCCGAACGTCCGCATTTGTGTTCAGGCCCCAACAGAGCTGCCAGTTCGCTCCCGGCCAACGCTATCCTCGCGTGCCCAGCTCTCCACCGCCACAAACCCGCGGCTCATGAGATTGTCATGGGATACCCGAACGCGAAAACTGGGATTCCAGCCAGCCGGCCTGTGGCGCCCTGGAACAAGGGCGCTTTCGTTGAAACCCAACTGTCCTGCAGATGCGAAGCGGCCGTTGCCTTTCGCCGCTTGTCCTCCTTCAACTGGCAACTGGTCGTAGACGCGCTATATCTCACTGGTGTCGTGACATCGCCTTCATCCTGCCGAAATGCACCTTTCTGAGAGGCACATAGATGACTGCTCTCGTTCTCAGCCGCCGTACGCTCGTCGTTGCTGGCACTTCCGTGTTGGCGAATGGGGTGTTCGGGCTCCTGTCGCCTGCCCGCGCGCAGGGTCTCGCACCGACTGACTCGATGTCGGGCGGATCGAACAACTATCGCAAAGGCGCGCCGATCGTGGAGCGGATCGGCAAGGGTGGGTTCTGGATGACGGGCACCGTGCGCCGCGCCGGCGATG
>CAXTCN010000169.1:0-9884 GCA_964242575.1 uncultured Acetobacteraceae bacterium | reverse complement strand
ATGGGTTGTTCGTCATCCCGCCCGAGCGCGGGGCGGCGTTCGTCGAGAACCTGGAAATCGGCAGCTTCCACGGCGTCGGCCCGGTGACGGCCGCCAAGATGAAGCGGATGGGCATCCACACTGGACTCGACCTGCGGGCGCAGACCATGGCGTTCCTGCAGGAGCATTTCGGCAAGAGCGGCCCCTACTACTACTGGATCGCCCGAGGCGTGGACGAACGCCCGGTGCGGGCTGACCGTATCCGCAAGTCGGTCGGCGCCGAGAACACCTTTTCCGAGGACCTCACTACCCTGTCTACCATGCACGAGCAGCTGCTCCCCTTGGCCGAGAAGGTCTGGGCGCATTGCGAGCGGTCCGGCACGCGCGGTCGGACCGTCACGCTGAAGGTGAAGTATGCCGACTTCCAGCAGATCACGCGCAGCCGGTCCTTCAGCGATTTCGTGCCGAGCGTGGCGATGCTGGAAAGCACCGCACTCGATCTGCTCACACCGCTACTGCCGGTCCGGCTCGGCGTGCGGCTCCTTGGTGTTACGCTGTCGTCGCTGAACACTGAGGACACGCCGGCAAACCAGCAGCTGACGCTGGCGATCTAGGTGTATAGTCCTCGGATGCTTGTTGCTGGATTATCAGCGGATGTGGTCCGACAAATACACACGCCTGTGTCGGTCAGGTTGATGTGATTGGTTGGACTGTTTCGAATCATCCTGCGTCCTGCAGCTCGTGTGCGACGTGCGGAGGACCAACGCTATCCGCGACCTGCTGAAGTATGTCCGCTGCGGAGTGATTGCCTTTAAAGTGCAAAGGCCTGCAATGAGCGCAAATCGGACACCGGAGCCGCTAGCTATTTACTGCTGCTAACTGCCCAAACCCGACCTACGCACGGGCACCAAGCATCAGGTTTTAACCACTAGCCGGGGAAGGTTCGCGTCCCCTCGACGTTGCTGATCCCGTTCGCATCCTGCCCTCGTAGCGTCACTCCTGAACGAACAGGAGATGACGCATGGCGCCCAGGCGCTTCCCCTACCCAGCCGCGTTCGGGCTGCTCGCCCTGCTTGCCGGCTGTGCGACCACAACCGTTGCGTCGGATGTGGAAACGGCCGGCATGCCCAATGCCGAAGTCGCGCTGCAGCGCAGCCTGGACCGGGTGGACCGCACCATGGGCCAGCTCGGGCAGTATGGCGTTGCCCGCCAGGCCCAACCGGTGGTCCCGGCCGAGCTGCAGCGTTTGGTGTCGCTGACCTGGAACGGGCCGCTGGATGGGGGCGTGAAGGCGCTCGCCGACCGCATCGGTTACCGCTTCGTGGTCACGGCGCCGTCCGGTGCCGCCCCGGTCCAGGTGGCGGTCAACATGACCAACGTGCCGGTCGTCGAGCTGCTGAAGGCCATGGGCGACGCCGCCGGCGCCAGCGCAACCGTGGTGGTCGATCCCGACCGCCACCTTGTGGAGGTGCAGCACCATGCCTGAGCGCACTAGCTTGCGCGCCTTGCTCAGCGCCGCCACGGTGCTGGCCGGCCTGGCGCTCGGTGGCCCGGCGTGGGCCGCCGACACCGACAATGCCCTCCTGGACATGCCGGTGCCGCCGGAGCCTGGCACCGGCACGGTGGATGCTGCATCCCCCACCCTGGCCAACCCGCTGAACCAGCCGGTCACGGGCGCCACCGTCTCCCCCACAATCGTTGGCGGCCAGCGGCCGTTGTCGCTGGAAGCGCTGCAAGCGGCCCGGCCTGGCGTGAACCCGTCCGCCGGCTTGAGCGGCGCCCGCGGCGAAGCGCTGCAAGAGGCGGCCCTGTCCTATGGCGCCCGCGGCGGGTTGGCGGCGCGCGGCTTCGCCCTCAATGAGATGCTGCGCCGCTACGAGGCCAAGCTGGACAGCAGCTACGATTTCCGCAACCTCGTCGTGCAGGTGGGCAACGGCCAAACCCTGATGCGCCCGCCGGTCGTCACCGAAGCCCAGATGGCGTTCGCCCTGGGCGACGGGGGCCAGACCGCCCGCGAAACCGGCCGGGTGTACCAGATTACCCGCCAGGCGCAGCTGTCCTCCGCTCCGCCCAACTGGCGCACCTATCTCGTGCGCTCCTGGGTCAACCCGACGACGCCGCCCGACGACCTGCGTCCGCGCACGTCCGAGGAGGTCCAGTACTGGAACAAGTGGGTGGCTGAGGGTTGGGCACGCGGCGAACGCCAGGCGGTGGAAATCTACCAGTCGGACCTGTCCCGCCTGGAGGCCGACCTGATCGGCATGGCCCGTTACCGGGTGCTGCTGCGCGCCGGCCTGGTGGAGCAGCCCCGGGTGGTGTTCTCCCGCCGGGCTGTCGAGGGCGGCCGGGACAGGATGCGGGTGGACGACACCCAGATCGAGATCCGCGCCCAGCCTGGCCTGAACCCGAACCGGCGCCGCTGGCGCGGCACGGGTGAGCTGCCCTCTGACATCCCCGCGGGCGGTCCTGCTCCGACAAGGCTGCACCCATGAACCAGAAGGTCCAATCCGTGAGCAACGTTGCGCTGTTTCCTTCCTCCGCGCCGGGCGACGGCTTCTGGCCTGGCGAAGCGGCTCCGTTCTCCCGTGACACCTTGGACAGCTTGTTCGAGTGGGCGTTCCGGCTCGGGGCGTCCGACCTGCGGCTGCAAACGCACCAGCCGGTGTTCGTGCAGCTGCACGGCCGTATGCGGCAGGTAACGCGCCGCACCTTCACCGAGCGCGAAGTGGATGAGGCGGTGAACCGCCTTTACGGCGCCGAGGGCGTGGCCCGCCTCAAGCGGGGCGAGGACTTCGACGTGAGCTACGAGGTGCAGCCGGACCGGCGCACCCGCTTCCGCTTCCGCGTCAACGCAACCGCCGTGCTGGCCCATGGCGACGACGGCGGCGCCGTGGTTGCCCGTGCCCTCCCCGTCCGGTCCAGGGCGTTGTCCGAGCAGAACGTGGAGCCTGAGATCATCCGCGCCTGCATGCCGCGCACCGGGCTGGTGTTCATCGCCGGCGGCACCGGCAACGGCAAGAGCACGCTGCAGGCCGGCATCACCCGCGGCCGGCTGGAGGACCCGGACAGCCACGTCGCCATCCTGGAGTACTCCAGCCCCATCGAGTTCACCTTCGATGACGTGGAAGGCACCACGGCAACCATCAGCCAGAGCGAGATCCCGCGCCACCTGCCGAGCTTCGCGGCGGGCATCCGCAACGCCATGCGCCGGGCAGGCGACGTCATCATCATCGGCGAGTGTCGCGACGGCGAGACCATGGCCGCCGCGGCGCAGGCAGCGCTAACCGACCACGCCGTTTACTCCACCATCCACGCCGGCACCTTGTCCGAAACGGTGCAGCGCATCGTCAGCCTGTGCCCGATGGAGGAGCGCGTGGCCCTCACCGTGGCGGTGGCGCAAACGCTGCGGCTGATCGTCAACCAGCGCCTGGTGCCGTCCCTGGATGGGACGCGCACGGCGTTGCGCGAGTTCCTGGCCTTTGACCGGCCCATGCGCCGCCGGATGGCCGACACGGACCCCGACCGCTGGCCTGCCTTGGTGGAGGACATGCTGGCCGAAGGGCGCGGGCAATCCTTCGAGGGCGCCATCCAGCGTGCGCTGTCTGAAGGCCGGATCAGCGAGGCGGGGGCGGCGGGTGTGCGGAAGGACCTGGGCGATGTGGCGTAACACGATGCCGCCGGTACGGATCTGGGTAGCTGACGCACGGGTGCTGATCCCGTGGTTCATATTCCTCATGCACTGGAGCCTGGCGACCCTGTATTTCGCCGTGTTCGCCAGCCTGGTGTTCGCGGTGCCCGAATGGTTTGGCCTGTCCTTTCCGGCAGCCTTGCGCACGCTGCGCCGCTTGGTCAACGGTCCCGTTCGCCCCGCCGTGCCAGTGTGGAAGCGCCGGAGGTTCGCATGACGGCCATGGCGCAGGAGGGTAAGCCCGACCTGGAGCAGGTTGGGCGCGTGCTGGAAGCCCTGATCGAACGGTCGGGCCGACAGGTGACAACGCTGGACCGCGCCACCGGCGTTATCGAGCCAATCTCGGCCGAGTTGGCGGCTGCGCCGTCCGGCCTGCTGCCGGTGTTCCTGGTGGCGGGCGACACGGTGTGGCGCGACGCCACCGGCCACGGGCTGGGCGTCGAGCTGCGGCCAAATCCGCAATCGCTGCTCGGGCACGAGGCCGTTGGCGTCGGCGGCCCGTTCTCGGTCCTCATGCTGAGCATGATGGAGGCAGTCGACCGGGTGGCCACGCCACGGGAGATACCGGCCCACCTCCTGCTGGAGCAGTGGCAGGACACGACGGAGCGCATGGCCCGGGATACGTCGTCGACGCCGGTGACGCTGCAGGGTCCACGGGCAACCTTCCCGGGGTCGCGCCCATGAGGAATAGGCACCGGCGGCTGGCAGCCCTGCTCCTTGCCAGCGTGGTGGCCTGCTTGCCAGCCAGGGCGTCGCAGTACCGCAACTCCCCGGTCCCGGTTGGCCTGGCCTCCAGCGCGGACGACGCCAAGCGCGTGATCCGCGGCTGCATCGAGGCCGCGGCGAACGCCCACGGCCTGCCGCCCACCGTGCTGGTGATCCTGCTGCGGGTGGAGGGCGGCCGCCTGGGACGGGTCAGCGACAACACCAACGCGACCGTGGACATCGGCCCCATGCAGGTGAACGAGATCTGGTTGCCCAAGCTGGCGGCACGCTGGGGCGCTTCCATCCCGGACACCTTCTTGGCGCTGCGGGACAACTTCTGCGCCAACCTGGAAGGCGGCGCCTGGATCTTGCGCCAGGGCATGGACGAGGCGCGCGGCGACTTCTGGCAGGGCGTCGGCTACTACCATTCCCACTCGCCCCTGCATAAGGCCAACTACCTCCGCAAGGTGCTGCAACAGGCGCTGCGGCTGGAAACGCGGGCGAGGCCCCCTGTTCCCGCCGCCGTGGCCGCCCCGTCCCCGGCCGCCCGCACCACCCTCGCCGCCAAGGACTGAGCCATGCAGCCGAACGCCCATCCCTCGTCCCCGGGCGGCGAGGACAAGCTGCTCGCCTTCGGGCTGATCCTGGCCGTGCTCGCCGGCGGCGGCTGGTACCTTTGGTACAAATACCATGCGCAGATCGCCGCGTCGGTGATGGCGGTGCAGCACTGGAAGATGGTGCAGTTCAGCATCCTCACCGATGCCTATGCCGACCTGGACCGGCAGGTGCTGGCTACCGATCCGGCCAGGGTGCGCTTCGCCGCCCTGTTCCGGCTTGGCCACCACGTCAACAGCTTCCTGCGCTGGCCCACCGTGGCGTTCACCGCCGTGCTCGCCCTGCTCTGCCTGACCCGCGCCGCGTCCGGGCAGTTCACCCGCAACCTCGATCTCGACGGCCTGATGCGGACGCAGGCGGAGATGTTCCGTTCCGTCAAACCCTTCGTGGGGCGCGGCCTCGGCCTCGTGCCAGCCACGGACGGCAAGCCCCGCCCTGCCGATCCGGCGCTGCACATTGGGGAGTGGGTGGCCCGTCATAGCACCGCGCCGGATGGCCGGTTCAACCACGATGCCGGCCGGGCTGAGCTGGCCCGCCAGTTGGGGCCGGTCTGGAAGGGGGTGGCGCAAGCCGCTCCGCATGTCCGCTGCCTGTTCGCGGCCTTCGTGCTGCACGCTGCCCGGCAGCGCGAGGAGGCCATCGCCCTGCTCGGCGACATGGCCGAAAGCCTGCCCGTGAACCCCGGCGACGGCCCGGCTGGACCGGCAAGGCCGCTTCAGGTGGGCGCCCGGGCGGTGGACCGGGCCGACGAGGTGCTGCTGGATGCCGAGCTGGTGGCGCCCTGCGCCGCCACCGCCGCCCGGCACGGCTACACGGCCCCGGCATTGATGAGCGTGCTGCTGCACGCCCGCGCGCAGGCCGGGGTGCTGGCGCCGGGGCAGTTCGCCTTTCTCAAGCTGATCGACCGGCCGCTCTGGTATGCGCTGCACAGCCTGGGCTTCCCGTCCGAGATGGGCACCGCCGCGCCGATGCCGAACCCGCGCATCGAGGCGCTTGGGGCACGCGACCATTGGGCTGCCGAGTGTGCCCTGCGCCGCCCCCTGCGCGTGCCCGCCCTGGATGCGGCGATGGACACCATTCGCATCCGCATGAAGCAGGCTGCGCCACCCACCCACCGCCCGCAGGAGGCACCATGATCATCCATCTTCCCCCCGGCACTACGTCGGTCGTGCTGCGGTTCGACGGCCCTGGCCACAACGGGGACGTGACCCTGATGCCGAGCCTGGCCATGCTGCCTCCACCCCCCTCCACACCTCCGGCAAAACCGAAGCCGCGCCGCATGGCTGTGCTCGCCTGCGCGGCGCTCAGCACGGTGGCGGTGATGGCCGGGGTGGCAGCCTGGAAGAACCAGACGCGGGACGAGGCCATGCTGAACCTGCCGCCTGTGGCCAGGTGGAGTGGCGGCACGCCCCAGGTGCCGGCGGCCCTGCAAACGGAGCTGGACCGCGTGCCGACGGTGATCCCGCCCAGTGCCGCGCCTTCGGCTGTCGCGCAGTCTGCCACGACCCCCGCCGCGGAGCGCCCTGATGATGCCAACCCGTTCGGGCTGGAGTAGGGAGGCGTGATCCGCAGGGAGGTCTTCGGCCCGGAAGCGGCCTATGAACTCCGGGGTGCGCAAGCCTACCGCGAAGTCCAGCCGGGGTTCCGGGGCCTGCGCGACGCCCTGGCCAGCTCCGCCTCCGGGCTGTTGCTCGCCATGGCCGCCGTGGGGATCGGCTTCGAGCCTGGCGTCATCGACCTGGCCGTGCCGGCGGTGGCGCTTTACGCAACGTGGGTGCTCACCCGCAAGGTGGTCCTGCCGTTCCGGTTGCCCTGGGGCGCCCGTCGCCGGGACCACAACCATCCCGACCCGGAAAACCGCAAGCCGCGCATGGCGGAGGGCATCATCCACATCGGCCGGGACTTCCGCACCGGCCAGGAACTGTGGATCGGCAACGAGGACGGGCGCCAGCACGTCGCCGTGCCGGGCACCACCGGCGCCGGCAAGACCGCCGCCCTGCTCAGCCTGGTGGCGAACGCGCTGATGCATGGGTCCGGCTTCATCTTCGTGGACGGCAAGGCCGACAACAAGCTGTTCGCCGAGGTCCTCGCCCTCGCCCGCCGGTTCGGCCGCGAGGACGACGTGCTGGCGCTCAACTTCCTGGTCGCTTCCGGCAACAAGGACACCAACACCTTCAACCCCTTTGCCTGGGGCAACGCCGACGGCATCCGCGAACTGCTGGTCAGCCTGATCGAGGCGAACGCCAAGAGTGGCTCCTCGAACGGCAACGAGGTGTTCATGAACCGCGCCGTGTCCCTGCTCGGTGCGCTCATCCCGGCGCTGGTCTGGCTGCGGGACCACAAGGGCTTTGCCATCGACGTGGAGCGCCTGCGCTTCGCCACCGAGCTGGGCAGCATCGCCGCCCTCGCCTTCGAGAAGCGCTTCCTGCGCCTGGATGTGGACACGGGCCAGGTCGAAAGCATCGACGTGTCCGACATCCCGCCAGGGCTGCTCTACCCCTTGTCCGCCTACCTCGGCGAAACCGGCGGCTACGACAAGAGCCTGCCGCACAACAAGCAGAAGAGCGACGAGCCGGCCAAGCAGCACAACTTCGCCACCATGCACTTCTCGGCCGTGTTCACCCAGCTCGGGGTGTCGCTTGGGCACATCTTCAAGTGCGAGGCGGGCGACATCGACATGCGCGACGTGGTGCTGAACCGCCGCATCCTGGTGGTGAACCTGCCCACGCTGGAGAACTCCGGCGAAACCACGGCCGCGCTGGGCAAGATCGTCGTGGCGTCCCTGCGCAACATGATGGCGCAGGTCCTGGGCGTGAACCTGGAAGGCGACTTCGAGGAGATCGTCGCCAACAAGCCCAGCCTGGCGCCGACGCCGTTCCCGGTCGTCCTCGATGAGGTCGGCTACTACGCCGTCGCCGGCATGGACAAGATGCTCGCCATGGGCCGCGGCCTGGGCTTCATGTTCTACCTGGGCTTCCAGGAGCTGCCGGGCCTCAAGGCCCGCATCGGGGAGTCGGTGTACTCCTTGCTCGGCAACGCCAACCTGCAGATCCTGATGAAGCTGCAGGAAGGCAGCGAAACCCGGCAGTACGTCGAGCGCACCGCAGGCGAAAGCGAGGTGACGCAGCAAACCTCGTATGCCGCGACGGACAGCGGCGGCTACCGCGACGCCCAGCACGCGGACGTGCGGCGCGTGTCGCGGGTGGACTGGAAGGACTTGCGCGGGCTGATCGAGGGCGAGGCCATTATCCTGTTCGGCACCCGCCGGGTCCATGCCAAGCTGTTCTACGCCAAGATCGACCCTCGGGGCCGGCTGCGCTTGAACCGTCCCGTGGTGCTGCGTCCGCCGGCCACCGATGCCGTCGAGCGTGCTGCGGCCCGGACCGCCACCATACGCCGGCTGATCGAAAGCGGCGGGCCGCAGGCGCCGAGCCAGGTGGACACCGGGCCGGTGTTGGCGGCGATCCTGGAGGGCTTCCGGCAGGGGCGGGCGGAGAAGAAGCCCGTTGCCGATTGCGTGGCCGCGGCCATCGCTGCTGCCGGTGAACAAGCTGCTGCTCCCGTTCCAACAGTAGCCGCGCCGGTGACGCCACCTCCCGCGCCCGGACAGCACATCCCGGATGCCCCCGCCACGGCTTACGATCCCATGATGGAAGCCGGGGACAGCGCCGCGCCAGCCGGCAAGGCAGGCACGGTGCCGGTCCTGCCGCCAGGGGCCGCCGACATGGACGTGCTGGCCCTGCTGACCCTGGTGGAGGAACACGCTGGCCGTTCCAAGGCGGAAGCACGGGTTGGGGCCATGCACGTTTTGGCGGAACGCGACGCCGCGGCGTCTGAACAATGGATCGAGCTGCCGCCCATGGAACCGGGTGCCTTCGCGCTGCTCGTTGAGCAGGTGATTGCCGAAGTGCTGCCGCCGAAGGCCCAGGAGAACGTGGCAGCATGACGCCAGGCGACCACGCCACTCAGAACCAACCCATCCCAATCGACCTTTGAACTGGGTATCAAGAAGCGCCGAAGTAGCGCAGCCTGAAGACAGGGTGTAGGAAAGCCGCCAATCGGACCTCGCCTGTTGGGTTCCTGGCGCCACAAAGGGTTACCATGGACCGCAGGGCACAGACGTTCCTGACTGACATTGCCGTGGGCCTGTTGGCCGGGCTGGTGGCAACGCAGGTGACTAACCTGGCCCAAGGGCCGCTGCGCCGTTTGACGCCAAGGCACGTGAAGGTTTGGGAACGTCTGGCCCGCCCCGGCGCGTCCTCGTCTCTGGTCGCGGCCCGAAAGGTAACAAGTCGCCTTGCTCCCTCAATGAGCAAGCAACAGACTGAACTGCTGGGCAAGGTGATCCACAACGGCATCGGCATGGCTTGGGGGCCGGTATACGGCCTGTTGCGTCGCCACGGCAGCATGACCCCTATCGGTGCGGGCTTGGCGACGGGGACTTCCATGTCGTTGGTCCTGGATGAGGTCGTCGTGCCATTCCTTGGCCTGAGCGCGCCCAACCGGGACTACCCAATCCTCACCCACGTCAGGGGTTTCACCGCCCACCTTGTTTACGGTGCTGTCGCGGCGCTGATGACCGAGGGAGTTCATCGGTTGATCAACACGTTGCCCGACCGTGCACAGGTGTAGTTACGGTGCCACGTGGTCGGGCTACGCAGGCTTGTGCGGCCTGGCACACGAGGGCCTGCGGCCAAGCCAGGCCGCGCAAGTCTGCTTAGGATCAGAGAAGTGCCAGCATGCTGGAGCGCCAAGACCTGCCATCCGGTTTGCCCTCGCAGCGGCGAGGTCGGAGCAGGAAAGATCACCTCAATCCCAAAGAGGAGAAACTACGGTTCTTAGGAGCCTGTTGCGAGATTGTCGGCGTAGAGGTGATGGACGGGTGGGAAAGTGCAGG
>CAXTCN010000168.1:0-9897 GCA_964242575.1 uncultured Acetobacteraceae bacterium | reverse complement strand
GATGGCTCTCCTTGGCCAACAACCCAGTCGGTTCGGTGTAGCACAAACCATCATCGGCTACCCGCATCCAGTCGGGTATCGCAGGCGGTTCCGCCTGGTTTGGCTTGACCACCTTTGCCGTCCGGGGACGTAACACACGCGACCACCTGACCTTGTCCACGAGCGCGTTGGTGTTGCTGCGGCGGCGGTGGGCGCTATGCCAACTCCGTCCCCTTACGACAGCTTCCCGAACGTAACCCGCCGCCGTTAGACTGGTGCCGGGTTCGTCCGCCCTTGTGTACGAGATGATGGACGAGAAGCCACGCTGCTCTGCCGTGCGCGCGGCCCAGCCGAGGAGCTGGGATGCGGCGTTCCAGCGCAGCGCCGACGCCACGTCCCGGCGAACGCACAGACGGTTCACCTCGACGATGCCGCGGCCGTTGTAGGCACGCGCAACCGGATTGCCCGCCGTCACGACGCCAACCATCGTTTGGCCATTGAAGATCGCTTGCCCAAACCGCCACGCCGTCGGCATCCCACAATGGGCATGGTATCGCCCGACGAAGCTCCGGGCCTGCGCGAACGAGACTGGGCGCAGCTCCAGCTGCCAGTCCAGCACCAGGCCGCATCCGCCATCGTCGGCCAGGCGGCGCAGCCGGTGTCCGGCGTAAGCCTCCGCGCCAAGCCGGCGCAGCAGCTCACGCCCCCACGCCGGGTCGGCGTTGACCTCCTCGACCAGGGAGTGGTGGAGGCTCTCGCAACAGGTGCTCCACATGAACTCGTGGCCCCACATCTCGAACAGCTCGACAAGCTCCGGCTCGCCGCAGAACGAGCACAGGACGGGCTCTGCCAACATATCCGCGGTCATGCCTGCCCACTCCGTGGCGGCACGTCACCTGTGACATAGGCCCGTCTCTCGTCGCCCCACGCCGCTTGCTGCCGGTCGTACGCACGCGCGAGGGCAAGCCCGCCACGCCCCAGCAGGTCCAGGCGGATCGAGGGACGGTAGCCCCCTGCCGCGGTCAGCAGGAGGAGGAAGTTTGGAAAGGCAGTGTGCCGGGCGCACAGCTTGTCCAGCCCCGGCGTTGGCCGCGGCGCCGGCAGTGTCCGGATGTCGGCGCAGAACGCCACGACCTGGCCGAGTTCGCGTGCCCGCTCGCGGCCCAGGCCGATGGCGGCCATGTGGCCCATGGATCCTCGGACCAGCACGGTCGCAGCCGGTCGAAGCCCGGCCGTGGCCCCGGCAAGGTCTTGGAACGTGAGGACGTGAAGCTGGTTCGGATGGCGCTTCCCGTTTCGGCGCCGACGGGACCGGGGCCGTTGCACGCGCACGGCGTCAAGGGGCGTGGCCATGGCTTATCCCTCCGTTTCAGGGATGGCGACGTGGTCGCGGTCGCGGCCATGGTCGATGCCGTCCATGCCAGAACCTAGGTGATGCGACGTGCCGGCATCGGCGATGAACATGGCTTCGCCGCACTCGCGGCAGCACATCTCGTCAGGACCGGCCGACACCTCGGCCAGGAATGCCCGGAACCGCCCGGCCACGGTGGGATCGGCCGCGATCTCGCGGTTGACAAAGGCCAGCAGCTCGCAAGCCTGGGTCGCCTCAGTCCAACTCTGCTTTACCACAACAGGATCAAAGATAGCCTCGGCCGACACCGGGGCATCCTCGCCGGCGGCAAGCCGCTCTCGCACCCATTCTTCCGTATCCACCCAGGCCAGGCTTTTGCGTTGCCCCAGATCAAGCAGCTGCGCGCCTCCGCCGAACCCGTCCAGCATTGGACGGCTGCAGGACAGGCTCCAGCGGAGTCCCCATAAACCAGTCAAACCCAGTTCCTCCGCGCAGCGCAGGGCGAACGTGATGACGTGCTCAGGTTCTGCATTCTCTCCGGCGTGCAGCCAAAGGTGGGAACCCGTTGGCGGCTCATCGGCTTGGGCCTCGAAGCCGATCGTCTCGTCGCCGTCTTCGAGCTCATCTGCAAACTGGCAGTATAGCGCGAGCGCCGGGGCGACGTTCTCCGCCGTGCCGACCGGAAACAGTACGGACAAGGACGCATAGTAGTTGGCCATCATGGATCTCCAGAAACGCGAACGCCCGCGCGATGGCGGGCCTTCGGGAAGGATCGCTCGAAACGTCAGCCCGCTCGGGCGGTGGCGCTGACGCTCATCGCCGCGCCTCCTGGGTTCGGGTCGGCACCGTGCTGCTCGTGTCCGACACGAAACCAGGCATCGCCAACACCGCGTAGAGCGCAGCCGCCATCAGCGTCGCTCCCGCGATCACGCGCATCGTCATCCTCATCCTCATCGTTCCCGTCCTTCTGCTGGTGTCCCGTTCTCCGAGACCCACCCGCCCAGCCGATGCGCGCCGGGCGGGGCAAGGGCGCGCGCTTCGCGCGGGCCGCTTGCGGCCGAACCCTTGCGGCGCCCGGGGCGACAGCGGCAGGCCCTCCCCTGCCCTCCGTCTCCGCTTCCCACTCCTCCGATCTGCTGCCAGCTCTCCCGTCGTTCCCGGTTCAGCGCACAGGAGCTGGCTGCCGCAATGGAGACCTCAGATCAGAGCAGCCGCTTCGGCCCCGGTTCGGGGCTGTGCACGGGATTCTGCGTCAGGGTGCGTTCCACCTCGGTCCAGTGGGCGAGACACGCCCAGACGGTCTGGTCCCTGCGCGTCAGCGGCGGCCCGAAGCCGAACGCCGGGAACCGGCAGCCGCAGATGTGGCACCGCCGCGCCTCGAAGTCCTGCACGCCTTTGGGCGTCTCACGGTCTGGCTGCGGTGCTGGCGCATCCCAGGCGTCCTCGGCCGCCGTCGCTGGCCGTTCCATGGCTCTCATCGGATCACCTCGACGCTGCCGGCGTAGCCCGCGACGCGAAGAAGCTCGCCCTCTGCCTTGTCGTCGGTCGTGAACACCGTGAACACCGCGTCGAAGTCCCATGTACCGTCCGGGTCGCGCCTGCCGTCCACCACCACGCCCTCAACCGATTGCGAGCCGTCGTCCGCCTCGGCACGCACGTATGTGTCGGACAGGGCATCGCCCGTCACGGGATGGCGGCAGCGGGCGCGCAAGCGAGCAGGCAACCGGGAGAAGGCGGCGGCAAGTTCCACAAGCCGTGCCGGCCGGTCCTGCTGCTCGACCAGCCGCTCCAGCTCGGCCAGGAACAGCCGCGCCGCAAGGCTCGCCGGCCACAGCTGCCACGGCTGCATGCCGGCCGCCAGCTCGGCGCCGTAGCGCTGCAGCAGCGGATCGGTCGCCAGAGGGGTGAGTTCGATCCCCAGGCTGTCCTTCATGTCGGCTAGGGACCAGCCGGCGACGTGATGCGCCTCGCTCGCCGCGGCCAGCCGGTCGGCATGCTTGTGGCGCGCGTGCTCCTCTGGCGTCCACGCCGGTAGCTGGTAGCGGCAGGCCACGGCGGCGCTCAGCCGGGCTGTCAGGGTTGCAAACCCGGGGCCGAGATGCAGACGAAGCGGCGTCACGGGATCGAACCCGCCCAGCAGTGCCTCCTCCGCATCGTGCAGCAGCTCACGCAGCACCTGCGGGTGGCTGAGCGGAATGCCGCTTGCGTCCTCATGAATGGCGAGCACCAGCAGGCTGTGCTGGGCGACCGACAACGGCAGCGGCCAGCGCGAGTGTCCGCCCCAGCGGTAGGTGCGCGACAGGCCCGTTGCCAGGTCGTCGTCGGTCCATGCCATCGGCTCTGGGTTCAGCAAATCCAGCTTGCGGCCGGAGCGCAGCAGAATGAACGCGCGGCCGGGGTTCATGCCACGACCCTCCTTGCCAAGAGGACGTCGTTCCAGTCGTTCTCTCCACCGGAAGGCAGCAGCCGCTCCGAGCGCACGCCTGCCGCCTGCGCCATCGCCGCCAGCTGCACGGCGTAGCGCTGACCCTGAGTGTCGGCGTCCGTGGCTGCGACCAGCACGCCTTCGGGGTGCCCAGCCAGGTCCTGCAGCAGCAGCTCCAGACAGGCGAGCGTGAATGGACCCATGCCGCCCGTGGTCGAGACGTAGAGCGTGTCAGGGCGCAGCGCTTCCAGCGCCGCCAGGCTCAGCGCGTCGATCGGCGCCTCGCACACCACCAGCCGGGTCAGCACGCCGGTGCCGCCAGGCATCCGGAACAGGGTCTTGTCCGTGTCCTCGGAGAAGCCGCGCCAGTCCGGGCCACGCATCTCGATGCCGGTGAGTTGGCCCTCATGGTTGCGATGCGCGAACCAGGCGCTGCCACACGGGCCCTCGCGCACGGCATCGAACAGGTCGGCCGCTACCAGCATGCCCGCGGGCAGCCCGCGCGTGACCGTGAGGTAGGTCCACGTCGCCGAGCCCCGGGACAGCCTGCGCCGCTTCTCCCAGCGCTGAGCCACCGGCACGCACTGCTTAACCTTCTCGCGCCGGCGCTCCGCCTCCGGGAACGCCGGCGCCATGCCGACCATGCCGCGCAGCAGCTTGCGCACCTGGCCGAAGTTCAGGCCGGGGTCCAGGTGCTGCGCCAGGCTGAACACGTCGCCCTTGGCCTGCGACATCGGGTCCCACCAGCCCTGGCCGTCGTGGTTGACGATCATCACCTCGCCCGCGCCGCGGCGATACTTCAGGCACTTCCGCGTGCTCTCCGTCTTGTCCAGGCTGTAGCCGTCCTGCTCCAGCAACAGCGCGCAGCTCACGCCTGCTCGCAGCTCCATCAGCTCCGTGTCGTTCCCGCTCATGTCCGTACTCCCGTCCGGGGTGGCAGGGCGGAGCCGGGGTCGGATGGCGTCGTGCCCTCTCTCCCCTCCCCTCTCCGTCCTGATCCCCCACCGGCAACCGCGGCCGCGGGCGGCGGGGCAAGGGCGTGCGCAGCACGGGAGCGCGTCAGCGTGACGCACCCTTGCGGCGTCGCTTGCGGTGGCGGTAGGTCCATTTCAGCTCTCCCGTTCTCATCCACCGCCATCGTCCGACACGACGGCGCGAACGGGATGCAGTCGCCGGACGGGATGGGACCGGCGCTGCGGGACGTGCCTCTTGTGCTTCATGCCTCCGCATGACTCCGTGACCCCTCTGCCCAATCAGGAGCCCGTCACCGTCATGGCCACCAAGACATCGACCACGAAGGCTGCGGCTCCCGCAGCCGAGAAGCCGCCTGCGAAGGCAGCCGCTGCTGTCGCGTCTGCCAAACCGAAGTCGGCGAGTGCCGCGCCGCCTGCCGCCACCAAGCCCACGGCCAAAGCTGCCGTGAAAGCGCCGGCCACGGTCACGCTGAAACACCTATCTTCTGCTCTCACCGAGCGTCACGACCTACCCAAGAAGCAGGCCGACACCCTTCTGGCTGACGTGTTCGAGGCCATCGTGACCCATCTCAAGTCGGGCGATCGGGTGAGGATCGGCGGGCTGGGCATCATCGAGGTGAAGGACCGTCCAGCCCGGTCGGGACGCAACCCTGCGACCGGCGAGGCGATGCAGATTGCCGCCAGCAAGAAGGTCGCGTTCCGCGCGGCGAAGGAACTCAAGGACGCGATCTGATACCGTGCCCTGCTGAGGGCGCTGCCGTTCGCGCCGACTGATGCCACCGTGGCTCCGCCAGCTTGCAGGCAAACGGAGGACACATGGGTCAGCAGTTCTGGGATGTCGGCGGTGATCAACCTGACGCGGTAAGCCGCGAGGCGTGCTGGGGCCACCGTGGCGATCAGGCATCACTATGCATGGTGCCGGGTGCAGCAGGACATCTCGCATGAACCAGATTTCGGTCGCGCAGCGGCGCCGGCACGTCCGGGCAGCGCCGCACCTTCAGGTGCCGTTCGGCCATCGCCTCGGTGACGGGGTGCCAGTAGTGTGGGACAGCAAGCAGGCCATCAACGGCCACATGCTCATCTCAGGGCCGAGCGGCACCGGCAAGACGTTCCAGCTCAACCGGCTGATCGCGACCCTGGCGCAGCAGGGTGTCTCGCGCATCCATGTCCTGAACGTGCATGGCGACCTGTGCGACGGCATGCCCGAGGACCAGGTCCACACCGTCCGCTTCTCCGAGCAGAGCCCGTATGGGCTGCAGCCGCTGGAGCTGCTGGACGACCCTGACCTTGGCGGCGTCCGCCGGCGTGCCCTCGCCTTCATCGCCCTGATGGCACGCCAGGGTGCCTTGGGACAGCGGCAACGCCCGGCGCTGTTTCGACTGTTGATCGAGGGTTACCGACGGTTCGGCTTCTACGCTGATGTTCCCACCACATGGGGACTGGACCACGATCCGCGTGACCAACCCGGCGCGGCCAAGCGCTTCCCGACGTTGCGCGACCTGAAGGACAGCGTGTGGCGGCGGCTTGTCATGATGAAGATGGGCCAGACGCAGACCACGACGGCGGCGCTAGAGAAGGTTGTCACCCTGGCCAAGCGGCGTGCCCAGCTGCGCAAGCGCCTGAAGACCGCCGAAGGCGAGGAGCACGACAAGATCGAGGCCGCGCTCGCCAAGGCCCGGTCGGAGGCCAGCGAGGCGTTCACCGAGGGCGTGGAGCAGATCGACGCCGGCACCGAGCTGGAGGAGTTCATCCTGTGGAACAACGCGGACGGCGTGCAGTCGCTGTTCGACCGGCTGGAAGGCCTGGACAACTCGGGCATTTTCCGCGGTGCAGCTCCGGTGTTCCCGCGCGGCGTGACTGTGCACGACTACAACATCAAGGCCCTGGATGTGGCGGAGCAGCAGCTGTTCGTGGACTGCCTGATGGAGCGGCTCTATGTCGGCGCCAAGCAGCGTGGTGAGTCGGACGGCCCGGTCGAATTCATCATCATCGACGAGGCGGACGTGTTCACCTGCGACGACCCTGACCACATCATCAACAAGATGGTCAAGGAGACGCGCAAGTTCGGCGTGGGCATGGTGCTGGCCGGGCAGTCGTTCGAGCACTTCACCAACGACCTGCTGACGTCGGCGTCGGTCAGGCTGGTGCTTGGGTGCCCTGAGATGTTCTTGGAACAGACCCGCAGGCGGCTCGGCTTGCCGCTGGTCGAGCAGGACAAGCGCAAGATCAACCCGCTAGGCACGATCCGTCCTCGGCAGACTGCGTTTGTCGGCGTGACCATGGCTGGGGAGAACGGTGCAATCAGTGCGATCCGCCTGACGTGAGAGCGGCCTTTTTGGGGTGGTCACCCGTGCACAGTGGGACCCATGCTCACTCCGTCCTTCTTACCCGTCTTCCAAAGCGTGTTAGTTCGGCAACACCGCTGCCTCCCACCCTAATCACAGCGCACAGGCACTTGCATGCACACATGTGCGCCGGATAGCCTGCGCGCAGTGCCGCATGTAAATGGTACGTGGAGGTCCGATGTTCGTCCTGTCAGTCGTCGCTCAGAAGGGTGGGTCCGGTAAGAGCTCGATGGCCATTCATTTAGCTGTGGAGGGGCATCTGCGAGGGCTACGAACGCTGTTGATCGACATCGACACCCAAGCGTCGGCTGCCAAGATCATGGATCGGCGAGGTGACGAGCCTCCCGATGTCGCCACCGAGGCAGCGGGGCGGCTGGAAAAGGCCGTCCAAGCAGCAAGGTTGGCAGGTTACGACTTCGTGGTGATCGACACCGCCCCACAGGCTGACCGGGCTGCTGCACAGGCTGCCAGGGTGGCCGATGTCGTGCTTTCCCCTGTGCAGCCGAGCATAGTCGATCTCGACGCTGTGGATGCCACCGTAGACGTTTGCAAGCTGGCAAGCGTACCCGTGCTCTTCGTGCTCAACCGCGTGCCAACGCAGGGTCAGGAGATCGCCGGCACTGTCGATGCGATCGAGAAGCGCGGCATGCGGGTTGCCACTGTGCGGTGGGGTGAACGCAAGGCGTTCAGGTATCCTTTCATGAGGGGGCTGACCGCGCAGGAGGTCGAGCCCGGAAGCAAAGCGGCGTTGGAGGTGGCAGCCTTGTTCAACGAACTGCACGTTCCAGGTGTCGCCGCTACACGCCGGATTGCCGGCACGCATGTGCACATTATTGACGGCGCTCCGTCACGCCGGCGCACCGTAGCATCGACTTAAGGGGATAGATTATGGCACGCAAGAACCTGTTCAATATTGCCGAGGCGGATACCGGCCGGCCATCCTTTAAGCCAGCGCCACCAGCATCTGTCGCCTCTGCCACAGAGCCGTCCAGCCCGAAACGGCGCCAACCGTATCGGGAGGGCAAGAGGGCCGTAATGTTCTTCCTATCCGATGAAGCATTCTCCCAGATGCACGTGCTCCTTGCCCGTCAGGGTAGGCGCAAGGTTCAAAGCTTAATGGAAGAGCTGACCGACGATTGGTTCCGTCGAGAGAACGCACCACGGCTGATCAAATAACTCGATATAAATACGCCGGCACACATGTACGCATGTGTGCCGGCACGCCACTATGCCTGTGTGCCGGAGCGCATGTGTTTAGCGGCGTATGTGTCCTGACAAACGTATCCAGAGTGAAGATCCTGTGGACGGGGTTTTCGAAATGCTATAGCCCGACGTTTCCAGCCGGGCTGTCACGATCGAGCCGGGCACGTCGGACGTAGCCGCGCATGGTTTCCAGGCTCTTCTGGCGAGTGTGCTCCATGATCTTCTCGTCGCGCACGCCGTTGCCGTAGGCCGTCGTGATGAAGCCCGCGCGCAGTCCGTGCGGGCTGATCGGCTCAAGCTCCGTGCCGACGATCCCCGCCCTGGCGGCAAGGCGACCCAGGATCAGGCGCACGCTGTCGGGGTTCATCGGCTTGGCCCCGGCCACACTCCAGCGGTCCACCCGGCGGAACACGGCGTCGTTCTCGATCTTGGCCCGCTCCATCCAGCGCCGCAGATGTGAGACGGGGCAGGTCTCCGCGTATCGGCCGCGCGGAATACCGATGTCGACGCCGTCGCTGCTCGTCTTCGAGCGCGCGATGCGCAGCTTCATGCCGCTGCTGGTCCACTGCACGTGCTGGAACTGCAGCGTCACCAGCTCGGAGCGCCTGAGGGCGCCAGCGAAGCCGACCAGGACGAGCGCCCGGTCGCGCAGCCCTGCGAGATCGTCGCCGCAGCACCGAACTAGCTGCTGGATTTGAAGCGTGACCAGGGCGGCTGCTTGGCGAGGATCCCTGGTCTGTCTGTTGCCGATGCCGCGCAGCGTTTCGCGGACATAGGGGCTCTTGGTATCGAAGGGCACCCGGGCGAGGCGGGCCTGGCGGACGATGGCGGCGACACGCCGGCGCAGGGTGGACATCGCCGAGCCGGTGCCGAGGTCGGCCAGGTAGTCGCCGACGATCGGCTCCAGCTCGACGTCGCGGCGGAACGGCTCCCGGCCATTCGCCCGGCACCAGGCCTCGAAGTGGCGCCAGTCGGCGGCGTAGGCCTTGACCGTCGCCGGTGCGTCGGCCTCGGAACGGAACTGCCTGGCTTTCTCCGACGTCGCCGGTGTCCGCACGACGAGCGTGCCGTCATCCCGATCGAACACCTTGGGTCGGAAGGGCAGGAGTTCGCCGCTGTCGCCTATACCGTCCATTCTGCTGCCCTCTTTCCCGTAAGCCCGGTGGAGGCCGACACATCGCGGTGGGAGCCGTTTGAGCGCTCCAGCGTTGCCAAACCCGCCTCAGGCTCGACAGTGGAGGAGGGCAGGGCAGGGGTCAACTCGCGATAACACTTATTCTCGCGAGTCAGAAAGCAGGCGCTTCCAGGCAGATCGGCAGCGGATCGCGCCCGATAGAAAGGGCAGGGGAGGCGCCCGGCTTAGTGACTTCGTCGTCGGCTGATGCCAAACTACGCGAGGATCATAGCCGCTAGAATTGAAGCTGCCCGCGTATATCCGACAAGAGCAATTATCGAACATACACTGCCAACAGGGCGGTCAGCAGCGTTCAGTAGGTCCAGCAGGATCGGCGGCGGCTCTCCCAACCCCTCATGGGATGCGGTCAGCCGCGAGCCAGCCGCGCCCACGGACCTTGGTGCATAAATTGCGGCCCGATGGCTTCGGCCATGCGAGGGGCGGGC
>CAXTCN010000167.1:0-9931 GCA_964242575.1 uncultured Acetobacteraceae bacterium | reverse complement strand
CGTCCTGGAAGCGTCAACCCGGCTCCAGCTGTAACCCGTCTTTGAACCACGCCCGTTCGCGCAGCTTCGCGCTCGCGAAGGTGCCCGTAACGGCACCGCCGCCAAACGCCGCGAGCAGCAGGCCATACGTCGATGATCCCCCGCCAAGGAGGTCACGGGCGATGAGCGGCATCAGCCCCCAAACGCCAGAAGCCAGGAAACCGAACAGCGCGGCGCGGACGAGCACGGCTTGGATGGCGTGGGAGAGCCGGGCGAAGCGAAGCCCGGCTCGCATGGCGGCCACCATGCCCTCCGGTGGCAAGCCGCGGGAGGGCGTGGGCCGCTTCCACATGAGCAGGACGACGATCAGCCCCAGATACGAGACGGCGTTGACCAGGAAGGTCACTTCTGCACCCGCCCAGGCCACGAGAACGCCGCCGAGCGCCGGCCCCTGCTCCCGCACCGATGACTGCCACGCGGGACCATAGAGCGCGCCGCCGCAGCCGAGCAGGAAGGTCAGCGCCAGGAGCGTCCAGGGTGTCACGAACCCGGCCCAGGCGAGCCCGGCCAAGCCGGCTGACACGGCCAGCATGAACGCCTGCGCGATCAGCATGACGACACGACGGTCCCAAACATCTGCGGCGGCGCCGGACGGCAACGAGAACAGCACGATAGGCAGAACCGTGGAGACCTGGACGAGCGCCACCATGTCGGCCGACGGAGCGAGCGTGGTCATCAGCCATGAGGCTCCGACGCTCTGGATCAGTCCGCCGAAGTACGAGACGACGCTCGCCACCCACATCGCAAGGAAAACAGGGGAACGGAACGGAGCGAGAGTGCTCGGGCTAGTTGTTGGTCCTGCCTCGGCCCGACCTGTTGCGCTCAACCCGCCCTCTCGGAACTCACCGCCATGTCCTTCACCATCGGCCGGGACCTGCGGCGACTTGTGCCACTGACTGCGGCTCACATCTTGACGCTCCATCCAGCATGCAATCGCTGTACACGGTAAAAGGTTCAACCGGATGTTGTCCGTCAAACGACCTGTGATCGGCCACCCCGGATGTGTCCGCCAATGCCGGCCTTGGTGGACTGAACCCCTTGGGTGAGACAGGAAATCACGGACAGCTCGGCTGCATCATGGCCTCGGGCTGCTGCGCAGCAGCCCGAGGCTGGTTAGATTCGAACTCCAACGGCGACAAGTAGGCAAGAGCCGAGTGAAGCCTTTGGCGGTTGTAGGCAGTCTCGATGAACTCTCCGGTGGCGTCAGTGGCATGGGCGAGATCACGATAGGCGCTGGCGTCGACTTCTTCGTGCTTGAGCGTCTTCATGAAGCTCTCGGCCATGGCGTTGTCGTAGGGACAGCCGGCTCGGCTCATGCTGGGCTGGATCCCGGCGGCCTCCAGGCGGGCGATGTAGTCACCGCAAGCGTATTGAATACCGCGGTCCGAATGGTGAACTAGGCCGCCGGCGATCACCTCCCGGCTGCCCAATGCCATCTCGAGCGCGTCCAAGGCCAGGCTTGCTCTCAGGTGATCGGCCATCGCCCAGCCAACGACCTTGCGGCTGAACGCGTCCAACACGACGGCCAGGTAAACAAAGGCCTCGGCCAATCGCACATAAGTAATATCCGCTACCCACAGCTGGTTCGTGGCCATGGGCTGGAGGTGGCGTGCCAGGTTCAGCCACACCCGCCAGCCATGACGCGAGTCTGTTGTTGGCGGCCTGAACAGCGGCTTCGCCAGGCACAGCAGGTTGTCCTCGCGCATGACCCGGACCACGCGCTTGTGGTTGACGCCCCAGCCCTCGCGCCGCAGCAACGCGCCGATCCGACGGTAGCCGTAGTGGCGGTTGGCAAGCGCCAACCTCTGGATGGCATCGCGCAACGCCGTTTCCTCGCGCAACGGATCGCTGCGGGTCCAAGCGCGGTAATACGCCGCCCGGCTGACGCCGGCCAACATGCACATCCTCTCCACCGAAAGCCCTGCTCCCGGTGCTTCGCCTTGCGAGCGCGTCATTGCCTGGATGTGGGCGAAGACGCTGTCACGCCAGGCGCGTCGCCCGGCCGGCGTGAACCCTCTATGTGCTGCAAGGTGCCCCTGAAAAAATCCAGGTCCAGTTGTTGCTGGCCAACCTTGCGCTCCAGCTCGGCAATCTGAGCCCGCGCCTGGACCAAGCCATCCGTCCTGGCCCGCGACGCGCGCAGGCCCTCCGCCGCAAGGACCTCCGGCGTGCGCGGGCGCCCGCGCTTGCTCGTCAGCGCCTCCGCGCCGTTCACCCGGAGCCGGTCACGCCAGTGATAGATGATCGTGCGCTGGAGGTTCAGCTCAATGGCCAGGGCGCTTGCGCGCTCCCCAGCCTCCAGCCGTTCAACGGCCTTCAGCATGAACTCCCGGCTATGTCGCACAGACTCGTTCAAAGACATCGGTTCAGTCTCCTCGTTAGGAGCTGTCCGAATTTATCTGTCTCACTCCGGGGGTTCACTCCATTGGCATGAGAAAACGGACACGTTGATTGCTGGACAGGAGAACGGACGCCGTTGACTTTCGTATGTGCAGGCCTGCACCTTCAAATAACGGACCGCGGCAGAGGTATTGGGTCGAAGTCAGTTAGGCCATCGTGTCTTCGTATGCCAAAACAGCTCACGTCGATCCGGAACGGGGCCCGTGCCATGAGGAAGGAGAGTTTCATGCATTCAGTCTTCCGCGCCCGTTCGGTTGGCGCCCTGGCCCTCTTGGCCGCGTGCTTCGGGCCGATGCGCCCGTCCCAAGCCGTCACGATCGCGACCCTCCCGGCGCCGACTGCGCTGGAGAACCTGGTCATCGACCCGGCGGGCGACATCTTCGCCACCAGCCTGACCGACGGCACGATCTTCCGGGTGACGCCGGCAGGCGCATCCAGCGTCTTCAGCCAGGTGCCCGGTTCCGCGGCCGGCATCGCCCGCGACACCGACGGTTCCCTGGTCGTCACCGGCGGGACGAACGTGTATCGTCTCACCCCGAACGGCTCGGCATCAGTCGCCGCCAGCGTGGCCGGCGCCAGCTTCCTGAACGGGGTGACGCCGTTCAGCCCCGGCGTGGTGCTCGTGGCCGACTCGCGGGCCGGGACGATCTGGCAGGTGGACGTGAACACGGGCCAGAGCCGGCCCTGGTCGGTGGACCCGCGGCTCGCGCCCGTGGTGGGCGGCGCCGCCACCGTCGGCGCCAACGGCGTGAAGATTTTCGGCGACGAACTCTACGTCTCGAACACCAGCAGCGGCGCGGTCCTGCGCATCCCCATCCTGCCGGACGGCACCGCCGGGGCGGCGTCCGTCTACGCCTCGAACGTCGCGCTCGACGACTTCGCGTTCGCCATCGACGGCACCCTGTTCGGCGCCACCCAGCGCGGCAACTCGGTCGTGAGCCTGGCGCCAGGCGGGGTGCCGACCACCATCGCGACGGCGGCCGACGGCCTGCTCGGCGACGCGGCCGTGGCGTTCGGGCGCACCGCCGACGACGGCCAATCGATCTACGTCGTCAACAATGGCGGCTCGTTCCTGATGCTGCCGGGCGGGCCGCGGGACGGCTCGATCGTCAGGCTGGACGTCGGCATCGCTGGCGCTGCGCTCGACGCGCGGGCGGTCAGCGTCCCGGAACCCCTCACCGCGCATCTCCTCGCCAGCGGCCTCGGCTTGCTGCTGCTGGTGCGGCGCGGGGGGGCCGCCCGCACCTGACGCCGTGGCCGATCAGGCGACGCACCCAGGCTAGCGTGGTGCATGGATCAGAGGTGCAGGCGCATTGATCCCAATCCCGTCCGGGGTCAGGCCATGCGGACGTAGTTTGGGCGTCCCAGGTCCAGCATGCGGTTGAGCGCGTGGACAGCGACTGCCACCTCGGTCGCGCGGCGCTCGTCCGTATGCGCGCGCAACTCGTCGCCGATCACCTGCTTCCACCTGTTCATGGTGGCTTCGACCTGGGCACGCCTGTTGTATCCAGACGCGTTCTGCCAAGCCATGCGCCCGTGCTCCGCAATGTGTTGCAGATGACCCTCCCGTTGCGTGGGCACGGTCTCGGCCGTGTCGCTGGGCACGGCGTTCGCGCGTGGCGGGACGACCACGGCCGCGTCAGGATGGCGCTCGGCGACGCTGTCGTAAACACGATCCTGGTTGTAGCCGCCATCGCCGGTGAGCGAGGCGACCGCGCTTGCGACCTGGTCGAGCAAGGGACCGGCTCGGGACGCGTCGTCCACGTCCTTGGAGGTCAGCGTGGCGGCTACGATCCGGCCGGTGTCGGCGTCCACGCCCAAATGCAGCGCCCGCCACGACCGGCGTATGGCCGTCCCGTGCTTCTCCAACAGCCACTCGCCAGGCCCGCACAGCTTCAAGCCCGTGCTGTCCACCAGCAAGTGCAGCGGCTCGTTGTCAGCGCCGGCGTTTCCCGGCCGCGGCACGTCCAGCGTCGCTGCCCGACGACTGAGCGTTGTATGGTCCGGCACGCGTAAGCTGAGGCCGAGTAGGCCGACGATGGAGCCGATCAGCCCCTCGGCTTGCCGGTAGGCCAGGCGGAACACCGCGCGCAGCGTGAGCGCTGTCAGCATGGCAAGCGGCGAATACCAGGACTGTCCACCCCGGGTTGTGCGTGCCTCGGCCGCCCACGCCGCGATCGCCTCGTCGGTGGACCACACCGTGAGGCTGCCGCGTTGGCGCAGGCTGGCATCGTAAGCGGGCCAGTTCGTCACCCGGCGCCGCTGCCTTGGGATGTGGTGGCGGCGACCCTGGTTCAGCTTGAAGGGCAAAATGGGCATCCGGAGTTTGGAAGGGGGATCCCCCAGGGCCAACGCATGAGAAGCTCTGAGTTGAAACGGATCGCGGCATATAAGCTGGAGTGTAATTACCTGCGCACCGCGGTCGCACTTTCCATCAACCAAGACGCACCCGTCAGATTACATTAAGCTACCGGCGCGATCTCATGCGTTGGCCCTGGGGGATCCCCTACGTCACCCGGTGCCTCAGCACCACCTCTGATCCATGCACCACGCTAACTGATGCCGTTCGGCGGCGCAGGGCCGTTGCACGGGGTGGCGCTGGCGGAGCTATTAGGGGCCAGCGCCGTGCTGGTTCCACCGTCGCCGGGTGTGCTGTGTGCCGAAGGGCTGCTGGTGGCCGACCTCAAGGCGGAGTTCCACCGCACCGTGCCACGTGCGGGCGCACCGGATGCGGCGTCGGCCAACGCGCTGGTGGCCACGCTCCATGCCGAGGCGGAAACGTGGCTCGACAGCGAGCAGGTGCCCCAGGCGGACCGCACGGTGGAGGTGGTTGCGCTGATGCGCTACGAAGGTCAGGGCGGTGAGCTGGCGGTTCCGTGGGTGGGCGAGGCTAGAGCGGCGGTCCTGGCGTTCCACGCGGCCCACGCAGCGCTGTATGACTTCTCCTTGAGGGTGGCCGTGGAGCTTGTCACGCTGCGGGTCGAGGCAGCGGGCCGGATGCCAGCGCCAGTCACCCACACCTCGACCCTGCACCAATGCCGGCACCGATCGGGCGCAGCCTCGTGCACTTCGCCGGAGGGTTGCAGGACACGCCCGTTCTGGCACGCCGCGAGCTGGGGGCCGGCATGACATTTGATGGCCCGGCGATCATAGCCCAGCTCGACGCGACCATCCTCGTTCCGCCGGGCTGGCGGGTGCAAGTCCGGGCGACCGGGTCCATGATGCTGCGGCGCCTGGCCGCAGCATCAGACACTTCACCGAGGCTGTCAGCTCGATTGACCAAGGCCTGAAAGTCTGCCCACGCCATTCATGAAACATGGCTTTTCGCGCCGTAGCGTCAGGCCCGGCGCACGTTGGTGAACAACGGCAGGCCCGACAACACGCCCGTCAGATCGCGCCGGTAGGCCGACGGCGGGAAGTATTGGCCACACGGCATGTAGGCGCCGACTTCCAAGGCGCGGGCCTGGATGCGTGCGGCCACCTTTTGCTGCTCGGCCACTCCCGGAGCGGCGAACCACTCCGTCCGCATCGCCTCCAGCGGAGCGTCCTCCAGCCAGCTCGGCACTCCCGCACGGCCGTTGCCCCGTGTGGCCAGGTGATAGGCCGGAGACAGGTGGTCTAGACCGCCGGAGAAGATGCCGAACATGCTCCAGCCACCCTGATCTATGGGCTTCTGGCTTAGAATACGCTGGTTCACCGTGCCCCAGTCGGTGGCGACGTAGTCCACGTTCATGCCGAGTTTTTGCAACGTGTCGGCCATCACCAGGCACACGGCATTGATGCGCGGCACGTCGGTGCCGGCCAGCAACACGATCTTCTCGCCCTTGTAGCCGGCCGCGGCCAGCTCGCGCCGGCTGCGCGCCAGGTCGCGGGGTGCGGTCAGCACCTCCATCCCGGCCAGCGACGCCATCGGTCCGCCCGACGTGAACATGCCGCTGGGTCCGCGGCGCACTACCTCGTCGCTGCCGGCGACGGCCTCCATCATGGCGTCCTGGTCCACTGCGCCCAGCACGGCGCGGCTGATAACCGGGTTGTCGAAGGGAGGGTGCAGGTGGTTGACCCGGATCTGCCCGATCAGGCCGCGGGTTTCCACCACTTGCACCCGGATGCCGCGGTCCCGCGACAGCAGCGGCACCAGGTCCACGTTCGGCTGCTCCCACCAGTCTATTTCGCCGGCGCGCAGTGCGGCGGCTGCGGTGCCGCCGTCCGGGATGGTGTGCCACTCCACCCGGTCGAAGTGCGCCACCCGTGGCCCGGCGGTGAAGCTGGCCGTGCCATCCTCGCGCGGCTTGTAGCCGGCGAAGCGGCGATAGACGGTCAACGAGCCTGGGACCCGCTCGCCCGGCACGAACTGGAACGGGCCGCTGCCCACCATCTCGTTCACAGCCGTAGTACGGGGCGTGTTGGCCAGCCGCTCCGGCATGATGACTGGCACGAACGACGTGGGCTTGGCGAGCGCGTCCGGCAGCAGGGGGAAGGGCCGGCTGAGGCGGAACTGCACCAGTTTGTCAGAGGGCGCCGTCAGCTCGAGCACGGTCTCAAACAATGCCGATCCGAACGAGTCCCGCGGCGCCCAGCGCTTGAGGCTCGCCACCACATCCCGCGCCAGCACGGGGGTGCCGTCATGGAACACCAGGCCATCCCGCAACGTCAGCCGCCAGAGCTTGCCATCATTGTCCACCGTGTGCCCGGCCACCATCTGCGGATGGGTGCGGCCGTCCTCGTCGGTGCCGTACAGGGTGTCGAACACCATCTGCGCATGCGTGCGGGTGACGTAGTTGGTGGTGATGATCGGGTCCAGCAGCGCCAGGTCGGCATAGGGTGCGAACTTCAACGTGGTCGCGGACGCGGCTCGTGCGATGGCGGGAACAGCAAGGGCAGTCGCCCCTGATGCAAGGAAGCTGCGGCGTCGCATGGGAGGATCTCCATCGTTGCGCCGATCTCACTGCAAGAAACGGTCCAAAGCGGTGTGGGTCGGGAGTGTCAAAAACCTGGGGCGCTACGCCGCGAGCTGGATTGCTTGGTGGCCAAACCGCCCGTCCAGCAGGGCGGCCCTGACCTGAAGCACACGATGGGCGCCTTGGAGTGACCAGCGCATCTGCCGTCGCTTGTTCATGCGGGCACTCACCAGCTGGTTGACGGTGCCCTCGGCCCGCGAGGTCGAGATCGGCTTGCCAGCTCGATGGCGCTGGCCGTAGTCGATCAGCGCGCCCTCGTTGCTTTCGATGTAGGTTTGCAGTTCCGTGCAACGTGCGACCAGGCGCCTCGCACCTGCTTCCATTGCGGGGTCGTTCAGCATGTCGGCGTCCTTGGCCCAGCTTGCAATCCGGCCCAAGGCCTCGCACGCCTTGTCATGGTGGCCGTTCCAGAGCAGGTGCCGCAACCGTTCCACATCGGTCTGGGCCTGGTCGAGCGGGACCAGGGGCGGCTCGAAGGCGCACAGGCCCTGCATGACCTGCTCGACATGGTGCACGCGCATGGAGAGATGAAACCAATCCAAGATCAGCTCCACCGGGCCACCCGTGGCCGAGCGCACCAGCGCCGGCAGCGCGGGGTCGCCGTCGCTGATCGCGGTGACTGCTTTGCCCTCCTGCCAGCCCTGGCCCTGCAGCGCCGCACGCAGCAATGCGTGGGGCTGCTCGGCCACGCTGCGCACCAGAGCAAAGCGCCGGGTGACGTGGCTCTCCCGCTCCAGCTTGCCGCAGATCGCCTCGAAGTTCCGAACCTGATGACCCGGCACCGCGCGCACGTACGCGCCATCGAGCATGACAACGGGCCGGCTCGCGTCCGCCGTAGCGACCTTGGCCGGCTTGTCTGGGATGGCCATGACCTCGGCTGCTGCTTGCCGGTCGTCCGCCTCAAGCCGTAGGGCGACCGCATGGGTACGGCTACGCAGGCTCTCGTGGTTCGCCGGCGAGACGGGCAGCAGAGCTTGCAGAATGCGCGCCCCATCCCGGAACGAGGCGCGCGCGCCCAGCTCGGCTTGCACCCGCTCCAGCTCCGGCGTGCAGCAAGCCGGTCAGCAGCGCGCAAACCGGCGAGACTGTTACCCCCACCAGAGGCACGGGCTGGCGACAACCGCACAGCTTGAACCGCGGCGCTTGGACCTCGACCGTGCCGAACAGCGTCTGCAGCCGGCGCGTGCGCCGGTCCTTGAGCGGCTGCAACACCCCGCAGTCCGGGCAGACCCGATGATGGGCCGCATACTCCGCCACCTGGCCGCACAGCATGCTCGCCTGCAGCCTGGCCAACAGCATCTTGGCTTCGGCGAGCATGAGGCCGATCTCCGCAAGCGTGCTGATCACTCCCGGCCGGCTGAACGTCCGGCCGGCTGAACGTCGCCAGCTCCGTCGTCCTCACCTCCCCCGCGCTGGTCCTCGCCTCCAGCCGCACCGTCCACTGCATCACGCCTGCCGCCCTCATGATCAGGCGTCAGCCAGGCCGATCAGCCCGAGACAGGCAAGCAAGCAGGTTGCCCCAGGTTTTTACACTCCCCACTGTCATCGTGTCGGGTTCGGACGCCTGCCCACGACTTGCCACAAGGCCAGGGTTTCCGGCGCTGCATGGAGCACCAGCGCACGCCGGAGCAACTGCTCCGCGGCGTCGGCGTCGCCGAGAGACAGGCAATGCATGGCTGCGTCGGCCAGGGCCTGGCCTTCGCGCTCCGCCCGTTGCGCCGCCCGAAGCTCGGCCCGGCACCGGCGGCAGGTTTCCGCGCTGTTGAGGGCAGCGCGGCAGAGCGGGCAGCGGTCCACCGGTCACGTTTCCAGATAGAACAGCAGGTCCTGCAACTGCTGGCGCCCCTCCTCCAGGGCCGTGCCGTCGCCGCTGCTTCGGGCGTCCCGGAGCGCCTCGATCATGTCGATGATCTCCGCGCGATCCTCCGCGCCGGCGCTGTCCAGCTTGGCGCTTGCCTTCGACAGCAACGCATCGAGGGCGGAGCCGGCGGCGGCCTGCGCCTCCGCCCTTTCCCCATGACCGTCGAACAAGGAGCCGACCCGCTCGCGCGCCTCGTCCAGCTGCGCCTGGTCATAGCGCGACATCGCCTTCTCGATGGTGATCCGCTGCTCGAGACCGGTCTTCTTTTCGCGGGCGGAAACCTGCAGGATCCCGTCGCGGTCGAGGGCCAGGTCGAGGATCACCGGGTTCCCCGCAGGCGCCTTGCTCAGGCCGTCGACCCGGAACTCGCCGATCCTGACGTTCTCCTCGGCATCCTTGTTCTCACCTTGGTAGATCCGCACCTCCACCGAGGTTTGCCCGTTGGCGACCGTGTAGAACACTTCGCTCCGGTGCACCGGGATGGGCGTGTTCTTCGGAATGATGGGAACAAAGCAGTAGGGGTACAGGCCGTCGTCCAGCTCCCCGAGCGCGCTCGTGCCGAATGTGTAGGGCGTGACATCGACGAGCACCGCGGAGACTTCGGTGCCGGCCATGGCGGCGCCCTGGATCGCCGCCCCCATGGCGACGCACAGGTCCGGATCGACCTCGCCGC
>CAXTCN010000166.1:0-10021 GCA_964242575.1 uncultured Acetobacteraceae bacterium | reverse complement strand
CGCCCTTGTGACAGGGCGGCACTACGGAGAACATCTTTTGGGGGCATCGAAGAAGCGTGACGCGCTGGAGGCGCTTCGGCACGAGACCACCCTGGTCAGGTTTGGGGAGTTCGCGCTGAAGTCGGATGACCTCGACGAGATCCTGACCGAGGCCTGCCATCTCGTCGGCCACGCCTTGGGCACCGAACTCGCCAAGGTCATGGAGCTGCAGGACGACGGCAAGACCCTGTCCGTGCGTGCTGGCGTGGGCTGGATGCCGGGCGTCGTGGGCCAGGTGACGCTCATGGCAGAAGACGACACCTCGGAGGGCCATGCGCTGAAGACGGGAGAGCCGATGATCTCCCCCAACATCGACGAGGAAACACGGTTCCGGTATCCGGCGTTCCTGACCGACAACGGCGTCAAGGCAGTCGCCAATGTCATCATCATTGGCGGCAAAGACAGGCCGCCTTTCGGCATCCTGCAGATCGACAGCCGCAAGCCTCGCGAGTTCACTGAGAAGGACACGTCTTTCCTGCGCAGCTATGCCAACCTGCTGGGGGCTGCGGTGGACCGCCTGCGGGTGATCGAGAAGGTGCGCAGCGCGGAGGGGCGCCTCCGTTTGGCTCTGGAAAGCGGTTTGTTGGGCAGCTGGGATTTCGAGCTGGCCACCGGCAACGTCACCTGCACGCCGCGACACGACGCGATCTTCGGCTATTCCGGGCCGCAGTCCTCATGGACCTATGACACCTTCCTTGATCACGTCCTGCCCGAGGATCGGGAGCGTGTGGCCAGCACGTTCCGTCATGCGGTGGACACCCGGGCGGAGTGGCATTTCGAGTGCCGCATCCAGCGGGCGAACGACGGCGAGGTGCGCTGGATCGAGGCGCGCGGCAATCCCGATGGCGGGCAGGGCAACAACCCGCCCACCCACCTGCTGGGCATTGTGGCCGACATTACGGAACGCAAGCGCGCCGAGGAGGCTTTGCTCCGATCGAACGAAGTTCTGGAAGCGAGTGTGGCAGAGCGCACCCGTGAGCTGACCATGGCGAACACCCGGCTGGAGGTGGAGGCGGAGGAGCGCGAGCAGGTCGAGGCGGCGCTGCGGCAGTCGCAGAAGATGGAGGCGGTGGGTCAGCTGACTGGGGGCATCGCGCACGACTTCAACAACCTGCTCGCCGGCATCACAGGTGGCCTGGAGCTGATGCGCACCCGCATTGCCCAGGGACGCACGGCGGAGCTCGGCCGCTACATCGACAGTGCGATGGGATCGGCCAACCGTGCGGCGGCGCTGACCCATCGGCTGCTCGCCTTCTCGCGGCGGCAAACACTCGACCCGAAGCCGACCGACGTGAACGGCTTGGTCGCCGGCATGGAGGAGCTGTTCCGCAACACCGTGGGGCCGGGCGTCCAGGTCGAGACGACGCTGACGGACAAGCCGTGGCCGACCCTGTGCGATCCGAACCAGCTTGAAAGCGCCCTGCTCAACCTGGTCATCAATGCCCGCGACGCCATGCCGGACGGCGGACAGCTGCTGCTCGAGACCTCGAACACCGTTCTGCGTAGCCGGCGCGAAACGCCCAAGGAGCAACCCCCGCAAGACGTGCCGCCGGGCGAGTACGTGTGCCTATCGGTGGCAGACACCGGCACCGGCATGACCCCGGACGTGATCGCACGCGCGTTCGACCCGTTCTTCACGACCAAGCCGACCGGGCAGGGCACCGGCCTCGGCCTGTCCATGATCTACGGCTTCATGCACCAGTCGGGCGGGCATGTGCGCCTGCGCAGCGAAGTGGGCCAGGGCACGACGGTGGCGATCTACCTGCCGCGCCATCTCGGAGCAGGGACGAGCGCAGGAGGCGGGAATGCAGCGGTTTCCTTGCCAGCCGTTGATATAAGCGCCGTCGTGCTGGTGGTCGAGGATGAGCCCGACGTGCGCATGGTCATCGTCGAGGTGCTTTCGGACCTTGGCTACACCGTGCACGAGGCCGCGGACGGCCGATCGGGCCTGCGGATCCTGGAGTCGGGAACCCGCATAGACCTCTTGCTGACGGATGTCGGCCTGCCCGGCGGCATGAACGGCCGGCAGCTGGCGGACGCGGCGCGGCAGCTGCGTCCCGGTCTTAGCGTGCTGTTCGTCACCGGCTATGCCGAGACCGTGGCCGGCAGCAACGGCCGCATGGAGCCGGGCATGCAGGTCATGACCAAGCCTTTCACGCTCGACGCGTTCGTAGCCAAGGTTCAGGGCATCTGCGCGCCCCAGCCACTGGAAACGCGCTGAGGGAGGCAGGCCGGACCTTTCGGGCCGCCGCAGCTGCCACAGCAGGTCCGGCTAGATCAGAACGACACTCAGGAGCCGATTTGAAACATAGAGAAGCAAGGTCCTCCGACATCGTGCCAGGTGAGCACGTCCAGTTGGGCCACTTCATTCGCGAGAATGTCGCACAGATCGTCGTTGAGTGGACGGGCTTTGCCGGAACCCGCATTCCGGCCGCTGAGAGCATGACGGTGCTCGCGCTGCAGGACCATGTCGAAGAGATACTCAGTTTCATCGCCGACGATCTGGAGTCCCCTCAAACAAGCTCCGAGCAGTTGGAAAAATCCCAAGGTGATGGACCGAAGGAGGTCGGCGTCCGGCGCAGTGCGGCGGAGGTGCACGCCGAACTGCGCCTGAACGACGGCTTCGACATCGACCAGATGGTGGCGGAGTACCGTGCGTTGCGGGCCTGCGTGGTCAGGCTGTGGAGTGCCAGGACGCAAGGGCTGACCAAAAACGACTTCGACGACCTGATCAGGTTCAACGAGGCGATCGACCAGGCGGTGGCGGAGTCCCTGCACCACTACACGCAGACCATCGAGCATTCGCGGCACATGTTTCTGGGCATCCTGGGCCATGACCTGCGCAACCCGATCGGTGCGGTGTCGATGTCCGCCGACCTTGTCGCCACGCTTGGCACACTCAACGAACAACAAGCCACTTTGGTGACCCGGATGAAGGACGCCGCAGTGCGAGCAATCCGGACACTCGACGACCTCCTCGATCTCACGCGCGTTCAGTTCGGATCGGACATGCCGCTCTTCAGGGACGAGATGGACATGTCCTTGCTGAGCAGGCAGCTGGTTGACGAGATGCGCGCGCTTCATCCGAAGCGCACCATCACCTTGGAAACGACCGGAGACACGAAAGGAAAGTGGGATGTGCTCCGTATGGGGCAGGTGCTTTCAAACCTCATCGGCAACGCAATCGAGCATGGCTTCGAGGACACCCCCGTTGAGGTCGCCGTCGAGGGCAAGTTGGATGCGGCTGTGTTGTCCGTGCGGAACCAGGGTGTGCCGATCCCTCAGGAGATGATGCGCGCGGTGTTTGACTCGCTCGTCCGAGGCGACCAGAACCGGCAAGAGGCGGCGGGATCGACGCACCTCGGTTTAGGACTGTATATCACCAAGAAGGTTGTCGATGCCCATGGTGGCACCATAGGCATCACATCGAGCGAGCGGGACGGCACGAAGTTCACCGTCAGCATTCCACGCCACTAACTGCGCCACCGCCCGAACCAACCAATGGCTCCTCATCCACGCTACGCTGCGTAGGCGGTCACAGTCGATCCAAGCAGCCGGAACCCCCGAGGAGACGCGGATACGGGGTGATTTGACATCCTCTCGCCGACGATCCTGAGCGCCGACACGACGGAGCTGGCCGAATAGGGTTTGGCGATGCAGCCCTCGCCTTCAGCCTGGCCCAGACGTGGGTGCTCCGGGTTGCCGGTTGCATACAGCACACCAAACCTGCCGCGCCGGCGCAGGGCCGTTGCGATCTCCGTGCCGTATTCCCCGCCCGGTAGACAGAGGTCGATGACGCCGAGGTCGGGATTGTGCCGCTCGCCAAGCTCGATGGCGTCGGCCACTGTGCTCGCGATCCCGCACACCTCGTAGCCGGCCGCCGAAAGAGCGTCCTCCAGGAACTCGGCGATCATAAGCTCATCTTCCACGATCAGAACCTTGAACATCGTAATCCTTCTCTAGGAAATGGCTTGTGTGTGCATGCTATGAAGCAACGCTAGGGTGGTATTTTGATATACGTATGAAAAGCATGCAAGCACGGCTATGATAACTATAACAATAAATACTGAACAATCAGCAACAATTATAGAAGTATTGCGGATGCTGTATTAACAGATAGCACTTCCGACCTTCAGCAGTGATGCCGTCCGTGAAATGGTATCGCCCAACATTCTCAACGAGTCTGCCCGACGAAGCTTTGAGGCGAAGAGCATCAGGAAGTGCGGGGCATTGTCAGCCGAGCCAGCATGGCCCTGGCTCCAGCGATACATCCTCAACTCTACAAACAAATCCCATCACGCTGAAGGACGCTGCCTGGTGTAGTTACACCGGCAGCGTGACCTGGACGTCAGCGCTCGGTCTTCGAAGAAAGCCATCGTGAGAGATGCATCCATGAGGAAGTGTTTAGTCAACGTGTTGAACGCCAGGACACGGCCCTGCAGGTCTTCCCAATTGGCATGAAGAACCAGGATGGTAATCCACTTGCCCGCGATGGCCTCGACAGCGGCAACGGGCACGTCCTCGATGCGGCGCGGGAAATGGCCCTCGGCCTAGAACAGCTTGAGCTGCAAGACGAAGCCCAGGCGCGTGGTGCCGATCTTGTTGCCGAGCAGCGCGCATTTGGCAGCGTCCAGCGGCCATCGCTGTCGTCGGCTGGTTTTGCGGTGCGGTCACTTACGTTGACCAGCTCCATATTCGGCTGTGGCACTGATCCGTCTAATCATCAGGATTTGTCGTCCATAGGTGACACCCCGATGCGATGTTGCTAGGCGAGCAGCCATGCCTGCGCAGCACACCCTCCACGTTGCCGTCACGCACCCCTTGATCCGGTATGTCGGCGAGCCGGTCGCAACGGGACATTATGCCACCGCAAGCAGGGTCGTCCGCGCAGCTTTGCGGTTGATGATCGAGCACAAGGAAATCGAGAAGCGGCATGGCGCCATATCTGGGCAGAACCTGATTGCTTAAGGCCGAAGAAACGAAGGCAGCTTCACAAGCTTTGACACCTGAGGTGGACGCCATCCCCGGCCGTCGCTACCAGGCCATCTTCAACAGCGCAGTTGACTTCGCCATCATCGCTATGGATGGGGCAAGCCTTATCACGGATTGGAACTCGGGCGCCGTACGCATCCTAGGCTGGATGCCGGCCGAGGTGTTGGGCCAGCCGGCTGACCTGATCTTCACGCCTGAGGACCGGGCGGAGGACCGTGCCGGCATTGAGATGCGGACCGCCCTGCAGGACGGGCACGCCAATGACGAGCGATGGCACATGCGCCGCGACGGCTCGCGTTTCTGGGCCAGCGGCGAGATGATGCCATTGCGGGACGAGCGCGGCGCCCATATCGGCTTCCTCAAAATCCTGCGCGACCGGACCGCGCAATGCCAAGCGGCCGAGCTGCAACGGATAGAGGCCGAGTTTCTCCGCAGCGTGCTCAACTCCTCTGGCGACTGCATCAAGGTGCTGGACCTCGACGCCAAGCTCGTTTTCATGACCGAGGCCGGGCAGCGTGTTATGGAGGTGAGCGACTTCAACGCCATCCGCGGATGTCCCTGGCCGGACTTCTGGCAGGACCAGGGCAACTTGGATGCGAGAACCGCGGTAACGGCCGCAAAGGCAGGTGGTATGGGACGCTTCCAGGGCAAGGCTGACACCATGGCCGGCACGCCCCGTTATTGGGATGTGCAGGTGACGCCGATCCTCGGCGCCAATGGGCAACCGGAACGGCTGCTCTCCATCGCGCGCGACATCACGGCCACAAAGGTCGCCGAGGACCGGCTGCTCGACAGCGAGGACAACTACCGCCACGCGGTTGACCTATCGCCGCAAACCGTCTGGACCGCGCGGCCCGACGGGCAACTCGACCATGTCGGGCCACGCTGGCAAGAGTGGACCGGCACCACCGGGCTTGGGTCCTCGTGGAGCGAGGCGCTCCACCCGGAGGACCTTGGACCGACCGCCAAAGCCTGGACGCATTCCGTGGGCACCGGCGAACGCTACGACATTGAGTATCGCGTACGGATGCTGGACGGCTCGCATCGCTGGATGCACTCGCGCGCCTACGCCCGCCATGACGAGGGTGGGTGCATTGCGCGCTGGTACGGCACGACGGAGGACATCCACGCCGGCCGGGCAGCCGAGGAGGCGCTCAAGGCCAGCGAGGCGCGCTATCGCATACTGGCGGATAGCACAAGCGACGCGATCACATCTTTGAATCTGGATTTCAATTACACTTACGCTTCGCCGGCATTCTACAGCATGTTCGGCTACGAGCCGGATGCGGTGATCGGTGCTTCACCGGCTACTCTCATCCACCCGGACGATGTGGACGAGGTTCATAAGCAGCTGCACCCACTCGCCTTCGGTGAGATTGAGCGGATGCACCTCACCTATCGTGTGCGCCATAAGCAGGGGTATTGGATGTGGACCGAAGTGAGCTTCAATCTTGCACGCGACGAGAGCACGAGCCAACCGGCTTCAATCATTTGCTCAATGCGCGACGTCTCGGAGAGGCATGCCCAAGCGGAGGAGTTGAAGCACAAGAATCTACAGCTTGAGCGGCTGGCGAGGCATCTGACGCGGGCGCGGGACCAGGCGGAGCGGGCGAGCCGGGCCAAGTCGCGCTTTCTGGCCGGAATGAGCCATGAGCTGCGCACGCCCTTGAACGGCATCCTGGGCTACACGCGGCTGCTGCGAATGGAAGGCGGGCTGAATGCTGTGCAGTCGGCGCGGGTGGACGCCATGCTTGGCGCCGGCACGCACCTGCTCGAAATGATCAACTGCGTGCTCGACCTGTCGCAGATCGAGGCCGAACGGCTCGAACTGCAAGTCGCCGAGGTCAACCTGCGTGGCATTGCGGTTGCCTGCCTCGACCTCGTGCGCCCTGCGGCGGACGACAAGGGGCTCGCACTACGCCTAGTTGAAGCACCAGATGTGCCCCGGCACGTCATGGCTGATCCGATGCGGCTGCGGCAGGTGCTGCTGAACCTTCTGGGCAACGCGGTGAAGTTCACTGTCCAAGGCTCGGTAGAGATGAGCATGCGGGTCAGTGAAGGTGGGACAGCCCTGAGGATCGAAGTGGCTGACACCGGCCCAGGCGTGCCAGCTGAGCGTCGCCATCAACTATTCCAGGATTTCGAGCGGCTCGGGGCGGACGACGCCGGCCCGGTCGAGGGAGCAGGCCTCGGTCTGGCCCTTTCGGCCCGGTTCGCAACTCTGATGGGCGGAAGCCTCGGCCACGAAGATAGGTCAGGGAACGGCAGTCTGTTCTGGCTCGAGGTGCCGCTTGTGGACGCTCCGGCTCGATCAGTTGGGGGCGCCCCGCAAAGCTTGGCCAAGGTGCACGTCGCGGAAACCGCCCCTGAGGACGCAGTCGCACAAGCGGTGCTGGGTGCGGCGATGGCGCGCCCCTTGCACGTGCTGGTCGTGGATGACCAGGCCATGAACCGCGACATCGCTTGCTCTTTCCTCCGCGCGGCCGGGCATGAAGTCGCCAGCGCGCAGGATGGGTCGGAGGCGGTCGAAACGGCTGGGGCCAGCGACTTCGACGTGGTGCTTATGGACGTGCGCATGCCTGGCATGAACGGGCTTGAGGCGACCCGTCGCATTCGCGCCCTGACAGGCCCGCGCGGGCGGGTGCAGATCGTGGCGCTCACTGCGCAAGCCTTTGCCGAGCAAATACAGGAGTGCCACCGGGCGGGTATGGACAGCCATCTTGCCAAACCATTTACACCCGACGCGCTCACGCGTGCCGTCGCTGCGGCAGGCGCACGCGGTCGGGCCGATGCAGCGCTCGCCAGCACATTGATTGGTGATAAGGCTGCTTCCGCATCTGCGTCCGCCGTTGATCCTGCGATCGGCTCGGAGCTGCCAGTGTTCAACGTGGCCGCCTTCGAGCGCACCGCAGCTTTCTTGTCGCCGGAGGCAGTCGCGTCCTACCTCCAGGCCATCGCCGAGCGCAGCCAGACCTTAATCGACAAGTTGCGCGCACCGGATGCTCTCACGCGCAGCGGGGATAGCCTTGCCGAGGCAGCGCATAGCTTGGCAGGCAGTGCTGGGATGTTCGGCTTCGAGCGTCCCGCCGACCTCGCGCGTCGCTTTGAGCGTGCTATCCAGACCGGTGCGGCAGACGCGCCTGCTCTCGCGGGAGGTCTCGTCGACGCGCTCGTGGCTTTGCTGCAAAAGGTACGAAGCCGAGAGGTATTCGCCGTCAAGTCGACTGAACCAGCAACAGGAAACTGATGCGGCGAACGCATTGCGGTCACGCCGAAACAGGCAGCATTCGGAAAGCATGCTCTTGTCCTGCTCAAGAACCCTAGCATGGGCCAGAAGGCCCAACGCGGCATTGTCACGTTAACCCGAGCTGGCGGACGTGGTGGGATCGGGCGAGGGTAGCGGAATGAAGCTTCCACCCGACTGTCACCACCGCCATCGCTTTCCGGCCGAACTGACCCATCCTATTCAGCGCGGTGAGGAGCCTGTTGCGAGATTGCCGGCGTAGAGGTGATGGACAGGTGGGAAAGTGCAGAATGAGGCGCGAGGCCGCCTTATGCTGTTGATGTACGCCCCCTAACAAATGTCGAACGTATTTGGCGACTTCCAGGATATGCATTTTGTTAGAAAGTCGTATCACGCAACCGGGAGCATACCTGGTCGTGGACCAGCTCTCAGCGAATTTCCTTCGAGAATCTTAGGTGAAGCACATGCGTCCGACATCTCGCCCTGCGGTTCACCCCCTGCTTCGGAAGGCTCTATCCACCTCCAAGATCCTTAGCGCCGAACGGGAACGAGAACTGCTGGTGCGCTATCACGCCGACCAGGACAAGACAGCGATGGACGAGCTGGTGCGCTCGCATATGCCGATCATCTTTCGCGCCGCCGGCCGAAGTGCTCGCAATCCCGGGATCGACATCGACGACCTCGTGCAAACAGCGACCGAGGGCCTGCTCATTGCCATTGACCGCTGGTCGTTCGAGAAATCCGACGCGAGTGGCGCACATCAAGCAAACGAGGTCACGTTCAACAGCTTGCAGGGGTCACGCCATAGAACGGGCAGGATAGCACGGTTGGCGGCACGGACCGGGAACATGGTCAGGCTGCGGCGGCTGTGGGCGGACTGGCGACCGCGCCGCGCAGCGGCCTGAACCCATCTGGGCCAAGGCTGGCGTCAACACCCCAGAGGTAGTCGCCAGTGAGGTTCAGGTGCTGCCAGCCGAGCGGGGCGAAGTGGGCCAGCAGCGCATCCGGGATCAGGTGGCCGCGGTGTCGCGCGGCGTCCAGCGCGCGGCCGAGGTAGACGGTGTTCCACAGCGCGATGGCCGCCGTGACTAGGGCAAGCCCGCTGGCGCGGTGCTGTTGGGCCTGGGCCGTGCGGTCGTGCAGCCGCCCGAGGCGGTGGAAGCACACGGCGCGGCACAGCGCGTTGCGGCTCTCGTTCTTGTTCAGCTCCGCTGTCGCCTGCCGGCGGAGCTGGGGCCGTTCCAGCCAGTCTAGGGTGTGTAGGGTTCTCTCGATGCGCCCGATCTCCCGCAGCGCGAGTGCCAGCCCGTTCTGCCGCGGGTAGGCGCCGAGGCGCTTGAGCAGCAGCGAGGCGCTGACCGTGCCGGTCCGGACCGAGGCCGTCAGTCGGAGCACATCGTCCCATTGCGCCGCGATCAGCTTGTCGTCCGGCTTGCCTGCGATGAACGGCGCGAGCGCTGGCCATGTCGAGGCCGGGCCGAAGGCGTAGAGCCTGCGATCGGCGAGGTTGGGGATGCGCGGGGCGAAGCCAAATCCCAGGAGGTGCGCCAAGGCAAATACATGGTCGCTGACACCGCCGCCGTCCGTGTGGTGGACGGAGATGCTGAGGTCCGCCTCGTGGTAGAGCAGACCATCGATCACGTAGGCCGCCTCGCCCGAGGGCGGGATGGACTGCGTGTGGAACGGCGCGTGCCGACCTTGGTGCATAAATTGCGGCCCGATGGCTTCGGCCATGCGAGGGGCGGG
>CAXTCN010000165.1:0-10023 GCA_964242575.1 uncultured Acetobacteraceae bacterium | reverse complement strand
TCCAGCCGAAGCTCCCGCAGCATCCGACTGGCCAGCAGCCCGGCCGCGGCGCGCTCGCCATCGAAGTCCGAGCCCAGCCGGCCCAGGATGTGCACCAATCTGGTGCGTTCGGGCCCCGTGAGGCCACCCTTTGAAGTCGTCTCTACACCACTCAATAGCCCATCCCTTATTGGGCGGGTGAATGGTTGACGAATGAACTGCTACACTCCAGTTTGCAGTCCGACATCATCGCACCGGGCTCGCGAGGCCCTGATGGTTTCACCCGCGGTTGCACGCCACGGAAATCTGATCTGCTACCCCCCGTCAGGTTAGCGCCTGGCGGGGGTCTCGTTTGAGGCACACCAGACATAGCCCGGTGCCACCGGGAGTGTTGCGGGCGGTGGTCTCCCTGTCCAGCCCGGCCATCGGCATCATCCCGCCCCCTGATTTTCGTTGGTCCCGACTGCTGGCAGCCCGTCCCCGGTGTGGCCAGGCCGCGGCACCATGGCCGGCACGCCCAACGCATCCGCCGGCCAGTTCGGTGCATTGCCTGGCCGCAATCCGTCGCCATTCGGATGCGGTGGCAGCCCCAAGCCCCGCCGGGCATCGTTTGGCGACATGAAGCCGGATTGCACCGCCACCCCGAACGCCGCCACCTGGCCGGAGAATGAGCCGCGCATCAGCCCGCCCATGTCGAGCTGCAAGTACATTCCGGGCGGCAGCACCGCCTCCGCAAACTCGGCTTCAAGCCCGGCCACGATGGGCGCCAGCGCCAGGGTTGCGAACGCTGCCACCATCTCCGCATAGGGCTGCACACCCTGGCCAGGCTGCAGCAAGCCCAACGGCACGCCGAACAACCGCGCCACCTCCGCAACCGAGAATTGCCGCGAGGCCAGGAACTCCGCATCTACGCTGGACAGGGCAGTTTGCTTGAACTCTGCCCCATCCTCCAAGACAGGGGTGCGGCCGGTGTTGGCCACGCCGCCGTACGACGCTGCAAGGTCTATTTTCAAGCGCTCGAAGGCCACGTCGCCCAGCTTTTTGCCGGCCGGGAGTTGCAGCACTCCGGACGGGCGCATGCCGTTGCGCCAGGTGGCCGCGCCCGCAGTGGCCAGGTCTGCCGCCTCCGCTACGACGCCGGCAGCGCGCGCCAGCACGGAGCGGCCGATCACGGTTTCATCCGAACGGGCGCGAAGGTGCAGCACGTCACTGTCCAGCAGCCGGCGGGGCAGCCCCAATAAGCTCGCCTCCGGTGTGGTCGGCACCACGTCGTACACCAGCCGCGGTCCGCCGGCACTTTGCACCACCTGTACAGCCAGCCATGGCCAGGGGATCGGCACGAGGCCCACCACGGCGCCGCGACCGTCCCGCAACTTGGCAGCCACACTGTTGCCGCACAGCAGCACCGATGCTGTCAGGCTGGTGCAAAACGCTGGCCAGGACTGCCGCGGGTTTGGCCGCGCCAGCAGCGCCCATGCGCTCGCACCGTTCGGCGCCGGTCGCTGCCCGTCCGGGCCGTCAATCGTCAGGCTGGCCGGCAGCGATGCCACGGCGCCCGCGATCAACTCGACGCATCCGGAGACCGAGCTAAGCTGCTCGGCCAGGTGCGGGGCCATAGGCGCGCGGCCGGACCCCAGCAGCGTCGAGGCGCCCCACCCGTCGCTGTACCGATCTCCCCTGTAGCGCAGCTCCGAGAGGGGCGGCCGGAACAGCCGGGACAGGAAGCCCATCGCCGTCAGCCCATTGCCAGGGTGCGAGCCCGCGCTGCTGCGGACATGCCTTGGCCACGGCTCCGGGCTGTCACGCTGGTTTGCGCATAGGCCGGCCAGCTATGAACGATGCTGATTTCCAACAGCTCCACCGCCCGCAGCTCACGCTGATTGGCCGCCGGCCACACCTCGTCCAGCACACGGAAGCCGAACGACGCCCCGCCCAAATCGCCCCGCTCGGCCAGCGCCAGCACGTCCCGGCCGAGTGTCGTATCCGGCACGTCCAGCGCGAACGCCAAGCCGCGAGCATCCTCCAAGAGCCGGAGCGAGCCGGAACTGGTGCGCCCCAGCAGCCTGCCTTCGTCGTGATCCACCAGCGCCAAAGTGTCCCGCGCGGGGTTCAGCAGCGAGGCCCGGAAGGCGCCGGGCCGGATGACTTCAAAGAACGGCCCGATGGGCGCCGGCGTCGAGAACACCGCCGCGTAGCCTTCCAACCGCCGGCCGGCCACGGCACGGACCTCGATGGCCGCGCGCCGCTCCGTCCCGTCCGGGTAGCGGGCAGGAGTCATCAGGCGACGTCGTCAGAGAATGCAAAGGCCTCCGGGTGCCGCACGGCGACGTCCAAATCCGCGATGATGCGGACCTGCACGGCGCCCTTGCGGTATGCGGTGTCAGAGTAGGGGTTGCTCGTCAGGTCCAGCGCGTCCCACACCCCGACCAGCAGGTTTTCCCAGCTCCCGAACACCAGCGTTGACCGCGCCGGGCGGGCACCGGCGCCCGTGGTGGCCGGCGCCACCGGGATCAGGCTGGTGCTGGCGTAGGGGTAGCCGGCCAGGCTGTCAGGTAATGCCATGATGAACGGGCCGGCCACGCCGGGGGACGTGAGCGTGCCCATCGCCTTGCTGCGGATAATGCCGTTGCCCACGAACGCCAGCCGGCCCATCGGCACGTTGGCGTTGTCCAGCGCCGCCGGCAGCGCCAGCACGTTCGGCCAGGACAGCCCATCCCCGAATGCCACCTTCACGACGCCCGGCGTGTTCACGACGCCACGAGGTATGACACCGTTGCCCGACCCGACCAGGGCGGCGCGGTCAATCTCGACGGCCAGGGCGCGCATCAAGTCATTGCGTAGTAAACGGTCAACATCTGCACTGGTATTAACAAGCATGTTCCGGCTGTATTCTGTGATAGCGCCCACATGCTTCATAGCCAGTGGCACAGACCCGAACGCGACTTCTGTGTCTGGGATCGGCGCATTTTCCGCAAACCAGCCAACCGACGTTCCTTGCGTCACAGTCGGCACCGAAATGTTGCCCGTCAGGCCCGTCAGGTAGGTTGCGCCCAGCCCGGCCAGGACGGTTGCAGCCCGCAGCGGGTCAATCAGCAGGTCATCCCGGACCACCGTGGGGATTAGCGCCGCGCCCGTGGGGGGCGTCCCTTGCGCGCCGCTTGTCAGCGTCCGGCGCTCGGCCGGGCTGGACAGGGAGCGCAGCGAGACGAACAAGCCGTTCGGGTTGCGCCCGCGCTGCCGTGCCAACTCCGCCGATGCCTCCCGCGCCAGCCCGGCGCCGCGGCCGGTGTCACCCAACGTGGCGGCGATCACGTCGGAAATCCGCACCTCGGACGCCAGGGCATCGAAGCGAGCATCCCCGTGCAAGGGCTGGCCGGGTGCAAGCCCGGTCGAACTCGTCTATCAAGGCCTGGCGCCGTTCCTGGCCGTCGAGGGTGGCCAACTCGGCAGTCAGCACGTCCCAGCGCGCCTGCGCCGGTTCGGCCAGAGTGCCGTTGTCGGCCGCGGTGTGCAGCGCCCGCAGCTCGGTGCGGACCCGCTCACGGGCTGCGATCATCTCACGCAACGTCATCACTGTGTTCCTTCATGGTGCGGGCTGGCAACCTTGCTCGAGGGTAAGCCCCCCCGCCGGGCTCGAGGCTGCCTTCGCTGCCGGCCGGCCCGCGCGACCTCGTCCATCGGGCGGGGGGTTCATGGCTGCGCATCCAGGGCGCGAAGTTGGGCCAGGGCGCCGTTCACGATCTCTCCGATGGGGAAGATGATGACCGGTTCGGCATGGATGCCCTGCCGCGCCAGGTGCTCGCGTCGTGCAGGGTCCACGCCTCCGGAGCCGTCCGCGTCGGTCGGCCGACGGGGATGCAGGAACCGGTCGGGCTCGACCAGGTGCTGCACCATCATGTCCGCCGGGTCGCACCGGGTCAGGCCATACAGCGACAGTCTCGATACGCCTGGAGGCGTGACGATGCGCGGACGCGTGGCCGCGGGGGTGGCGTCATCGGGGCGAAGGAAGATGTAATCGTCCCAGTCTAGGCCGCCGCCACCGATCAAAGAGCCTGCGCCGGCGCTGGCCACCTCAAGGGATAGGGCCAGGTCAATGCGCAGCTCGAACAGCCGGCGCATGACGGCCAGCTTCACGATGTCCAGCGGGCAGTACTGCCGCACCTTGCCCCGTCCCGGGTTATGGTCCGACAGCGCGATGGTGTTCCGGTTGACCCAGCTTTGCAGGATGCCGGGCGTCAGCCCCGTGACGGCGAGGACGTGGGGTTGCGAGTATCGCGGCCGCAGAAGGTCATCGAGGTCCATGGGATATGAATAACTGCGTTGTTCATATCCATCAAGCGGCCCGTCCGTTCCTGTGGCCGCCCTCCTAGCCCAGCGCCGCCAGGGACGCGGGCCTAAAGCATAGGCGGACGGCGGGCAGGCGAGCGGGATGCCCGGTTACTGGCCCGGCGCAAGTCGCGGCGCCATGGGCGCGCAAGGTGGCATCAATGCATTTTGCATTGTCTTGGCAGGGACTGTGCCAGCGGTCGCAGTAGGGATGTTATGGAAAGAAGGTCCTGGGGTAGTCCCTCACGCGTGCGAGGCTGAACCCCGTCATGAGCTAAAACGTGACGTAAGTACCACAGTATCGGCAAGATTGCGTAAAATGAAGTATTCGAACGCAACGAGTGACCCGAACGAACCATTGCGACAAGCTGAGAGTTCAGCGAGCGGCGTCGCAATGGTTCGTTCGGGCCAGGAAGTACTACGACGCACTAGCGGCGGACGTAGCTGATGACGTAATCTACTTCCGTAGCGCCAGAAACGCTTGCGGCCTGGGGTACCAGCCCAGACCGCAGGTAGGCGTCGATGCGGGAGCTTTTCCAATGACCGCCGCGTCGTAGGGGGACTGTTGCCCAAAACCGCAAGGGTTTGCAACAACAGTCCCCTCTACAAAGGTCTAGCCCAAGCCCGGAAGGGGCCATCATGGCTAGTAAAAACCCGTTACGCCGACCATGCCGCAAACTTACGAAAGAGGATGCAGCTATCATCAAGCAACGCTTAAAGCTTGGTGAAATACAAAGCCGGATCGCCGCTGACTTTGATGTCAACGGTGGACGGATTGCTGAGATCAACACAGGGAAGAAATTCCCTGATGTAGAGGCAGCCTCATAAAGACAGCCGCGTAACTTAAGTGCGGCCAGGCTGATTAGTCAGCCTGGCCGTATTCAACATGAGCTCTGTGTGAGATCAGTCCCGCCCGAAGCCACGCGGCGGGTCCACCTCCAGGACAGACAGGTCCAGATCGCACACGGCCCGCAGTGCGTCCGCCGTGGGCGTGTCCTCCAGACTGGCGGGCAGGCCGTCCAGCCACTCCTGATACCCGGCCTGCAGCTCCAGCAGCTCCGCGACCGCGTCCCGCCACCGCACGGGCCGGCTGCGGCGGTCAGAAGGCTTGCGGTAGCGCACCTTCGCGGCCGGAGCCTCGACGGCGCGGGCCGCACGGTAGCGAGCCTGCCGCTCGGCCGGGGTCAACGCGCGTTCGCCTTGTGGCTTGGGACCAGGTGCCATACCCTACTGTAACCCGTTACGTGACGGATTGGGAAACGTCTTAGTATGCGTCTTGGTATGTGGCAGCGTCTCGGGATTGTCCTTTCGGTCTTGTGGTTCCTTGGCTCGGTCTCGCACACGCTCAATACCGAGAATAACGCTACCCTGGCCGGAGCTGCTCAGTCGCAAGAGTCATGTAGAAATCGCCCTGATGGTACACGCGCTACACTCGATGAATGCTGGAAGTCGTTCGGAGACTATATGCAAGTCGCTGAGCAGGGACGGATGACAAGAGCGGTCGTAACTGCCATCACACCCATCCCGATTGCCTGGTTATTGTTGTTTGTGGCCATTCGCACCACACGCTGGGTTTTGCGAGGGCGATCTATCTGACTGCGACCCTCAATGACGGCATAAGAGGCGGCTAAGGGGTAGGCACATGGTTATGGGGGCCTGGTGCCCCGCACGACTATGGCAAGCCTAACCAACGCCGCCACGCCGGCCGCCGGGCTTCATCCAAAGCCTCCCGCAACGTTCGCGCTTCCGTCTCCGCAATAGCCGTCCGCAACAGGGAGGCCGTCAGCTCGCGCCCCTGGCGGTCCAGCTTGCCATGCAGCTCGGCCTCCCTTGCCTCCGCCTTATCTGCCCGACCTTCCGCATGGTCGGCACGCTGTCGCTCCCGCTGCAGTGCCTCGTCATCCCTGACATCAGGGATGACATCATCCCTGATAGCATGGGTGTTGCCAGGGGTGTCATCATGGGTGGCATCAGAGGTTGGTACTTGTGCAGCGGACGGAACCGCGACCCGAGCCTGCCCATCATTGCCCGTCCTGCGTGGCCATCCTTTGCGGAAGGCAAGGCGGGTGGCTGATGCCTTGCTGATGTTTCGAGCCTTCGCCAATTCGGAGTAGAGCATCCATCGCGTGCCATCCCCGGCATCATCCATGCTGCCACCATGACAAGCTTGCCGTTGCAGCATGGCACACTGCAAACTGCAGTGCCATGTGGCGTAAGGAAGGGCTAAGCCGGCCTAGTTTTTCCGGTTGATGGCCCGCAGCTCCGCCCATGCATCGTCCGGATTGGGTTCAGCATCCGGGGTCCGCAGCCGGGTCCGGCCACTTGGATCAAGGCCAAGCCGGTTTGCGATACCGGCCATGGTGGCGACGTAGGACGCCGGCAGCGGGTCATAAGGGACCGCCTGCTCGGAGGCCACGTACCTGCCGAACATTTGGCAGTAAGTCGCCAGCATGCCGCGGTCCACCCGCGTCAGGATGCCTGCCGCAGCAAAACCGCTGCATACCCGTACCCACTCCGCACGGGCCTCCGGCAGCAGCCATCCCGGGGCCGTCGAGGTGATCTTGTCCGGCTTTGGCTCGCGTGCCCGGTTCGCGTGGCGTCCGGGCCGAAAATTGCCCGAAATCCGGAGAAGCTCGGTGGGTTTGGGCGTTCTGCCGGCCATCTTGCGGTTTCCTTGTTGGCTACGAATCAATTCGAGCAGGCAGCGGTCCCGCGCAATTTTTCCGGCCCATGCTCACCCTCCCCCGTCATAGGTTCGCCCGCCGGGCCACCGGCGGCATGAAAGCATCCCGCCACGGCAGGCCATGAAGGTCCGGAGGCCACCCTGCATCACGTGGAACGGCCATGGCAGGGCGTGGCGCGATAGGCGTGAGGATCGGCGCCGGGCCCGGGACAGGAACCGGGCTGGCATCCTCGAACCATGTCAGTGGGCCGAATGCAGCAGTGAGGGCGGCGCGCGGGTCCGGGTGCCGTCCAAGGTCAATGGTGACGCGCGAAAGCGAGCCGCGCTGGCCTTTCAGACGGTAGAAATAAGTACCCCCAACCTCCAAAGAGGACTCTCTTTGAGGCTTGGGGGTACTTAATCCACCCCTCCCGATCCAATGTTCCGCAGCCTTTACAGTGGGGAACAGGCGGGGGTGCATCCGGTGTAAGTCGCGTGCACCGTGGGGCACCAGGCCGGTTGCAGCCATGGCCCGTTCCCAGCGATTACCCCCTGCCACCAACTCGGCATGGGTCCGCTCCACGTCATAAGTCACGTCCAGGACCAAGCCGTTCGCCAGGACCAAGTTGCGCTGTTGGAACATAGGTCGCACCCGGTCGGCCGCCTGGACAAGCTCGGCCTCGCGGTACTCCTCGAACACGGCCTGCACTCGGGGGTCAGGGTGGATGGGAACCTCGACGGGGGACACGCTGCCGTCGCGCATCCGGCGCATCCGGGTTGCCCAGTACGGCCAGCCGCGGTCCCGGTAAGGCCAGTCTGCCGGCATAGGCACGTCCGCCGACACGAATGGTGCGTCGTCATCGGCCAGGACGCCCCGGGCCAGGGCTTCAAGCGTGAGCATGGCGAGGGGCGGCGCCCCGACGATCACAGCGGACTCGCATTCCTCCCATTCGTTCAATCCGCGCAACGCTCCATAGGTCGCCTGCGGTGCATCGCCTGCCAGGTGGTCCCCCATCAACTCGGCCGCCCCCTTGGCCGTCACGACAAGACACGGGCCCGGCTGGCGTTCCACGATGGAAGCGACCTCATTCCGCAGCGCGCGGGACGTGTCCTGCCGCCTGTCCAGCGCCCGGCCGTACATGTCCGTGCCCGTGACGCTTTGCCGGCTGTAGCCCTTCCCCCGTGTGCCCGTGACGTGCGCCCGCCTTTCCAGGCGTATGACTTCCTCCCGCAGCCGGCCGCCGAATAGCTTGCGCTGTAGCCCTTCGGCGCGGCCGGTGCCGTCCAGCAGCAGCACCCCACCATGGCCGACGCCTTGAACCCGGCGAAGGCGGCTCACGGTCAAGGTGTTCTTCGCCAGCGTCACGCCAACTAGGTCCGGCCTCGCCCGGTCCCATTCGCGTAGAATAGCCCGCAGCACAGTCATCACCTGGCCCGCCCCGGTGCCCTCGACCTTCGCCAGCCGGTCAAGAATTGCTGCATCGGCCATGCCGCCGTTGATGATGCTGGGATCCGGGTGCGCGACGGGTTCCAGCAGCCGCACGGCGTCGCGTAGGGCTTCCTCCGTCACTCCGGCGGCCCGCAGTATCGCCAGCGGCGCCGGCCGCGCCAGAGCGTCCCGAACGCGGTCCAGGGTGGCGTGCGCTGCTGTAACGGCGGACAGGTTCGGCCCGCCGCGATAGGGCAGGGCGGACGGGGCTACTAGGGGCAGCGGGACCTCGACCAGCTCGACGCCTTCGACCCGTTCATCCACAACCGTCATGTCCGCCACCGGTGCCGGCGACGGGACGAACAGCGCAGCATGGGCCTGGAAATAGACCCCAACCCCGCCCATCGCCTTGATACGGTCCGCCTGGCGCAGATAGCCGCAGCCGGGTGCGAGGGGGCAGGCGGCGCACAGTGCCGCGCGAACCGACAACCCGCGGGCCGCGACTTCGGCCGCGACCTCGTGCCGCCGGCACATGGCTGCGGCAGGCTTGCCGGGCGGGGGTGGGGCGGCGTCCGGGTCCGGCGCGGATCGGCCGCGCACTACGATGGACGGCAGGCTATCCGGCTTGGCCGCCGCGGCGTAGTCGGCCGCGACCTCGGCAGCTTTCGCAAGGGTCGGTTCCAGCACCCGGACCGCGATGCGCTGCCGCACCTTTGCCAGCTCCCGCACCACAAGGCGGGTTTTGCCGATGCCTTGCGACCCGGCGACAAGCACCCGGTCGGCCAGGGGGATGCGGGCGCCGAACCCCCATTCGGCAGCAACCTGCCGGTGTACGGCGCGCGTGGATGCCGCCTTCGCGGCCGGGCTGGCGTCGGCCAGGTCGAGGGCTGCAGCCTCCCGGCGCCGGGTTAGCTCCCGGCGGGCCGCGCCGATGCGGGCCGACCCCTCGATAGTACCTGTTATCACCAGGTCCAAACGTGTGAGGGCCGACAGGCGCCCTTCCGTTGGGGCGGGGTAATAGGCCGGCAGGCCGGTTGTGGTGCGCCCTGGCAGGCGGACCCGGTGCAGAAGTGGACCGGCCTGAGGCAGCGGGCGGGCTAGCTCGGCCGTGAACGCGGCGTCGGATAGGTTGGCCGCAACGTCATCGGCGATGGCGTCCAGCATATCCCGCGCGAACGGATGCTGGTTGCAGAACCCCAGCACGGGGCCGCCTATCAGGGCATCCAGGGCGTCCATATAGGCCAGGTGCCCGGTGCTGATGGTCTGCCCCAGCACGCGCACCCGGCCGCGCAACGTGGCGTGCAGCGCGTCCACAAGAGCCGTCTCCACGGTGCTCATGCGAAGCCCCGGGCGCGCAGCTCGGCCGCGATCTCGGCCAGCTTGTCGGCCTGGCCGGGCGATAGCGGGCGTTGGAGCCGGCATAGCGACTCGATGAACTGGCATGGCCATGGATCGAGGTGCGCGAGGTGGCGCTGGCAAAGTGCCAGGTTGCGCCCGGCCGGGACGTTGGGCGGCGGTGCGGCGGCAGGCGGCACCACGGCCACGGCCTGCGGCGCGATCACTGCATCCCAGTCCAGCCGAAGCTCCCGCAGCATCCGACTGGCCAGCAGCCCGGCCGCGGCGCGCT
>CAXTCN010000164.1:0-10038 GCA_964242575.1 uncultured Acetobacteraceae bacterium | reverse complement strand
CCACCTCGGAATGGGCGCACTCCTGCTCCGCCGCGTGGCCAATCCAGCTCTGTAAACATTCTCAAACGGGGTCTGAGAAAACCCAGTGCATGACGCATTTCTTTCATGAATTGATGGGAAACGGCGACGTTACTTTCGGCGGTCCGCAGCGTCGTGGCTGTTTCGAGCGTAAAGCCTTGCCAGAATCTGCGACTTCTGCCTCCGGTGTTTGGTGATGCTTTAAGGAATGCGAGCGATGACTTTGATTTCGAAATCGAAGCCGTACAGCCAATTCACGCCTATGGCGGTTATGGTCGGGTAGGGCGACGCGCCGAGATGCTTTGCTCGTACGGCCATGAAGGTTTCGAACTGCGCTTCCGGATCAGTGTGGAAGGTGGTGACGTCCACAATATCTTCGAAGGTGCAGCCTGCGGCTTTCAGCACGGCTGAGAGATTGTCGAAGGCCAACTGGACCTGCCTCTCGAAGTCCGGCTCGGGTGACCCGTCGGCGCGGCTGCCGACTTGGCCCGACACGAACAGGAGATCGCCCGACCGGATCGCGGCCGAGTAGCTGTTGCGCTCGTAAAGATCCTGTCGGCCGGCAGGAAAAAAGGCTTCGCGTTTTATCATTGTCTTGTTCCTTTTCAGAGTGAGAGACGACCGTTTACATACGTGCCGTATGCTCCATATGCTGATGTACGAGCCGTATGTCAACTGACATACACGAAGTATGTCACAGTGGAGGGTGAGATGGCTACGAAACGACGCGCCGAGATGGTTGAGGAAACCCGGGCCAAGCTCATTCACGCGGCGCGCAAGGCTTTTGCGACCAAGGGCTATGCTGCGGCTTCGATGGACGAACTGACGGCCGAGGCCGGTCTGACGCGCGGCGCGCTCTACCACAATTTCGGCGACAAGAGGGGGCTGCTCCAGGCCGTGATCGATCAGATCGACGCGGAAATGCTGGCGCGAATGCACGCCGTCGCCGACCGGGCGGACAGCCCGTGGCAAGGTCTTCTCGACGAGAGCATCGCCTATATGGATATGGCCGTGGAGCCCGAGATCCAGCGCATCATGCTGTTGGATGGCCCGGCCGTGTTGGGCGACCCGTCGCAATGGCCGAACCAGACGGCGTGCCTCCGCAGGACCACCGAGGTGATCCAAGCGCTCGTGGAGGAGGGAGTTGTCGCACCTGTGGACGCGGAAGCGGCCGCTCGACTCTTGAACGGCGCGGCGCTCAATGCTTCGCTTTGGATCGCGGCGGCCGATGATCCTCACGCAGTTCTTGAGAGGTCCGTTAAAGTGTTCCGACGACTTGCGGCTGGACTGTTGCGGGACGACAGATGATCGAGGCCTCAGGTCAGATCGGCATTGACCAGGGTACGATGTAAATCCGGTTTCGGCAGCGTATGCACTCGTCGTAAACGACATCATTCATGTTCTCTCTTGAGTGGCAGATGCTCGGCCTTGAGCTCCGCATTGACAGGGCAGTCTTCACAGACGTCGTGATTACAAAGGCGGCAGATCGCGTAAGCGTCGTTCTTCCCGCCAACCAGGTTCCGGAGCAATTTCCCGGCGAGCGCGCCCAAGCTCGCACGCTCGTCGGGCGCCAGAGCGGCCAGTGCGCGGGTCAGCCCTGACTGGCGTTCCTCGGCGATCGCGCGCGCGGTGTCTTCGCCCGACTTCGTGAGCGACAGAGCAACAGCACGCCGGTCGTGCGACGCGGCGCCGCGAACGACCATCCCGTCCTCGACCAGCCGCTCGATCAAGCGGACCGCCCCCGGGTGCGACAAGCCCAGCGCGCGCCGCAGGCGCTCGATCCCGATTTTGGGTTCGATGTGGATGAGGTTGATTGCGGCCGTGGCTTGACCGGGCTCGGGCGCCCTCGCGTCCGCGGCGCGCCGAATATTATCGGCCAACGCGAGGGCGAGCGCGCGACCATATTCTCGACAGCAACCTTGCTCATATTCTCAATTTATATGCGCGACGCACATAGGAGAATGGTTATGCTCGCCAAGGCACCGTCCGAGGAAGTTGTGTCGGCCGGTAACGACCAGCTTGCTCCCAGGATCACCGGAGCCGGACGCAGTGTCGCGCTCGCCGGCGTTTTTCCTCCCGCTCTTCATGATTGGGATTCTGAAGTTCACGGCTTATGAGGTGGAAGGGCTCAAGCCGCTGATCGGCGGCACACCCTGGCTCGCTCCGCTGTATGCTATCTTCGGGTTCGAGGGCACGAGCTACTTTCTCGGCATCGTCGAGATCGCCACCGCGCTTCTCTTTCTCGCCTCGCCTTGGTCACCACGCGCCGGCATCGCGGCAGGGCTCGTCGGCGCGATCACCTTCCTGACAACCGTATCGATCATGCTCGCCATTCCAGTCTGGGAAGACGTGTCGGGCGGGTTCCCGTGGCTGAACGCCGTGGGCGCATTTCTCCTCAAGGACGTGGCACTGCTCGGCATTTCGCTCGTCGTGCTGGGGGAGGCTCTCCTTCGCCTTCGTCAGCCGACGACCGTCCGGAGCTGAGTCGTGCCGACGAGGCAAACCGGACATGGCCGCGCGCGCATCGTGGAGGCGAGCGTGCTTTCGCCGAGCACCGTCAGGTTGCTGGTGGTCACTGCGGCCTCCAATCTTGCGTGCTGGCTCGTGTGGCCAGACTCGATCGTTCGGCTTGGACGGAGCGGCTACGGGCCGTTCTGGGCGGGGCCATTTGTAGTGCAGCCGCAGGCTCATGGCGTCGAAAGTCTGCAATCTGTGCGGCACGGACTGCGACGTTCAACTACATCAAGCAAGCGCGCGTACTCAGGAGTGGAGCTACGTCACTTTCGCCATTTCGTTGCGGTTGCTGAGGAGGTGCATTTTGCTCGGGCGGCGGAGCGGCTTGGGATAGAGCAATCATCACTCAGTCACTCAATCCGTATCCATCCGGCGAGTAGCGCCTAGCATGTCTGACCTGGCTTGATGATCTTAGACGCACCCCTTTCAAGGTGTTTGAGCAGGCCCCAGGTGCCGCGTTCTGATCTGACGAGCGGGCAGGAGCGGCATCATCTGGACCTCTGTCATCGAACGGTTTGAGCAACACGCGCCGGCGAGCGTGATGGCGCGCACAGCGCTGGAGCATGCGCTGCCGGCAGGGTGGATTGACGAGGTGCTCGACGAGTATCATGAGCGCCAGTATCCGCGCGAGCTGCTGTTCTCCACCGTCGTGGAACTGGTGACGCTGGTGTCCCTGGGCCTGCGCCCGTCGCTGCATGCGGCGGCGCGGCGGATGGAGGCGCTGCCGGTGTCGCTGGCCGCACTGTATGACGAGGTGAACCGCACCGAGCCTGGCATCCTGCGCGCCCTGGTGCGCGGCAGCGCCGAGCGCCTGGCGCCAGTGGCGGCCGCCGTGGACAGCGGCACGACCCTGCCGGGTTGGCGGTTGCGCGTGCTCGACGGCAACCACCTGCCGGCGAGCGAGAAGCGCTTGGCGCCGCTGCGGGAGCACCGCGGTGCGGCGCTGCCGGGGCAGATGCTGGTGGTCTATGACCCGGACAGCGGCCTGGTCACCGATTTGGTGGCCGGCGAGGACGCCCACCAGAGCGAGCGTGCTTTGGTGGCGCCATTGCTGGACAGCGCGCAGCCGGGGCAGCTGTGGATCGCCGACCGCAACTTCTGCACGCGCGTGACCATGCAGGGCGGGGACGAGGCGCGGGCCGGCTTCATCGTGCGCGAGCACGGCTGCCACCCTCGGCTGGTCGGCCCGGTATTATGTAGCAACTACACCAAGCGCCCCGTTCCGATAACCCCTTGATTCAACTACAATGATTGCCCATTCCACACAAGGGCGATCCGATGACCGACTACGTTCTCGCGGGCCTCACCAAACGCCGCGCCGAGCTATCCGGAGAGGCCGACGCGCTCCACGCCCGGCTGGCGCAGATCGCAACCGATGTGACCCACCTCGACGCGGTGATCCGGCAATTCGATCCCAACTATGACCTGGGCAGCATCAGGCCGAAGCGCGCCCGCTGCCAGGACGCGGCCGGACGCGGCGAAGTGAGCCGGTTCATCTTGACGGTGCTACGGGAGGCGACAGAGCCGATTGCGACGCATGACGTGGTGCGGCGGCTCATGGCGGAGCGCGGGCAAGACGTGGAGGACCGCCGGCTAGTCGCACTGACCATGAAGCGGGTTGGGATGGCGTTCAGCCGACAGAAGGCGAACGGGGCGGTTCGGGCGATCCAGGGGGCGGGGCCGGTGACGTTGTGGGAGGTGGCGCAGTAGTCAGACCCTAATGACCCGAAACCTCCATATGCTACTTGGTAAAGCACTTATATAACTGTGTAACCTAGGCCGGAATGTGCGGAGCGTAGTGGCTTGGGCGGGTTGCTACCGTGCGCCCCCTGGAGTCCTTAACTGAAGGAGGCAGCAAGTGTTCGGCCAGCCGCCCGGCTGTGAGTTGGAATACGCTGTCGGCGTGACGCCCTAAGTCGCGCGCTACCTTGAGACGCCCTGGCGGCGCTATTAGCAGCACCTTTTTCTGAGGGAACCTTTGCCGTATGTGCCGTAAGGTTGGCACTTGATCGCTGTCGGCAGTTAGAAAAAACAGCGAGCCAGCGTTACTATCGTAAGCGTCAGAGAGCGCACTGACCGCGATGCCTACGTCAGCCTGCTTTTCTTCATTGAATTTACAATACTGCTCAGACCCACGGCACCACTTGTTTACACTATCAAAATTGGCCCTATGGACGGTTACGCCGCGCACTTCCAACGCGGTAATGTAGTTCACATGTCGCCCACGTTTTACGGCATCCCAGGTATTCAGGGCGGTAAAGAAGCGGATGTGTCCGAGAGTCTGACCCTCTTGTAGATATGAGGCCGCCAATGAGCGAAGGTCTAACCACTTCAGGGCAGGGCGGTTGAGGGCGTGAACGGCATGATAAAGGTTAAAGCCGTCTATATACCAGCAAACCTGAGAGCCCTCAGACAAAAAAAGGGCCGCGTCCAGCGATGGATGCGGCCCTTTATCCACCGGGGCCTGCCCGGTGGGGAGATGCACGTCATATAGTTCATCAGAGCCAAAAGTTCCAGCGCTATTTTCCAACGGCGCCGCCATCGGCTAGGTGTGGTTCAGGATCATGTTCAAACGTATTGTCAGGCAAGGACGGCTGGGTTCCGCTGATCTCGTGCCCTGACGGTCGGGATACTAACCCCTCACCATGTGAAGGTGTGAACGTAAGCTCACGCTTTCCTGGAGGATTTCCATTCCACTCCGTCAAGCTCCAACCGTTCTGACGTGACACTGTAAGTTCTAGAACTTTCCCATGCCCAATCGCAGCAGACAGATCGGACGTTTCACGCCCTGGCCGGCCTAGGCCAATTGTGATGCCGTGCTGATCGCGCAACCGACGGACAACCTCCATCGGGCGAAGGAACGCTCCCTCTTCACGCAGCATCTCAATCACCGCCTGCCCTGCCTTTGCCGCAAGCCCCCTTGCTGGAACGGTTTGTCTCTTGGGGCGCGAAAGTGGATCACCTACAGTTAATGTGGGTGTGCCATGGGAGGCGACAGATGCACCACTGGTAGTGCGTGTATCAGTAGCCAAGGCTTGAAAACCATTTCCATCAGCCTGTGTAGTGCCGCCGCTGCCTAGACGCTCTACCACCTTCAGCGCCGTATGAAGCTCTGCTCTCCATTGCTCAAGGCTTATGACTTCCTGGCGCAAGAGTGACAGGCGTTCACTCACGGCATCCATTTCTGACGTAATCCGCCGCGCGTCCATCAGCCGCCCTTTCACTGCTACGGTGAAATGGTTTACCGTAGGCTTCACGTCAAGGCTACGTACACGTGAGGCTTGCGGTTGCACGTAGAATCCCCTATCAGGAGTTGGGGCCGAAAATCAGAAACCCCGCCTAGCCTTCCAAGGGGCGAAGCGGGGTCCTGACACTACGGCGTCGGTTGTTGTGACGGCGGCTAGTGGGCGTGTCCCCGAGCAGCCGGCATGTAGGAACAGCTACGCGTGCCGTCCTTGGACTAGACACCCAACACGTACCGCGTAGTTCGTCTGCGTTCAAGGGGCCGCGCCCCAGCCATGGAGAAAACCCGTGGTTCACGTAAGGGACTACTACCGCGTGCGCTTCGGCAAAGTGGAACATGTGCGTCAGCATTTGCGAAGCTACCCGAGACGCTAGCTAAACTGGCCGGGTTCGCTTTCGGGTGGCCCGGCCTTCCTTTAGCATTAAGGGCGGGGTGTCGGGAGGCCACTTCTTAGCCGTCTCGGCTTTGACGTTCTGCTTAACTTCTTTCAGATCGCTGCCAATACCCCTTCCAAACCCGCGACACCGGATGCGCCAGTGCCGCGCCCGTAGCGGCCTGCCACAACGCCCCGTTCGGCATCCGCCGCCCATCTTCCCGCCACGCCATCTCGACGGCATAGGCGGCCAGGTACTTGCCCGAGATGTGATGGTGCTGACCCATCTCGGCCCGGCGCAGGCGGGAGAAGTAGCTCTCGGCCTGGTTGGTGCAAGCGCCGTCCTTGGAGAACGCCACTGAGTGGTTGATCCGCATCACGTCGTAGTAGGCGTGCAGGCGGTCCCAGCCGCTGGCCTCGTCGGCATGGACGACGCTGCCCACGGCGACGGCCTGCCGGATCAGGGCAACGGCGTCGGCTTCCTTGGCGACCACGAAGGGCAGCGTCTTACCGACAGCGCCACGCTCGCGGGCGACCACGACGGACTGGCGCTTGCCGGTCTGCTCTGAGGCAAGGCGACGGTCCCTGCGGTCAGCCTTCTGGTTTTCCTGCTTGATGTGCCCGCCGAAGTAAGCGCCGTCCACTTCCACCACGCCCGATAACTGCGCCTCGCTCTGCTCTTTGGCGATGGACTCGCGGAGCTTGTGGGCCAGAACGAACGCCGTCTTGTATTGCACGTCCAAGTCGCGCCCGAGCTGCAAGGCGCTGATGCCCTTGACTGCGTTCACGAAGATCGCCGTGGCGGCGAGGTAGTCGCGGATGGCGAGCTTGCGGCTGGCGAAGATGGTCCCGCTGGTGACGCTGAACTGGTGGTTGCAGGCCTTGCACTTCCAGATGCGGCGGGCTGCGTAGGTGTAAACTGCCGTGCACTGGCACCGGGGGCAGAATGCAGCGCCGCCGTTGTCGGCGAAACGGATGGCGGTGAACGTGTCGTGCGCCTGGTCGTCGCTCATCCGCATGATGCCCGTGAGGCTCAGCGTGCGGGCGGCGGCGGTTAGGAGGAAATGTTGGGCCATGGTGGGATGTCTCAACTTAATTAGCTGAGGTCATCTTAATAGGCTAACATGGTCTACGTCAACCAGAAAGAATGACGTTGCCCGAATCGGTTTAGATAGTTATGACTGGGGTTATGTTGTCCCCCGAGCAATGCCGCGCAGCGAGAGGCTGGTTAGGCTGGTCACAGGAAGACCTGTCAAAGCGCGCCAACGTCGGCCTGAGCACCCTCAAGGACTTTGAGAGCGGTAAGCGCTCGCCCATGCGGAACAATCTTGAGGCACTGCGTTCCGTTCTGGAAGCTGCAGGCGTTGGACTGCTTCTCGACGAGAAAGGCCGTCCTCACGGCATCACGGTCACGTCCACTAGGGAGAAAGCTGGATGAACGGCTCATGCTGAAACTGCCGCACCCAATCCCGTATCAGGGTAGCAAGCGGAACCTAGCGCCTCTGATCGGCCGCTACGTGCCTGCCGACATTGACACTTGGTATGAACCGTTCGCTGGGTCCGCAGCGATGGCCTTGTGGGCAGCACGGCACTGCAACATACGGCGCATTATACTGGGAGACTCCCTTACGCCGATTATGCAGCTCTGGGCTGCTATCCTTGCGGACCCGGAAGGGACTGCTGCACAGTATGCGGAAATCTGGACCGGGCAGAAGCCGGGAGATGGCACCTATTTCAACCGAGTGCGCGAACGTTTCAATCAGAATTGCGATCCGGTGGACCTGCTCTACCTGTTGTGCCGGTGTGTGAAGAACGCGGTCCGCTTTAACGCAAAGGGAAACTTCACTCAGTCCGTTGATAAGCGCCGCTTGGGAATGCGTCCCGATAAGATGCAGATCGCCATCAAAGGGGCGTCGGAGCTACTTCGCGGGCGAACGGAAATTCGATCTGGCGATTGGCTGGCAACCTTGGCCGACGCCGGGCCGGATGACTTCTCATACATGGACCCACCCTACTTCGGCACCTCCACGGGCAAGGATCGGCGCTACGCGGAGTGGATGACGCAAGAGCGGCTGATCGCGGGCCTGCAGTCTTTGAACGATCGCGGCATCCGTTTTGCGTTGTCCTACGACGGGACTTGCGGCGGGAAGGAATATGGCCCGCCGTTGCCTGACGAGCTGCTGATGACCCGGCTGCACCTTAATGCCGGTCGCTCAAGCCAAGCCACCCTCAACGGAGGGACCGCGGAGACGATTGAGAGTTTGTATCTGTCGCAGGGCCTGGCAGTGCCGTACGAGGGCGTACTGCGGCTGGTGCGCGGACCGGTGAGACAGGTTGAGCTTGCCCTCTAAGGTTGACGAGCAAGCTGTTTAAGGAGTTCGGCCACCGTTACGCCCTCATTCTTCGCTCTCTCCTGCAATCGGTCATGCAGAGGGATATCGCTACCCTGCCACACGATGTCCGTTCGGCGAACTTCCACCGTGGCAACGTGGTCGTAACTCTCCGGGTAGGCCCAGAAACACCGCCCGCACACCTCCGGGTCCAGCAGCCCCGTAGTGACATTGGGGCAGTGCCGGCAGGTCCAGGCCTTCACACTCTGCATACTGCGGTCAAGCAGCATGAATTGAGATATGTCCTCATCCTCAAGCCCAGCATCGCCGCTGACTTGGAACGGCACCCGATGATCCACGGTAAGCATAGTGGCAGGCAGTTTCGCGCCCGTGATGGTATCGGCGCTACCGTAATGCTTCATCAGCTCGCGGCGGAACATGGGCCTAACATTCAGGCGCCCACTTCTAAGCGCGCGTCCTGCAACAGCTTCCGCTTCAGTCGGGAACCGATAGGACGCCATGCGCTTGCCGTCCGCTCGCCGAACCATTTTCATTATGAGCGGGAGCGTCGCGTCTTTGACGTCTTGAGCGGCGCGCGGCGGATGATCGTAACCCAGGACGGCCAGATCGGCGGTGGTCACGCTGCCTTTGTCGAGGATCGCCCTTATCGCTTTCGCGGCCCGACTGTTCGGTTTGGTGGCAAGGTGCTGCTCTGCCTTAGCCTTTACCTTGGGATCAATCGAATCGGACATGCCCGGAGGGTGCGGGGGTTCGATTGGGCCGGCAAGAGGGTAAGAAGGCTAGGTGTGGCTGCTACATAATACCGGGTCGGCCAAGGGGAATGGCACGGATGCGGCCAAACCGAAACCAGCCAGGTACGCGAACAGCGGATCGAGGTGACGGGCGCACCATGGCGGCGCATTGAGCTTGCACTGGACACGCCGACCGAAGCGGGCGAGCGCGCGATCCGGCTGTGGAGCAACCTGCCCGAGGAGATCGGCGCCGGGCAGATTGCCGAGCTGTATCGCACGCGTTGGCGTATCGAGGGCATGTTCCAGCGGCTGGAGGCCGTGCTGCACAGCGAACTCCGCAGCCTGGGCCACCCCCGCGCGGCGCTGCTGGGCTTCGCCGTGGCGGTTTTGGCTTACAACGTCCTGACCCTGCTGCAGCGCTGCGTGGAGCAGGCGCACCAGCAACAGGAGCCGCCGCCGGAGGTGTCCACCTATCATTTGGCCTTGCACATCAGGAGCGGCTGCGAGGGCATGCTCATCGCGCTGCCGCCCGAGCAGTGGCGTTCCTGCAAAGGCGACCCCACCGCCTTGGCTGATCGGCTGCTGCAGTTGGCACGCAACGTCGATCCTCGTCAGGTCGCCACCAGCAAGCGCGGACCCAAGGTTGCCAAGCCCAAGGGATACGTCGACGGCACCATCGCGCGTGCCCAGGTCTCCACCACGCGGGTGCTCGCCCAGGCGCGGGCAGCAACACCTTGAAAGGGGTGGACGTTAGATGCACCCCTTTCAGGGTGCCTTCGCCTTTCCTCATTTGGGTGAATGAGCAAG